>WRJK01000013.1 GCA_009782285.1 Clostridiales bacterium
ACCTCAATGGCCGTGCTGCAAATGACAAATTAGCTGCGTAAGGCCTTTAATTCGCTTTTTGTCAACCCCAAGTTTTGTGATACACCCTATTACTTTCCACTTGACGATGTGCTGTTTTTTGAAACAAGCGGTGAAAACGTATATGCGCACACTGCGGGCGACTCGTTCCGCATCAAATTCCGCCTGTACGAACTTGTTGAAATGCTTCCGGGGCATTTCGTCCGCGCCGCAAAGTCCACGATAATCAACATCAGGCATATCCTGTCCATAGACAGGAACCTCGCTTCGGCAAGCCTCGTGCAGTTTCATGGCAGCCACAAAAAGGTGTATGTTTCCCGCCTGTATTATCAGACGCTGAAATGCAGGCTAGGCGAAAGGAGCAATTATGAAGACTAACAAATGGTTTTGGGGCATATTTTTCGTGTGCGCCGCTGCAGCAGTGATACTGAACGCGCTGGGCTACTTGGCAAACGTCAGCTTGCTTAGCATAATATTCGCCGTTGTACTGATCCCGGTCATAGTGGAAAGCGTTCTGCACAGGAATTTTGCCGGGATATTCTTTCCGCTGGCTCTCGTCGGGATATTGTTTTCAAAGCCCTTGCAGATTGAGGCTTTGTCGCCTTGGCCCCTACTGGTGGCGGCGCTGTTCCTCAGCATAGCGTTTTCGACCATGTTCAGGAAGAGGAGATTTCGCGAGTATTTCAAGCACCACAGGTTTTACCACGAGGGAAAAAGCGCCGGCAGTTACGAGGGGACTGTCGAATACTTGGACGACGAAGAAATAGAATGCGGCGCGTCGTTCTGCGCCAGCACCAAGTACATACATTGCGACAACTTGAGAAAAGCAAAGATATATTCGTCGTTCGGTGCGCTCAAGATTTTTTTCGACAATGCCAAACTCGACCCAAGCGGGGCAGTTATGGATGTAGACTGTTCGTTTGGCGCCATAGAGATGTACGTCCCCAAAAGCTGGCGCATTGAAAACCGCATAGTCGCAAGCCTCGGGGCAGTCGAAATGAAAAACAAGTGCGCTGAAGACGCACAAGGGCCGAAGCTAACGCTTAACGGCAGGGTGTCTCTGGGTGCTGTCAACATCGTCTACGTGTAGTTTCGGGTTTGCCTAAAAGCAAAGGGGGAAAATGTACGACATTGCGATAATTGGGCTGGGGCCAGCCGGTGCTACGCTTGCCAGGCTGCTGCACAAGGGCCTGAAAGTGATAGCCATTGACAAAAAAAGCGATTCGCTGCCGCAGGGCTTCAGAAAACCCTGCGGTGGGCTGCTTGCCCCTGATGCGCAAAAAGCCTTGGCGAAATTCGACCTGACCCTGCCGCTGGACGTATTGGCCAGCCCTCAGATTTTTTCCGTCAGGACAATTGACCTGAAGTCCTGCCTTGTGCGGTACTACCAGCGGTTTTACATCAACTTGGACAGGCACAAATTCGACATGTGGCTCAGGTCTCTGGTCCCCGAGCACATTGAAGTTCACGGCAACGCAAGGTGCAGCGGCATTGAGAGGTTCGAAGGGGGCTACCGGGTCAAATGGCGGGAAAACGGCGAGGACCGTTGTATTGAAGCTCGCTGCGTCGTCGGTGCGGACGGTGCTTTTTCGTTTGTACGGCGCTGCTTGTACCCGAACGCCAATATTCGCCAGTACCTTGCAATTCAGCAGTGGTTTGTGGACGAACACGCATCGCCGTTCTATTCGAGCATTTTTGCACCGTCTGTCACGGACTGCTATGCTTGGGGGCTTTCAAAAGACGAGCATTTCATATTCGGCGGCGCGTTTCCCGTCCGTAGCGCAAAGGGCGGTTTCAACGCGCTGAAAGAGCAATTGAAAGGCTACGGCTTTCAATTGGACAGCCCGGTCAAGACGGAAGCCTGCATGGTTTTGCGGCCGTCGGGCCCTTCGGATTTCTATTGCGGAAAGGACGATGCGTTCCTCGTGGGCGAGGCTGCCGGGTTCATCAGCCCGAGTTCCTTGGAAGGCATCAGCTACGCCATAAACAGCGGTTACGAGCTAAGCCGCGTTTTGAACGAAAGCCTGAAAAACGCAAACAAAAGATACAGGCGCAGGACTTTTCGCATTCGGGCGAAGCTGGTCTTGAAGAATCTGAAAAGCCTGTTCATGTACACGCCGGCTCTGAGGTTTCTGATCATGAAAAGCGGCGTCAAGAGCATCCGGGTCCAGCCGTTTGACTCAGCTGATTGATTCGCTGTGCTATTGTCTCGCACTGACTATTCTGATATGCGCAATTCGGTTTTTATTGCCCTTTGTAGTGTTTGAGAAAAATTAATATTGGCGCGTTCTGCTTGCTCATTTAGCCACATTGGTATGGTGAGAGTTTTTTTCACTGATTTGTTCTCGTAATAGCGGCGATAGGTTTCCGTGTCAACAGCAACAACGCTTGTAAATTCATTGCTTTCGGTATGTATATCGTGTTGTTTTGCAGCACAAGGAATGCTTTTTTTGTCTTGCTCCATGTCATACAACCATAAGCAAAGGGCGTCCTGCGCCATATGTACGGCATCCGGCATATCATCGCCGCTTGTATAGCAGCCAGGCAAATCCGGAAAGCGGACGCTGAACGAGCCATTTTCTTCCGGTGATATTATTGCTGTGTAGGCATATTTCATTGTTTAGCCCTCTTTCTGTCCGATTTTTTTGAGATTAGCGTTTTTCACTTTATCCCCAAGTCTCCAACAACAGTATAGCACGTATTGGGTACGTGTGTCAACTGGCTCATAGTGTATCTGTCCCCCAGTTGTCTAGTTGTCTAGTTGTCTATTAATCAAAGTCGGCCGGCAATGATATCTCAAAGGGCTGCTCCAAAACGTACGTGTCATAATCGCCTGGGCTGTGGAATAGCAATTAACTCAGCGGCGTTTACGCGAAACGCGTACCAAGAATATCCTTGCTCCCAATTCGCATGCACCTCGTAAATGTAGTCGTTGCCGTCGTTTTCAATGTTGAAAGTATTTGCTGACACCGCAACTTGCTCACCGTTTTCCCACACATCTGCCGAATCTGTGCCGGCATGCCTTGCGTCCCAGCGCTGCACTGACACGGACAGCGGCGGGTAGTCGTCGCTGAATTGCAATGCGATTTCACCACTTGCGGCAGACAGGAAGAGCGTGGCCTCGTCATACCCTTTGGGCATTTGGAGCGGATGGGGCGAATCGGCTTCATAAGCAGAGCCATCTTCGGAACGCCACCCGTTTGTCAATTGAGCTGCTTGGATGCGCTGATTTTGGGGATCGCTTGTTGAAAGGCTGACGTCGAGCAGAGGAGTTTTCTGTGGAACGCTGCTGTCGCCGTCTGCCCTGCCTGACTCGCATCCGGTAAAAAGCGCAGTCATCAATGCTGCAACCGCAACGACAATTATCAATGGTCTTCTCTTGAAATACAATATAATCACCTCCTGAAAGTTCCTCTATTAGACGTTTCATCCTGCGGTTTGTTCCTTGACTTTCTAAGTATCCTATTATACCATTGTATCATACAAACTGTATCAGAGGGAAAAACCATAAAGTTGGTTGTTTTAAGTTGGTAATGACGAATTGGAGGAAGACATCATGAGTAAGAAGGTTATAGTAATAGGCGGCGGCATCGCAGGTTTGAGTGCAGGCATCTATGCAAGAAAAAGCGGCTTTGACGTTACGATTTTGGAGAGCCACAGCAGGGCTGGAGGGAACTGCACGTCGTGGGAACGGGGAGGTTACCTGTTTGAAGGCGGCATGCACTGGCTGTCCGGCTCGGGAAAAGACGAAGATTTGCACAGGTCGTGGCGCTATGTGGGTGCTTTGGACGACAGCGTAGGGATTCAGACAGCCGAGCCATTTTTTGAATACAACCACATGGGTGTGCCGGTCAGGGCATACCGCAACGTTGACGCTATGGAGAAGCACTTGATGGAACTGTCTCCAAGCGACGAAAAAGAGATCAGGGGGCTGTGCAGCAACGTGCGCAAGGTGAAAAACCTTGCCATGCCAGTCACAGACATACGCGGAGTCAAGGCGACGAAAAAGAGGCGCATGCCGGTGTCGCTGCTGTTATCAGCAATGCCAGCGTTCTTTTTGATGCGCAAATTTTCAAAAATCCCACGGGATGCGTACATAAAACGGTTTAACCACGAGGGCATACGGAACATGCTTCGATCCTGCACCGAAGACAAGACAGGCATTGTGCCGTTCTTCTTTACCATGGGCATCTTGGCTCGGGGCGACGGAGGCTTCCCCGAGGGCGGCTCGCTTCCGTTTGTGGAGAGGATCGTCAGGACGTTCAGGTCGCTCGGCGGCGAACTGCTCTTGGGCACTCGGGCCGACCGAGTTGTCATTGAGGACGGTAAGGCGGCCGGCGTTGTAGCAGGTGAAAGAAGGCTGGAAGCAGACGCAGTAATCGTAACGACAGACACCATGGCTGTCGGCAATTTATTTGATGCTTTGCCAGAAGCGGATTGGCTGGGCGAAATGCGCGGAGTGTGCGAGCCGTCGATGGTGACATTTGTGTCGCTTGGGATCAACGCCGATTTGAAGAATTACCCACAGGTGCTCACATTCAAAATAAAAAAGCCGATCTCTATAGGCACGCAAACTTACGAATACCTGAGCGTCAACAACTATGCAGCAGACCCTGCATACTCGGCAGAAGGAAAGACTGCCGTGACAGTCATGCTCAGCGGCGACACCTACGATTTTTGGACAAAAGCCAGAGAAGAGAACAGGTACGGGGAGGAAAAACAAAAGTTAGCAGGCGAGGTGGAGCGGGAGTTGGCAGAGCAGATGCCCGAAATCGTCGGCAAAATAGAAGTTTGCGATGTTGCAACGCCGCTTACGTACGAGCGCTACTGCGGCACTTGGAAGGGCTCCTTTATGACCGAAATGACGCCCAGCATGAAGATCAAGACATACCCTGCCGTTGTAAAGGGGCTTTCTGGCGTATACTTTGCAGGGCACCGCTTGATGCCGCCGGGCGGCTTACCGGCGGCGCTGATGACCGGCAGGGCGGCGGTTCAGTACCTCTGCCGCGACACGGGCGAGGTTTTTGTCAGCGAAAACTAAGGACAAGCGCAAAGGAGGGCTTATGGTGGAACAAAGCAAATTAGTTTACGACACGTTGACAGGAATGCAAATACAGTACAGCGTTGTCGAACACCCGCCGGCAGCGACGACGGAGGAGGCAGACAAGTTCATCGAAGGGATGGAGGGCGTGAGGACCAAGACGCTGTTCTTGTGCAACAAGAAAAACACAGCGTACTACCTGCTTGTGATGGATGGGGCAAAGCGCCTCGACATCAAGAAGCTTGAAGGTTTGATCTCGGACAAAAAAATCCGCTTCTGCTCGCCGGAGCAACTGATGGGAAAAATGGGGCTGACGCCCGGCGCGGTCTCGCTTTTTGGACTGCTTAACAATGCGGAAAAGGACATAAACGTGCTTCTCGACAGGGAAATGCTGAGCGAGCGCTTGATAAGCTTCCACCCCAACGACAACACAAAGACGATGTTCATAACCATGGGCGACATGTACCGTTTCATCGGCGAATTCGGTTATGAATACAGAGTGCTGGATTTGTGACGATTCTATTTACACCGCATGAAAATGGTGATACAATGTACAGACTACAACGAGTTTCTTGGGTTGTGGGCTGCGGCCCGCGTTAGGAAGGAGCAGTAAAATGGAGAGGGCAGAAACCCTGGACACCATTCTTCAGTCGTTCGCTCGAGATCAGCTAAAAGAAGACGTTTTACCGATGTTCTATTATGATAAAACGATGGCAGTACGAATCGGAAAAAGAAATTCGCCAATGGACGCTTTGTTTAGATATTGCACGGTACCACTGACGAAAAATGCCCATCTGCTGTTAGGGCACAGTAGCTGTGGGAAAAGCACGGAACTCCACAAACTGAAGCAACGGCTGGAAGATGCAGGACACCCAGTTTGGATGGTGAACGCTAATCTGGACATGGATTTGTTCCAAGCAAATTGCTGGGACGTCATGCTGAACATAACTGAAGGGCTTTTCAAGATTGCTGACGGTTACAGCATCGAGATTCCCGAAAAAACGCGGGAGGCGGTTTTAGATTACCTTAAATCGGACAAAGAGACAATTGAAGAGAAGGGCAAATCAAGATCCATTGACGTATCAGCAGGAATAGGAGCAAAGACGCCTTCACTTCAAAATGTGCTGCAGGCGTTCGCGTCTTTAAAAGGCGAATTGAAAGCGAGCATTGCGACTCGGGTGAGCGTAAAAGAGAAGATGGAAAGGCGCGCCTCGGAATGGTTAAGCTACATTATAGAAATTGCAGACTGTATTAGTAACAGCGGAAACAAAAAGCAACCTGTTCTCATCTTTGTGAATATGGACAAAATTCAACCACCGGATAAGGCATTCGATATTTTTTGCTACTCTGTTTTGGCACAGATGCCTTTCCCTATCATTTACACATTTCCGATAAGCTTATTCTACGATTCAAGGTTTGCAGCAATAATGGACTTGTACGAACACCATTTGCTGCCCATGATTAAAGTAAGTAACATTGACATGAGCGAAAACGCAGATGGCATTAATGCTATTCGCGAGATCGTCAAGCTGAGGGCAGACCTGAAATTATTTGACAGCGATGCCCTTAATCTTCTGATTAGCAAAACCGGTGGGGTGCTGAGGCATCTCTTTAATTACAAATTGAGGACACGGAGTTCCTGCTCAAGCAGATGCAGTCACTGGTTGTTTTGGAATACAATGGCGACCGGTGGCATGAATTGCACCCGCTGATTGCGGAATTCTTGATAGGCCAAGGTGTATGCAGCGCGAAATAGCGGAACGCTACAGAAGCTCCAGAGTCGAAGTGTACTCGGAAAGGATGGTTGCGAATGGAACCTTTAGGGATAGAAAAAGCCGAGAGCTTGGGAGCTATTCCAAGGGCTTTTCGGCTTGGGCCGCTGAACGCAGAAGAGCTTGCCCGGTTTTACTGCGACAAGACCATGGCAGTCCGGACGGGCGACAGGTGGCATTCGCCCACAGACGACCTGTACGAGGACTGCACCACGCCCTTTGGCAGAAACGCCAAACTGCTGCTGGGGCAGCGGGGCTGCGGCAAAAGCACAGAGCTATGCAAACTGAAGCAGCGGCTTGAGGACGCAGGCTGGCCGGTCTGGATCATCAACGCCGAGGCGGAAATGGATTTGTTTCAAGCAAGCTGCCGGGACGTTATGCTGGGAATTGCAGAAGGCCTGCGCATGATTGCGGGAAAGCACGGCATTGAGCTTCCGCATGGCGCTCCGGAGCCTAACGCCAGCTGCATAATGGAGATATCAGATCGGATTGCCAAGGGCGCGGGCGGCAAGCAGCCCGTCCTGATATTCGATGGCATCGACAAACTGCAGCCGCAGGAAAAAGCCTTGGACATGTTCCGCTGCCACGCTTTGGCGCAGATGCCATTCCCGGTCATATACACTTTCCCCTTAAGCTTGCGCTACGATTCCAGGTTTGCGCTGATCAAAGACTTTTACGAGCTGCACATACTGCCAATGATCAAAGTCAGCAACATCGACAGAAGCCAGAGCGAGGAGGGCATCGGCGTCATTCGAGAGATTGTCAGGCTGAGGGCTGACGCGAAGCTCTTCAGCGAAAACGCCCTAGCCATGCTGATTGAGCAAACAGGAGGGGTGCTGCGGGATTTGTTCGCTTGCATCATAGCGTCTGCGCGCCGCGCAAGCAAGAGGGGCTCAAGCAAAATAGAAGCCGAAGACGCAAGGCGGGCGCTCCAAGAGCTGAGTTCCGAATTGAATAGGGGCATCTCGGGGCCGGACTACCCAATGCTGGCGAGCATATACAACGACCAGAAATTCAAGGAGCAAATCGAGGACTCCCAGTTTCTGATTCGGCAAATGCAGGCGCTGGTTGTGCTTGAGTTCGGCGGAACACGCTGGCACGAGGTGCATCCGCTGATTGCCGAATTTCTGATAGAGCAGGGCTTTGCTGACGATTAAGACGGCAGTGCCGTGAACCGGAACGCCCGAGCGCAGAAAAAGCGTTTGCAGGAACAGGGTTTTTGTGATATCCTGTAGTAACGGTTAAGCAGAAACAAAGGAGAGGATTTTAATGAATTACGAGGAATTTTATCAGGATTTGCAGGCGCTGGAAAAAGGAATTAAGGAAAAACTGCAAGGCACGCAAAAGAGCTTTAAGAGCATAACCAAAAACTCCGAAAAGGGGGATTTGAAAAACTTGGCCAAGGGCATTGCGCAGCTGAAGGTTTATTTAGGCGAAACAGAGGGTTTGGCAGAAAGCCTAGAGGAGCTGGCAGGAAGCTTTGACGGAAGGGAATACATCGAAAGCGGGGATTTTGCCATGCAGCTCGTAGAATGCTGCGAGCAGTGTTCCGTCGACATCAAGGGCGAGTTTCCGGTATATGAAATTTTCCCGTACAAAGTCAGGATCGACGCTGAAAACCAGGAGCTTTCCGTCAACAAGAAAAAGTTCCAGTGCGCCCGCCCGCTCAAATTCGTCCAAGACATCAAGGCCAGCAGGGAGAAGTACCTGAAAGCGCAATTCAACGCCAGCTTGTTCCTGAACGAGCTAGCGGCGGCCTACGACCTGAACGTCGCTGTCAAAGAGAGGAAAAACAAAGGCAAAAGCAAAGGCAAGGATGTGGTCGACGGGCACCAATTGATGCTGTGGGATATCTACAGCTACATAGCGCCGACGCAGAGGGCGAAGAAGGAATACGACATGCAGAACTTCGCTTTCGATTTGGCCCGCCTGTACTCCTCAGAAATCAAGGCTACAAAGGACGAAAGGAAATTCCAGTTTGGCCCAGGCAAGGCGACGACCAAGCATATACGCATATTGGACGGGGACGGCAACGAGCAGATGCTTGAGACGGTGCGTTTCTACAAAGACGGGCAGTAGCTAGGGCGAAGGGTTGGAGGTTTGCATTGGGAAACGATTACAAGACAGGGGTGTCGCTGCTTAAGCAGGGGCAGGCACCCGGCAATATGGATATTTTAAACGAGGTTTCCGTGGGCATACGCCCTTTCGTCGGTTTTTTGAAAGAGAAATACCTGCAGGAGTACATCTCCAATGGCGGCAGCAAGATAAAATTCGTGACTGGAAGGGCAGGGAGCGGCAAAACCCATTTTCTGCAGTTCCTTTCCGGCGAAGCCGAAAGCGCAGGGTTCAAGGCCGTCGGCTTTTCTGCCAAAGACGTCTGGCTGCACGACTTCAAAAGCATCTATTTGGAAATACTGGGCCGGTGCGATTTGGCTGGCTGCATTAAAAGGTGCGCAGGGCAGGTGGTCAAGGAGCTTGGCTACTGCGAGTCTGACATACCGGAAGGAATGTCGTTTGCGGACTACCTTTCAGGCATTGGGGAGCTGGATGCCTTGACGAAAAAAGAAATCAGGAACCAGCTTCAAAAGATGTTCTTAAAAAACCCGCTGATGGACAGCAATTTCGCCATAGCGTGCAGCCTGCTCGCAGGAGGGGCGCTTGGGCACCCCGCTTTGGAGAGCCAGAACAGGGAGCAGTTGATGCTGTGGCTTTTCGGAAACAAGGACGTTGCACTGCCCGCAATCCGGCGCCTGGGGCTGGCGCCCTCAAGGATAACCAGATACAACGCAAGGCACATGCTCAGGTCGCTCGCCGAGCTGCACAGCTTGGCAGGCTGCCCGGGGATATTGATAACCATTGACAACGTAGACATTTTGGCGTACTCGAGTTCAATGGACACTATCCGCTACACGAAGATGAAACGCACGGACGCCTACGAAAGCATAAGGGAGCTCATAGACGAAATAGACACGCTCAGAAACATAATGTTCGTTTTCTCGTTTGACAGGAGGCTGATAGACGACGAGCTGGCCGGCTTGAAATCGTACTACGCTTTGTGGGCCCGCATACAAAACGAAATAGTGTCAGGCAATTTCAACCAGTTCACCGACATCATCGATATGGACGTTTTGGGCAAGCGGATATATACAAGGGAAGCAATCGTCGAAATGTCGGAACGGCTTGCAGGCGTCATCGGCACAGCCAGCAGCGGTGCCAGGGGCATAAGCGCAGAGAAGGCGGAAGAGATGATTTCGCTTTCGCATTTTACGGGGACATCCCTGCCGAGGCAGGTAGTGAAGGAGGTGCTCGCGGATGATTGATTTTGAATCAAGGAAGATCATCGAGGCTCTGCGCTCAGGCGTTTCTTCAAGGGCGGCTGGGCAGTATTTTTCCTCAGCCAGGCAAGGCCTGCTGTCGGACATTTCAAAAAAGCTTAGCGAAGCATGCGAAAGCAAAGCTTCGGGCGGCATGGTTGTTTCAGGAAGGTACGGAGAAGGGAAAACCCACATGCTGAACACCGTGTTCAGCATGGCGCATAGTGAAAACATGGTTGTCAGCCTGATCTCTGTCAGCAAGGAGACCCCCTTTGACAAGCTGTACCTAGTCTACAAAAAGATGCTGAGCAACACTTACCTGCCAGGGCGGCTGCAGCCGGGTTTCATGGACACCCTCATGAACATAACGGAGGGAAGCCCTATTGCCGTCGACATGCTGGCTTATACGGCTAAGCAGCTCGACGTAGACAAGCTCTACTACTTGCTGCGCTCTTACTTCAAAACCGACGACATGGACGAGAAATACCTGATTCAGGCAGATCTCGAAGGCGATTTCATCAGCAACAAGTCGCTGAAGCAGATATACAAGCGCATATGCTCAGAAAAAGCGGAATACAACGTCAATTTTGTCAGAACCAAGCACATGAGCGATTATTTTTCAATGATGAGCCGCCTTTTCCAGTGCATGGGCTACAGCGGCTGGGTCATCTTGGTCGACGAGGCGGAGCTCATTAGGGGCCTTGGTAAAAAAGCAAGGCTGAAAGCCTACAGGAACATGGCTGGCTTCCTGTTCCCGGATGCAAAGCAGCAGGCGACTTACAGCATTTTCACTATGACCGACGACTATTTCGACGACGTAATCGAAGGCAAGCATGAATACGACAATCTCAACGAAGCGGATTTTGAGCAGGGCGACCGGGAGCTCGTTGAGAAGGCGCTTGGGAGCATTGAGTCAGCGAAGCAGCTGGTGCAGCTGGACAAAGAAGAGATACTGATGATAATGGCGAAACTGATAGATTTCTACAAGAAGGCTTACGGCTGGAACCCAAACATCGACATGGGCGAGATACTTCGGAGGACAGACAACCGGGGGTACCTGCTGCGCACCAGGATCAGGGCCTGCGTCGAGTACTTGGACCAGCTGTATCAGTACAATGAAGTCTCGGACATTAAGATAAACGAGCTGGGGCAGGCCAGCTACGAAGAAGATTTGCCTTCCTTGGAAGGTTTGGCGGAGATGCAGGTTTAATGAATCAAATTATAGAACAAACCATCTCCTGGGACAAAATAGGGGTTCATGACAGAAGCGAATACAAGTACGCTCTGGGCAATGCCAGAATTTCTAAAGACAGGCAGGTGCTGACGGTCAGCATGGACCTGAATTTCATCATACCGCATTCCGACATTTGTACACTGAAACAGAAAATAAAAGGGAAAGCTTCCGGCGTTGGCGACGTCGAGTTTGCTTTCAACTACAAGAACCTGGTTCTTACCGAGCAAGAGGCGGTAAGGGGCTACCTTCCATACGCAGCAGAGGAAGCAGCAGGAAGTTTTCCGGCGGCTGCGCGGGCTTTGATTACTGACGAATTCCTGATGGCTGACGGTGCGCTGACCCTCTACACGTCGGAAGGCGCTGCGGCCGAAGAGCTTGGCAGGTCCGCAACGTCCCTCTTTGAGGGGATGTTCATGAAAACCCTAGGGCTTGACAAGAAAATAAGCTTTGAAAGCCGAGGTGGGGAGCTTGCCGAGAAAGCCCCCAAACCTTCGAAGAAGAAGGCTGACGGGCGGGGGGCTGGCGCCAAGGGCAAAAATAGCGGCATCATAAAACGCGTAACAGGCGACGCCGTGGCGCTGAGGCATGTTTCCCCGGACAGCGGCAGCGTGGTGGTTGAAGGCGAATTGTTCAAAATGAGCCAGATGACCATAAAGAGCGGGAACAAGCTGGTGACGCTCCTTGTCACTGACAAGACGACTTCAATCTGCGGAAAAGCGTTTTTGACAGACGAAAAGTGGGACGAACTGAGGAGCTACCTGAAAGAAGGCGATTTTGTAAGGCTGCAGGGCGAAGCCGAATGGGACAAATTCGAAAATGCGACGGTGCTTTCCGTAAAAGGAGTAGAAAAAGGCCATAAGCACGTCAGGGAGGATCATAGCGAGAACCCAAGGGTTGAGCTTCACGCACACACAAAGATGAGCGCTATGGACGGGCTGAACGACGTTGAGGAGATGGTTAAGCTTGCGGCGTCGTGGAACCACAAGGCAATAGCCATCACCGACCATGGGGTCGTCCAGGCTTTCCCGGACGCGGCGAAGGCGGTGAAGGGCGGCAAGCTCGGCATAAAAATCATATACGGAGTCGAGGGGTACTTTTTCGACGACGGAAAATACACAAAGCCTGATGGGGGCATCGACTACAAAAAGCCGGCTACCTACCATATTATAATCCTTGCTCGGACAAGGGAGGGGCTGAAAAACCTGTACAAACTGGTTTCCATGTCGCACCTTGAATACTTCTACAAAAAGCCGCGCATACCGAAATCCGTACTGAGTGCACACAGAGAGGGCCTGCTAGTAGGCTCCGCGTGCCAAGCCGGCGAGGTGTACAGGGCTGTGCTTGAGAAAAAAGGCGAGGGTGAAGCCGAAAAACTGGCGGGGTTTTACGACTACCTAGAGGTGCAGCCACTGATCAACAACCAGTTTCTGATTGACAACAAGACGGTTTCGGGCGTTGAGGAGCTCAAGGAAATCAACAGAAGGATAGTCGAGCTGGGTGAGAGGCTGGGGAAGCCGGTCGTCGCCACCTGCGACGCTCATTATCAAGATCCCGAAGACGCGTTGTACAGAAAAATACTGATGGCGGGGCAAGGCTACAAGGATCTGGAAGGCGACGAAGGGCTGTATGTCAGGACGACTGAGGAAATGCTGGAAGAATTCAGCTATTTGGGCAAGGACAAGGCGAATGACGTGGTCGTGGTTGCGCCGAACGCGATCGCTGCATTGGTTGAGGACATCAGCCCGGTCCCGGCAGAGAAGTGCCCGCCAAAGATCAAGGACGCCGACGAAACGCTGAGGGAAAGGTGCATGGAGCGGGCGTGGTCCCTGTACGGAAAGCCCTTGCCCGAGGCCATAGGGCAAAGGCTCGAAAGGGAGCTTGATTCCATCATCAACAATGGTTACGCGGTCATGTACGTTTCTGCCGAGATGCTGGTGCAGAAATCCCTTGCAGACGGGTACCTAGTCGGATCGAGAGGCTCTGTCGGCTCGTCCTTGGCGGCGACTATGGCGGGGATCACGGAAGTCAACCCTTTGCCGGCGCATTACGTATGCCCCAGCTGCAAGCATTTCGAATGGGGCGACCCAGCCAAGTACGAGTGCGGAGTGGACATGGACGAAAAGAGCTGCCCAGAGTGCGGCAAGAGGATGAACCAAGACGGGTTCATGATACCTTTTGAGACGTTTCTCGGGTTTGAAGGCGACAAGGAGCCTGACATCGACCTGAACTTTGCCGGCGAGTACCAAGTGTGCGCGCACAAGTACGTTGAAGAGATATTCGGCAAGAATAACGTGTTCAGGGCGGGGACCATCGGTACGATAGCAAGCAGGACGGCTTACGGGTTTGTCATGAAGTATTTCGAAGAGCGCGGCATTCCTCTGAACAAATGGGAAGCAGACAGGCTTGCAATGTGCTGCACCGGGGTCAGGAGGACCACAGGGCAGCACCCGGGAGGGATAATCATAGTACCACAAGGCCGTGAGATATATGAATTCTGCCCTGTGCAGCACCCTGCCAACGACACTGGGACGGACATAGTGACCACACACTTCGATTACCACGCCATTGACAAAAACCTGTTCAAGCTGGACATACTTGGCCACGACGCGCCATCGATGATAAGGCACCTGCAGGACATGACCGGGGTGGACCCGCTAACGCTGCCGCTCAAAGACGCAAAAGTCAACAGCATTTTCAACGGCATTGAGGCGCTGGGGATAAAGGCGGCCGATTACAAATACACTCATGGCAGTTACGGCATACCGGAGTTTGGGACACGCTTCGTCAGGCAGATGCTGGACGACACCAAACCCGAAAAGTTCGCCGACCTAGTCAAGATATCCGGGTGCTCCCATGGCACGAACGTCTGGCGAAACAATGCGCTGGATTACATAAAGAGCGGGACGGCGACGATGGACGACATCATTTCAACAAGAGACGACATAATGAGGTTCCTTATCCTGAAGGGCCTTCCGAACAACGACGCTTTCAGGATAATGGAGAGCGTCAGGAGGGGCGAGGGCGTAAAAGAGAAAGAGGCTGACCTCATGAGGCAAAATGGCGTTCCCGAGTGGTACATCGAGTCGTGCAGGAAAATCGAGTACATGTTCCCCCGGGCGCACGCCGTGGCATACGTCATGATGGCTTACAGGATAGCGCATTTTAAAGTGTATCACCCGGTGGAGTTTTATGCGGCGTACTTCACGACGAAAGCAAGCAATTTCGACGCAGACACGATATTGAAGGGGCCAGCTGCAATACTTGACAGGATATCAGCGGTAGAGGTGAAAGGGAAGAGCGCCACCCAGAAAGAAGAAGACGAGGCAACGGTGTTCGAAGCGGCGTATGAGATGTACTCGAGAGGCCATGAATTCTTGCCGGCGAGGATCGAGAGTTCTTTCGCGTCGAAGTTCACGGTAATGGACGGAAAAGTCCTGATGCCGCTGCTTGTGCTTTCGGGGCTTGGGGAAACAGCCGCCAAGGCGATTGCAGAGGAGCATGAGAAGAGGCCGTTCAATACAATTGATGATTTAAGGGAAAGGGCAAAGGTCAACAAGACAGCAATCGAGGCGCTGAGGAAGCACGGTGCCCTTGATGGGCTGCCTGAGTCGGACCAGCTTAGTTTTTTCCAGTAAGGGTATAAAAGCGCACCCCATTGCAACGATGAAAGGAGAAAACCTGAGATGACAGCTTTTACACTCAAAATTATTGCAACCGCAAGCATGCTGACAGACCACGTCGGCGTCGTTTTCGACGTGCCGGCGGTTTTTCGCGGGATAGGCAGAATAGCCTTCCCGATTTACGCCTTCATGATTGCCCAAGGCTGTGTGCACACAAAGAACATCAACAGGTACCTAGCGCGGCTCGGAATTTTCGCCATCATTTCCGAGATACCCTACGACATGGTGTTCTCAGGCAAAAATGCAGCTATTGACTTTTACGCGGATGTTAGCTTCTTGAACAGCACCAACATATTTTACACGCTTTTCCTCGGCGTTGCCTGCATCGCCTTGTACGAAAAGCTTAACACGTTGCGCATCCCACAGGTTTTTCCGGGAAAAGGGGAAAACGGGGAAGTCGCCGTGGGGCAAAGGTTATTTTCGCTCATTGCGGTGCTGCCGCCGGCACTGGCTGCATACGCCCTTGACGTGGACTACGGCGTGTTCGGCGTCTGCTGGATATTCGCGCTGTACCTAGCCGGACCTGGAAACAAGATAACGCGGGGCTTGGTTTTAGCCGCCGGCGCGGTGTGCCTGTATTGGTACTCTATATTCTACCTGTCGTTTGCGATAGTTCCCGTCGTTTGCGTTTCGCTGTACAATGGGAAGCAGGGGCCGAAAGCGAAATGGGCGTTTTATGCTTTTTACCCGGTGCACTTGGCAGCGCTGGCTCTGGCTTATTCTGCCCTCAATTGGTGATATTTGAGAAATAAACTCACAATTTGTGAAATAAGCTCTTGCAATCACCGGATTTTTGTGATAGGATATTTGTTGAAGTAATAGGCGTGCAAGAGAGTGGGTGATGCCCACTCTCTGATTTTGTGAACGAAGCAACGGTAGGGGAGGACTGTGGTGCCAAAGAAAAAAATCACTGAAATTGCAACGGAAGAACTGGATAGTTTCCTTCAGAGCAATGGCTACGAGTTGTACGGCACCCAGTTTGTCAAAGAGGGCAGGGACTGGTTTTTGCGCATTTTCATAGATTGGGCAGAGGCCTCCGGCAGTAGGCACATAGGCACCGACGACTGCGAAAAGGTCAGCAGGTTCCTGAGCAGGCGCTTGGACGAGCTGGATCCGATTGAGCAGAACTACTACCTCGAAGTTTCTTCACCGGGGCTGGACAGGGCGCTGCGAAAAGAAAAAGATTTTGCAAAGTATGCAGGAAAGGAAGTTGAAGTCGGTTTGTACAAAGCTGTTAACGGCAGGAAGGCGTATTCAGGCACCTTGAAGGGCCTTGAAGACGGCGAGATTGTGATAATCGGCGAAAAGGGGAGCGAAATGAGGTTCCCAAGGGAGCAGGTCGCAAAGGCCAAGCTCAAAATCGTTCTATGAATGTGAAGGAGCATCGTTTCAAGCACAATCGAAATAGTAAGGGGAGGGGTCAGCAGTTAAATGAACAGAGAGTTTATCAGGGCAATTGAAGAACTTGAGAAGGAGAAGGGCATCTCAAAGGACGTCCTTATTGAAGCAATCGAGCTTGCGTTGCTATCGGCATACAAAAAGAATTACGGTACTTCGCAAAACGTCAGAGTCAATGTGGACAGGGAAGAAGGCGACATAGCCGTTCTTATGCGCAAGGACATAGTGGAAACCGTCCAAGACGACTTCGTTGAAATTTCCCTTGATGAAGCAATGGAAATCGACAACAGGTTTGTTGCCGGCGATTTCGTCGAATACCAAGTAACGCCAAGGGATTTCGGGAGGATTGCAGCGCAGACAGCAAAGCAGGTAGTCGTCCAGAGGATCAGGGAGGCGGAAAGGGGCATGGTGTTCGACGACTATGTAAACAGGCAAGGCGAAATCGTGACAGGTGTCGTTCACAGGATCAGCAACGAGACTGTCTTCATAAACATGGGCAAGGCCGAAGGGATACTTGCAACAACGGAACAGGTGCCAGGGGAGACGTATACAGTGAACGAAAGGATCAAGGTGTACGTAATGGACGTGAAAAAGACCACAAAAGGACCACAGATTTATCTTTCGCGGTCCCACCCGGGAATCGTAAAAAAACTATTTGAATTGGAAGTGCCTGAGATTCAGGACGGCAGCGTAGAGATCAAGAGCATTGCAAGGGAGGCAGGCTCTAGGACCAAGATTGCGGTTTACACGGACGACGACAACATAGACCCTGTCGGTGCCTGCGTAGGCGCGAGGGGAAACAGGGTGCAGAGCATTGTTGACGAGCTGTTTGGCGAGAAAATCGACATTATAACATGGAGCGAGGACACCGAAACGCTCATCGGCAAAGTGCTGAGCCCGGCAAAGGTTGAAAAAGTAGTCGTATCCGAAGAAGAAAAATCGGCGGTGGCGATAGTACCAGACTATCAGCTGTCCCTTGCGATAGGCAAAGAGGGGCAGAACGTAAGGCTTGCCGCAAAGCTTTGCGGTTGGAAAATCGACATCAAGAGCCATTCGCAGTATTTTCAAGAATATCCGGAAGAAGTCCAGTATCTCGAAGGGGAGGCCGAATGAAAAATGCAAAAACGCCCATGAGAAGGTGCGTCGGGTGCATGGAGTCAAAACCGAAAAACGAACTTATCAGGATAGCGGGGTACGAAGGCAGGGTGTCGATAGATCCAACAGGCAGGGCAAAAGGACGCGGCGTCTATTTGTGCCCAAGGGAAGACTGCTTTGCAAAAGCGGCTAAAAGAAGAGCAATTTCAAGAAGCGTTGAAATTGAAATCACAAAGGAGAGAATGGAAGAACTCGTGGAGGAACTTAAAGAGTATGCGAAAAAAAATCCATAGTTATTTAGGGTTCGCAAAACGGTCGGGCAATTTGGTTTCGGGTTACAACGCGTGCATCCGCTCAATGAGCAGGAGAAAAATAAAGCTTCTTGTCCTTGCCGGGGACTTGTCCGAGAATTCGCTCTCGAAAATGACAAAGGAAGCTGAAAAATGGAAAGTTCCGTATCGCGTATTCAGCTGCATTGATGAAATATCATGGATGACAGGGCAAACGGGGGTAGGGATTTTGGGAATTACTGAAAAAAATTTCTCGAACATAATAGCAAAGGAGATTGACGAGTCGCGGTCTTCAGAAGGGGAGGTCTTCCAATGACAACAAAAGTGCACGAATTAGCGAAAGAATTGAATCTAACCAGCAAGGTAGTGCTGGAGAGACTGGCTGCAATGGGTGTTCCGGCAAAAGGCCCAATGAGCGCGGTATCTGATATTAACGCAACAGCAATCAGAAATAGAGTTACAAGCAAGAAAGCGGATACCGAGACTAAAATTGTCAAGATTGTCCCCAAGAAAACCGAGCAGACAGACGAGCCTCGGGTTGTTGTAAAAGCTACAACGGTCAAGCAGCCGTTAGGGGCAGAGCAAAAAATACAGAAGAGACAGGAGAAGCCTCCGGAAAGAGCCAATCTGGCAAAACCTCCGGCGGGGAAGCCAATAATAACCAAAGAGCTGGACAGCAGGCCCAAACCACCTGTGGGAACGCCTGTAATTTCAGTAGAGATCTCCAGCAGGGCAGTGCCAAGGCCCGATGCCCCAAAACCACGGGCCGGGGGCGATGGGCACCAAGAATTTGAAACGGATTTGAGAGATGCTGCTCACGAGAGGGATGTGCCTGTCAAACCAGATAAGGAGATACCCCCTGCCAAGGCTGACAGAGCCGGAGAAACTGTTGATACGGTCAGTAACGGGAAGCCTCCCGAAGCGGACAAGGGCAGAGACGGGAAGCCTGACAGGCCAGACAGGGAAGCAGAGCAAACCAAGGCAGACAGGGACAGCAGGCCCACCGGGGCAGACAGGGACAGCAGGCCGCCAAGGACGGACCGGGACGGCAGGCCCGCCGGGGCAGACAGGGACAGCAGGCCGCCAAGGACGGACAGGGACGGCAGGCCCACCGGGGCAGACAGGGACAGCAGGCCGCCAGTGAGGACGGACAGGGACGGCAAGCCGCCCGTTAGGACGGACAGGGACGGCAAGCCCGTTAGGACGGACAGGGACGGCAGACCGCCAAGGACGGACAGGGACGGCAGGCCCACCGGGGCAGACAGGGACAGCAGGCCGCCAAGGACGGACAGGGACGGCAGGCCGCCAGTGAGGACGGACAGGGACGGCAGGCCGCCCGTTAGGACGGACAGGGACGGCAAGCCCGTTAGGACGGACAGGGACGGCAGGCCGCCAAGGACGGACAGGGACGGCAAGCCCGTTAGGACAGACAGGGACGGCAGGCCGCCAAGGACGGACAGGGACGGCAAGCCCGTTAGGACGGACAGGGACGGCAAGCCCGTTAGGACGGACAGGGACGGCAAGCCCGTTAGGACGGACAGGCCTAAATACCAAAACGACAGGCTGCAAAGACATGATGCAAAGGCAGACAAGCCAGAAACAACAACAGGCGATGCGAAAACGCTGTCCAAGAGAAGCGACAAGCTACAAAAGAGTACGAAAGACAGCAAGGATCATGGCAAATACGCCAAAACCGAGCAGGCGAAAAAACCCAAATACGTAGCGAAAGAACGCTCGCTGGAAAAGCAGCCGAAACCGAAAAAGCAGGTGCGACAGAAACCTGTTGTCGTGGAACCCGAAATCAATATGGCCGACCTGCCGGTCGGCACGAAAATCATCAATGTACCAATAACGGTGGCGGGTTTTTGCGAGCAAGTTGAAGTTTCAACTTCTGCAGTGATAATGAGCTTGATGAGGCTTGGAATCATGGCGAACATAAATCAGAACATAGACGAGGACACAGTCCTTGTCTTGGCCGAGGAACTGGGCATCAGCGTCGTAATTGGGAAAATCGCCGATGACGTCATTGAGGAAGGCATCGAGCTGTTCAAGGACAAAGAGGAGGATCTGTATCTAAGGCCACCGATCATAACAGTGATGGGGCATGTGGATCACGGAAAGACTTCGCTGCTTGACGCCATTCGAAAAACAAATGTCACAGCATCTGAATCAGGAGGGATAACGCAGCACATCGGCGCGTCGGAAGTGACTATCAACGGGCAGAAGATAGTGTTTTTGGACACTCCCGGACACGAAGCCTTTACAGCGATGAGAGCCAGGGGCGCACATGTGACTGACATTGCCGTGCTTGTCGTGGCGGCAGACGACAGTGTTAAGCCCCAAACTGTAGAGTCGATCAGCCATGCTAGGGCGGCAGGAGTCCCTATGATCGTCGCTATTAACAAAATAGACAAACCAGCAGCAAACATAGATAAAGTCAAGCAGGATTTGTCTGCCCATGGAATCTTGGTAGAGGACTGGGGCGGGAGCACCATCAGTGTCCCTGTCTCCGCAAAATCAGGAGAAGGCATCGTGAACCTGCTTGAGATGATACTGCTGCAAGCCGAAGTTCTCGAACTAAAAGCGAACCCCGACAGGCTTGCAAGCGGTACAGTGATAGAAGCCCGGCTAGACAAAGCCAAAGGCCCCGTAGCGACGCTCCTTGTGCTTAACGGTACCTTGCAGAGCGGTATGAGCGTTGTGGCAGGGACATGCGCCGGCAAGATAAGGCTAATGACGAGCTTCAAAGGGGACACCATCAAAGAAGCAGGACCTGCGACAGCGGTGGAAATACTCGGGCTTACAGAAGTTCCTGAAGCCGGCGACGAGTTCAACGCCGTAAAGGAAGACAGAACAGCCAGGGATATCGCTGAGCACAGAAAGATCAAGCTGAGGGAGGAAATATTGGCAAGGAATGCCAGCACCACCCTTGAAAAACTGTTCAGCCAGATACAGGAGGGGGAAGTCAAAGAGCTTAACCTCATCATCAAGGGGGACGTCCAAGGATCAGTTGGGGCGCTGGAGGCTTCCCTTGAAAAGCTGAGAAATGAAAACGTCAGAGTGAGGATCATCCATTCAGGCGTCGGCACTGTGACAGAATCCGACGTGATGCTGGCAGGGACCTCTGGGGCTGTTATCATCGGGTTCAACGTACGGCCCAGCACGGCCGTCTCGTCGATGGCAGACAGGGAGAAAATAGAAATCAGGACCTACAGAGTCATCTACGATGCCATAAACGACGTAGAAGCAGCTATGAAGGGCATGCTTGACCCTGTCTTCAAGGAAGTGGTTTTGGGCAGATTGGAGATAAGGAACATATTCAAAGTACCCGGGACAGGCAATGTCGGAGGTGCTTACGTCACCGACGGAAAGATTGCGAGGAACGCTGAAATCAGGCTTGTAAGAGACGGGATAGTCGTACACGAGGGCAAAATCGCTTCGCTGAGAAGATACAAAGACGACGTGAAGGAAGTCATGCAAGGGTTTGAGTGCGGCATAGGGCTGGAAAACTACGGCGACATACACGAATTGGACATTGTTGAATGCTTTATAATGGAGGAAATCCAGAGAGCGTAAAGGGTACCAAACATGAGGAAAACATACAGGCAAGGCCGTTTGGGCGAAGAGATACGGAAAATAATAAGCGACCTGTTGCTTCGGGACATAAAAGACCCGCGCCTGTCGGGAATAGTAAGCATATCCGCAGTGGAACTTACTTCAGACGGAAGCTATGCCACGGTTTACGTGAGCAGCTTAGGCAGCGGCGAAGGCAGAAGCGGCGAGCAGGCTGACATCCTCGCGGCGTTCAGCAGCGCAAAGGGGCTGATAAGAAGGGAGATAGGCAGGCAGGTCAAGCTGAAGCATATCCCGGAATTGATCTTTAAAACGGACAATTCAATGGAATACGGCCGGCACATAACAAAAATAATTGACAGCCTTGGAATAGAGCACGAAAATCCCGAATAAGAAAACTACAGGGGCAAGGGGTTATATTATGAATAAGAACAATACAATGAAAGAAATATGCGAAGCGCTGGCACGGGCGGACACGGTATTGATATTCCCCCACATTTCCATGGACGGGGACACTTTAGGCTCGTCGATAGCGCTTTGCAAGGGGTTTAGGGGTTTAGGGAAAACCGCGCATGTGTTGATTGAAGAAGAAATTCCGGAGTACCTTAAATTTATTGACGACGGGTCATGCACTTTTGACCTTGATGTCATCAGTGAGCCGGATTTGTGCATCTGTGTCGATTGTGCGCATATTGAGCGTTTCATACACCGCAAAGACAAGTTTTTTGAAGGCAAGGTAACCATGTGCATAGACCATCACAGAACTTCAGAATGCTTTGCGGACTTCAACCATATCGACCACAGTGCAGCGGCAACCGGAGAAATCGTCTTTAACGTGCTGAACGAGATGGGGGTAGCGATTGACAAAGGCATAGGAGAAGCTATTTACGCGGCGATCATAACGGATACAGGAAACTTCCAATATTCAAACACGAGCGTCAATTCCCACCTTATTACGGCAGAGCTCTTTAACTTGGGCATCGACCACAGCTACGTGTGCATGATGCTGTATCAAAACGACCGGATCGAGAAGCTTCACATATCCGGCAAAATACTGGGCACGATCAAGATGATGGCACAGGGCAAGGCTGCGATGGCATACGTAACACGGGACATGCTGGAAAGAGCCGGGGCGCTGATGACGGACACGGAAGGCACTTCGGAAATCCTGCGCAACATTAGCGGGGTCGAGCTCAGCCTGTTTGCGAAAGAAACGCAGTTTGACGAAACAAAATTCAGCATACGTTCGAAAACCTGGGTCGACGTCTCAGAGATTTCAATGAAATACAAAGGCGGGGGGCACAAGAGGGCTGGTGGGTTCACTATAAAAAAACCTGCTTTTGAAGCAATAAAAATGATAGAAGCTGACATCGAAGAATATTTCGCGAGTCACAGCGGTGAAAATGATAACTGAAGGCATAATCAATCTAAACAAACCTAAAAACATGACTTCGCACAGCTGCGTACAGGCAATACGAAGCATCACCAAAATCAAGCGGGTTGGGCACATAGGAACCCTCGATCCGCAGGCAGAGGGGGTGTTGCCTATTTGCATCGGGGGCGCAGCAAGGGTTTCCGAGTACTTGGACTTGGATTTCAAGAAGTACAGGTGCGAAATGCAGCTGGGCCTTTCCACGCAGACGCAGGACATCTGGGGGGAGACAACCCGTGACGTCAGGGAGGAACTGGCAAAGAAGGCAGAAATTACCCGCGACTGCGTGCATGAAGTGTTCGCTTCGTTTGTTGGCTTGATTGAACAGGCGCCGCCGAAGTATTCCGCTGTCAAGGTGGCAGGCAAAAGGCTTTACGAGTACGCGAGGGCCGGAGCGCCTGTTGAGATCAAAAAAAGGGAAGTGTTTGTTAAGGAGATATCAATACGGAAAATCAACCTAGTGGACTACACGGTTTCATTTGACGTGACGTGCTCCAAAGGTACATACGTCAGGGCGCTTTGCAACGACGCCGGCGAAATCCTAGGGTGCGGAGGCGCGATGAGCAGCCTGACACGGCTGGCGAGCGGGGTGTTCGCAATAGAGGACGCGGTTTCCCTTGAGGACATCAGGCATTTTGACGAGGAGGGGATAAACAGCGTCGTCAAGCCCGTTGACTACCCGCTTGTCCATTTCGGCAGTGTTGTCATACTTAGTGAAGAGGCTGCTGCCCGGTTTGTGAACGGCGGCTATTTGGCTTTTAGTGAGGCATTTTTTGACGAAGAGCCTGCGTATGCGGTAAAAACACCGCCGATACCAATCCGTGGGGAGTACAAAAGGGCATACAAGGCGTATGCGGCGAAAAATAGTGAAATTGTGTTTCTCGGCGTTGCTTTCTGCGATGAAAATCATGAAAAATTCAAGGCAGACAAAGTGTTCTTTAGGGGAAATATTTGATGAACCTGTACAATTCGCTGGAAGAGATAGGCGACATAGAGGGGACTGCCATAGCACTGGGCAATTTCGACGGCGTTCATTTAGGCCATCAGGAACTGATCAGGCAGACAGTTAAGGCAGCAACGGGATCGCGTTTAAAGAGCGCGGTTTTTACGTTTTCGAACCACCCCAAAAACGTGCTCATGAACGGGGAGGCAGTCAAGAACATACTGTACCCAAGCGAGAAAGCTGAGATGATCGAAAGCTTCGGCGTTGATTACATGTTCAACGTCCCCTTTGACGACGGGATGCGACGCATGGAAGCGGCTGAGTTCATTGAAAAGGTGCTGCTGGCAAAACTGAAGATGCAGGAAGCCTACTGCGGGTTCAACTTCAAATTCGGGCACAGGTCTTCAGGAAACGCAGAGACCCTAGCAGCAGAAAGCGCAAAAGGTCGTTTTAGGGCGCATGTGCTCGAACCGGTCGTGGTTGACGGTGAAGTCGTGTGCAGTTCGCGGGTCAGGGAGTGCATTGAGCAGGGGGACGTGGCTAGGTGCAGGAAACTCATGGGGCGGTGCTATTCGGTTGTCGGAGAAGTAGTAGTAGGCAATAGGCTGGGAAAGACGATAGGGTTTCCCACGTCGAACCTAGTAGTGGACGATGCCATGGTTTCGCCGGCGAACGGCGTCTACATCACGTATTGCATGCACAACGGCAAGAGGTACCCCAGCGTGACCAACGTGGGGAACAGACCCACAGTCGGCGAGTCCCGCAAAAACATGGAGACTCACATTTTCGATTTCAACAAAGATCTGTACGGCAAGGCGATACGTGTGGAATTCCTCGAGAGGATGCGGGACGAAAGGAAGTTCGAAAGCATGGACGCGCTTGCCGGACAGATAAAGAAGGACTGCGTTATGGCAAAAGACTATCACGAAAGCTAGGCAGAGCCGCTTTTGCTCCTAATGTGGTCGCCGATTTTTTTGTCTTCGACGCTTATGTGCTTAATAAGCCAATCCACTAGATTCTTGTTGAGACTTGCAGTAAGAGCCACGCTGGGCCCGTTTTGGTCGAATTCCTTTTTGAGCCCTTCGACAGTGGCTGTAAAATTTGCATGAATCTGTTTGTGGGCGGCCATACCAGGGTACGCATACTGTGCCTGAATCCTTTCCTCAGCCCCAAAATGCTGCTTCGTGTAACTGATTACAAAGTTCAGAGTTTTTTCGATGGTAGCGCGCCCCTGCCCTTTGGTGCAGGCTTCCATGAGTTCTTCGATGGCTTTGACAAGTTTTCTGTGTTCTGCGTCGATGGCGGGCACGCCGACCAGCAGAGAATCTTTCCAGTAAGTCATAGATTTTCCTCCTTATGGCATTTGTTTTGAATTATGTCATTATTTTATCACATCTGCGCCGGTTTTTCAATTGGCTGATATGCGAATATCTTGCGGTTTCGTGGCAGCGATGCTATAATAATCTCGAAAGTCAGCAATTGAGAAGTATTCGGAGGACGATAGCTTGATCATAAAACGGAAAATATATCAAAAAATGCTTAACTGGAAACGGACTAGCAACGGCGCAAGCGCACTATTGATAAAAGGTGCGCGACGGGTAGGAAAGAGTTTTATTTGCGAACAATTTGGGAAAAACGAATACAAAAGTCTTATTATAATTGATTTTGCTAATGTCTCAGGAGAGATAACGGATGTCTTTGAACATGAAAGCACTAACCTAGACTTTTTTTTCAACAAAATTTCAACTTATTACGGCGTTAAACTCCATAAACGAGAAAGTCTCATTGTGTTCGATGAAGTTCAGCGATATCCGAAAGCGCGGCAGTTAATAAAATATCTGGTGGCAGATGGCCGATACGACTATGTAGAAACAGGTTCGCTTATCTCGCTTAAGCAACATGTCAAGGACATAGTGATTCCCTCGGAAGAGGAATCAATCGAGATGCACCCTCTTGATTTTGAAGAATTTCTATGGGCTATGGACGATCAAACTTTAGTGCCGTATGTGCGCGATTGCTTTGAACAAGTAAAACCTTTAGGCCCGGCATTGCATCGCAAGATAATGAATGATTTCCGCCAATTTCTTTTGGTTGGAGGTATGCCGCAGGCTGTTTTGGAATATGCGAACAGTAAAGACTTTGCCGCCGTCGATCTGGTAAAGCAAAGGATTTTGGTACTGTACAGAAACGATATTTCAAAGTTTGCCAGACAATACGAAAGCAGAGTAAACGCAATCTATGACAATATCCCCGGGCAGTTGGCAAAGAAGGAAAAAATGTACAAACTCTCGTCAATCAGCAAAGATGCCAGGATGCGAAGATATGAAGATGCGTTCATGTGGCTTTCCGACGCCATGATTGTTAACCCATGCTTCAATACTACGGACCCCGGTATTGGACTTGCGCTGAGTAGCGATAACAGTACGCAAAAGATATATATGGCTGATACCGGGCTGCTTATATCGCATGCTTTCAGGGATAACGAGTACATCGACAACGAACTGTACCGTGCAATATTGTTTGACAAGCTTGGCATAAATGAAGGCATGATTATGGAAAACGCAGTGGCTCAGTTGCTGAGATCCAGCGGCCACCGCCTGTATTTCTATTCGAGATACGATAGCAGCAATAGACAAAACACAATGCAGATTGATTTTATTATAACCAAGGACAAAAAAGTCAGCCCTATCGAGGTCAAGTCGTCCGGTTACCGGGAACACTCGTCCCTTGACAAGTTTAGGAGCAAATTCTCGTCAAAACTCGGCAATGCCTATGTCCTGTACCAAAAAGATGTTGTGGTCAAAGATGGTATCATTCATTTGCCGCTCTATATGGGGATGTTTTTGTAGTGTGTTATCCGTCGATATCGTGACAATATTACATATTACTTCTCGCGGTTTCGTGACAGCTATAATATTTGCGGCCTCACCGGATAAAGCTTGCATTAATTGCAGACAAAGGTTATTATAAGTTATGAACAACAACATTTTGCAGGAGGTAAATGAATGATTATTATTGGTGAAAAAATCAACAGCACGCTTAAAGCGATAAGGCCAGCGATCGAAAACTACGATGCTGACGCAGTAGCGGATCTTGCCAAGCGGCAATTTGAAGCCGGGGCGGACTACATCGACATCAATGCGGGGGTTTTTGTCGACGATGAGCCGGAAAGGCTGGCATGGCTCGCAAAGACGGTACAGGACACAGTGGACGCGCCGCTCACGATAGACTCCCCAAGCGCAGTGGCCATCCGCAAGGCTTTGGAAGCCAACAGGAACCCAAAAGTGATGATCAACTCCATCACAGACGAGCCGGCTAGGTTCAACGAGGTAATGCCTCTTGTGGTAGAATTCAAGACAAGCATCGTGGCGCTTTGCATGGACGCGACCGGAATGCCGGAAACAGCGGGCGACAGGCTTTCCATAGCGGAGAGGCTGATTGAAAAGCTGACAAAGGAAGGCGTCGCTCTGGAGGACATTTACATCGACCCGCTGGTGAGGCCCATCAGCACCGGCATACACTACGGGAACGTGGCCATTGACACTATCCGCGAAGTGAGGAAGGAGTTTCCCGGGGTGCACGTTTCGTGCGGGTTGAGCAACATATCCTACAGCCTCCCGGCAAGGAAGCTGATAAACCAGGCGTTCCTGATAGCGGCTATAGGTGCCGGCATGGACGGGGCGATCATCGACCCGATGGACAAAAAGCTGGTGTCTATGATATACGCAGCCGAGGCGCTGTTCGGGCGCGACAATTACTGCAAGAACTACCTTAAGAAGTACCGAAGCGGGGAAATCGAAGCATAGCTTTCCATTCAAGACATGAGAACACACCATTTTGTACACCTGGCGGCGCAAGCCGCCTTTTTGTTGTACAATGGCGCCGATGTCAAATTAAACGCTCCCGCGATTAAAAAAAGCGGGGGCCAGTGAAAAGGAGGATAGGAAAGAAATGAAAAACAGGAGAAAACTGCAAAAGGCGCTGTCGTTCTTATTGACGGCAGCACTCGTCGCAACAATGGCCCCAGCGGTGGCGTTCATGGCGGCAAACTCAGACAACGCAGCAAAGGGAACGGAAGACGCTTTCGGTTTAATGTACGACAGCGACGTTGCTGCGATGGCAAAGGTCAGGGCCATTGTGGAAACATCCGTGAGGGGAGCGAAAAAAGAACAACTGATGGCAGAAATCGAGGGGGTGCTCGTCAAAGGCGGCACCAGCAAAGGCGTGGAACTGGCCATGCCCGGCGAAGCGAGGCGCAGGGTGGAGCTGGCTGTCGAGCAATCAAGAGAAGACCGCTTTATTGTCGCGTACAAAGAGGGCGCCGGCGACATACGAGGCTTGGCAGGCGAACACGGCATCGCCCAGTCGAACCGAATTGACGGCAGGACAGAGGTTTGGGTCATGTGCGAAAAAACGAACCCGGCAGAGCTTGCTGCTGCGCTCAGGGCGAACGGCGCAGACAGCCAGATAAGGTACGTACAGCCGGATTTCAGCATGGTGCCTTTCTCCGAAGAAGCCGGCTCCGGCGCAAGCGCGCAGGAAGAGCTGCTGCTTGGACTTGAGGTGAATGATGAATCCAGCGGCGCGCTGCAGGACGGCAATGAAGTTGTTGTGGCCCTGCTCGACTCAAAAATCGACACGTCCCACGACGGCTTGGCCGGCTGCTTCGCGCCGGGCTGGGATTTCACCATGAACAGCAGCGACGTTTTTTCTGACGGGGCGGAAGCAAGGCATGCAACTTCGCTGGCGGGCGTGATCAAGAATGCATCGGGCGGAAGCGCGAAGATCATGCCGCTGGTAATATTTGACACTTACGGGCGGGCAAGGACAAGCAGCATTATTGAAGCCCTGGCCTTTGCCGAAGCCAACGGGGCAAGCATTGCCAATTGCTCGTTCGGAAGCAGCGAATGCAACATTGCGCTGAAAGAAGCAATGGAAAGCTCAAGCCTCTTCATATCGTGCGCCGTGGGCAATTCGCGGCAGGACCTTGGCGAGAAGCCCGTTTTCCCGGCCTGTTTCAGGCTAGGCAACCTAGCCGGCGTAGCCAGTGCGAACGCAGATTCGTCAATAAGCTATTTCAGCAACTACAGCGGCGCAGACATAGCGGCAAGGGGAAGGGACGTCTACAGCACGCTGCCCGGGAACTCTTACGGGAAAACGAGCGGGACGTCGATGGCGGCTGCAGAAGTCTCGGGGTCCGCTGCAGCCGTGCTGAGCCTTGACGGAAGCCTTGACGCGGCAGCGCTCAAAAGCAGGCTCGTCAGAACCGGGGACAAGCTTGCGCACCTTAAAAACAAGGTGACTGACGGGCGAAGGCTCAATTTGGAAAACGCCCTCGCGGATATCGAGCAAACAGAGGAGACGACAGCAGAATACGCCGACGACTTCGACGCCCACGGCTGGCAGCCTTCGCAGGAGGGCCGCTACGGCCTGTTTTCAGGGGGGGCCGGCCCTGCCGGCATCTCTGCGGGCAACCTCCACAGCTTGGTTGCGATGGACGACCAAAGCGTTTGGAGCTTTGGCGACAACACCTTCGGGGAGCTTGGCGACGGCAGCGCGGCCGGCGCCGCCCTCCCTGTGCAGGTGGTCGGCATTAGCGACGCAGTGGCGGTGTCCGCAGGGGGCAGCCATTCGCTGGCCCTCACGGCAGGCGGCTCAGTGCTCGCCTGGGGCGACAACAGCTTCTACCAGCTTGGGATCGGGTACGACGGCGGGGAAGCGCCGGTGCCAAACGAAACCCCTGACCTTGACGGCATTGTAAAAATATCTGCGGGCGGGCTCCACAATTTAGCCTTGGATTCGTTTGGAATATGCTGGAGCTGGGGCGACAGCGAATTCGGCCAAGCCGGCCAAGGGAGGCGGGGCGACCCGTTCCGCCCATGGCCGCAGCAGATGGTTGAAATAGCAGGCATTGCGGACATCGCCGCAGGCGCTTACCACAGCCTTGCGCTCAGCACGGAAGGCGTTGTGTACGCCTGGGGGAGGAACGACTCCGGCCAGCTCGGGGACGGGACTTGCGACGACACCGAATACCCTGTTGAAGTGCTGGGGCTGCCTGAAATAGCGGCAATATCGGCAGGAGGGGCCCACAGCGCCGCCCTTGACGTCAATGGCGGCATTTGGACGTGGGGCGGCAACAGCTTCTGCCAGCTCGGCGCCGACTCGCTGGGGACCAATGCCCCAATTGAAGTCGAAAGCCTAAGCGGGGCAACAGGGGTGTCAGCCGGGGCGCTCCACAGCATAGCCTTGACTGACGGTAACCTGCTTTATGGCTGGGGTTGCAACGAGCAAAAACAAGCCGGCGAGCCCGGAGGATACCCAACGGTGGCTTATCCGCAAATGATAGGGAATTTTGCAGACGCTGCGGACATGTCAGCCGGGGGCTTCCACAACTTGGTGCTAAAGGCAGACGGAAGCCTTTGGGCCTTTGGGGACAATTCCAGCGGGCAGCTGGGCGACGGCAGCTTAACCGGTTCGGCCGAGCCGGTACTGGTATGGGGCGGCGGCTCGCCGCCCAGCGCAGGCAATTCTTTTGCCATCGGCGCGGTTTCCGGCACGGAATACGTGGTAGCGGTCAGGGCAGACAGCGTAAACAGCTTTGCGAACATGGAAATAACCTTGAGCTACGATACGTCGGTGTTCGACTTCAAGTCGGCAAAGGGCTTGCTCTCGGAGGCGCCTGTCCAAGGTGCGCCGGGGGAGATGACGTTTACGGTGGGCAAGGCAGTCCCCCTTGGGAAAGCTTACAGCGGGGCGATAGGGCTGGTCACCCTCAAGGCTAAAAAGACCGCAAACAGCACCGTTCAAATATCAAACTGAGCCGGAGGCAATTGGAAACCGGCCATCAATACAAGAAAATGCGAGAACACACGCAATCAGGAGGATGAAATGAAAAAGGGAATACTTAGAAGAACACTAAGCGTTGCACTGGCCGTCTGCTTCGCTATGGCAGGCATGCCGTCGGAAGCTCTGGCGAAAGCAGCCGCTGAAGAGGCGGAATTCAAAAAGATACTCAAAGCGTTTGACGAAGGCGAAAAGAACGTCTTTGACCCGGAAAGCGCAAAGGGCAAAAGCGAAGGCGCAGCCGGGCTTGGCACGGAAGCATACAGCGTCGGCGCGGAAGCGGCGGAGTACGTGACGGACAGGTTCATCGTGAAGTACAAAGAAGACAGCCATGCGCTGGGCGCTGTGAAGGCCGAAGCAAGCGAGGCGAGAAGCGCTCAGAAAGATCCGCTCGCCGGAGGGGAAAAGTCCAAGCCGGCGGCAGCCGAAAGGGCAAGCGTCGACCCAGCCACGGCGGGGTTCGCCGATACGGCAGCGTCGGCTGAGTTCATCGAGAAGGGCAGCCTGCTCGTGCTGCAGACAACGGAGGAAATGACGTTCAGCGAATTTTTGGGCACGCCGGACGCGCAGCGGGCGAGGGGTGAAATATCGTATATTCAGCCTGACTATATGATGGAAGAAGCTGCGCTTGACCCGTATTTATCAGAACTGTGGGGCCACAGCCAGACTTACAACCCGGCTGATTTTGCCGAAGACACATTTTTGCCTGACGAAGGCGCAATAACAAGCTCGCCGTATAGAATGGATGCAAGCGTAATTGAGGCATGGGAGACTACAAAAGGCGAAGGAGTAATAGTAGCGATCATTGATTCAGGAGTTGACGCAGAACATGAGGACCTTGTTGAGAATTTGCTGCAGAGCTACGACTTTACCAGCGCAACAGGCAGCTCGGGCGAGGAATGGGAAAGTGACAAATTGCATGGGTCGCATGTCGCAGGAATTGTCGCAGCGGTGGAAGGGAACGGCATTGGGGTAGCAGGAGTGGCGCCAAAGGCCGGGATTTTATCGTTGAAGGCTTTTCGAAACGGGATAGCGTATTCAAGTGACATAATAATGGCAATTGAGGTGGCTGAGGCAAGCGGCGCACGCATTGTGAATTGCAGTTTCGGCAGTTTTTATGATAATAGAGCATTGTTTGAAGCAATTGAAGGGAGCAGCATGGTTTTTGTCTGCTCGTCAGGCAATCAGCTCGTGAATGTAGATAAATATCCTGTATACCCATCGTCTGCCAAACTTGACAACGTGATATCGGTTACGTCCATTGAAAGGGACGGCAGGCTAAGTCCGTTTGCGAATTACGGTGAAACAGTTGACATCGCCGCGCCGGGAAGCGAGGTGTGCAGTACGATTCCAAACAACGGCTACGGCTGTATGGACGGCACTTCGATGGCTGCGGCGTACGTGTCAGGAACCTGTGCGCTTGTGGCATCGCTTGACGCAAGCAAGACGGCAGCTCAGATAAAAGAAAGGGTAATCGAATCGGCTGACCGAATCACAGGGCTTGACGGCAAGGTGAAAAATGGCAAAAAATTGAACGCCAGCTATGCGGTTTCTAGCAACTCAGCCCCGAACACAACAGTAATCGAAATTGCTGACGACAGAGAATTCCCCGATTATTCGCCATACGGAGACGAGCCGGATGGGTACAGTCTTTTTTCTGAAAACCATGTCAGCATAAGGGCACCGATGACAACACCGAGGTACGGAATCGGAGTCGTAAGCTATGACGACAAAGTCTATGCGATTGGCGGGATAGGCGTCGGTGGTGTTTACAGCAATAAGGTAGAAGTTTACGACCCCAAGACAGACGCCTGGGAGGAAAAAGCAGGCATGCCGACCGCATGCAGCTATTTCGGTGTAACCGTTATAGACAATTTGATTTATATTATTGGCGGCTACAACGGAGGATTGCTGAACAAAGTTCAGGTTTACAATGCAGAAATAGATGAATGGGAGTCTATGCCCCCGTCACACAACATGCCAATCCCGATGTTTGCGTTCACTGCAACCGCGCACAACGGGAAAATATATGCGGTAGGCGGCTTGAGGACCGGCACCAATCATCCATTGATAGCACGTTCAGACTTGTTCGAATACACCCCCAGTACAGGTGCATGGGTGCTTAAGCACACCGGCGCGTTAATGCCGAGGGCGAACCATGTTGCGGCATTGAGCGGCGACTTGTTGTATCTAGACGGAGGCCAAAGAAGCTATGGCGGTCTGCTGACCCCAGCAGAGGTTGTACACAACCTTGAGGAGAACACAGCTCGCCAAAATGGCCATACAAAGGTTAGAACCATGGATGCGGCTTCTTTCAATATCGGGAACTGGCTAGTTTATTCAGGAGGTAAAAGCACGTTTGGCTATATGTATGAGAGCAACATATACAGCAAGGACTTATCGGTATCCAATACGATGGAAGCGATTAAAGCAGCAAGCATGTATGTACCAAGGGCGGGGCACGGCATGTGCGAAATTGACGGCAGGCTCTACATCGTCGGAGGTGAAAACCCAAAGGGCATAGTAGCCACCACCGAAGAATTGGATCTGGGTTGGGGGAGCGTAACTGCACTTCCGGTTGAAATCAAGAAATTTACCCCCGTCGAGTGTGAGGGGAAACTGTACATAATCGGCGGAGAAAGGCTGATTGACAGCCAGAACAGGCGAGTTAAAACTGTTTACGAGTACGACCCGGCAACCAAGTCATGGAATGGCATGCAGGACATGCCGACTTTCTTGGAAGCCTTCGCAGTTGGCACGGCATATGGGAAGATATACGTGTTCGGAGGGAAAACATGTGGCACGGACATAGGTGCATCTGTTGAAACAGATGCGGTGTATGAGTTTGATCCGTCATCCGACACTTGGAATTCAAAAGCTCCGCTTGCAAGTGCCCGGTTCAACTTCAGCGCGGTTGAGCACAAAGGTAAAATACTGCTTGCAGGAGGGCAGATTGGGAACTCGGTACTGAACGATGTTATAGTATTCGACCCATTGAGCAACTCTTGGCAGCCGAAAAACAATTTGCCGTTCAACATATCGAACAATTTCATTACAACCCTTCACGAGAAAATCCATATAATTGGCGAAACAACGTCAGGTGGAATCACAACGGGCATTGTATTGGAATACGACGAGCTGGGTGACTCATGGAGGGTGGAAAGCGATTTTGGCGCTGCGTCCACGCCATACAAAAACCACATAGCTAATTCTTACGGCAGCTTGTTTGACTACAGCACGGCGGGCGGGCGCAGCATTTTCCGGAAATATGACCCTGTTTCTGAGAAAACTTTGACGTACGAGTCATTTTTGCCTTACAGCTGCATTCACAACGTAATGAGCTTCAATAACAAAGCATACATGTTCATTGGCCCCGAAGGTGGATATACGACTGAGATAGCTGTGCACAGGCCACCGGTGAACGTTTGGGGGGACACTTCCGGAGGAAGCAGCCAACTGGCAGACATGGGGCTTGTCGTCAGCGGCGGCGATATTATCCGCATTGGTGGGTTGAAGGAAGGGGAATACGGCTACCACGTGCCCTCTGATACTACTTGCAACATATCAATGGGGTTGCAGTTGCAACCCATGAAATACGCACGCGCAGGGCTTGCAGTAGGTGAAATTAACGGGAAAATATACGCAGCGGGCGGAAGGGATGGCATCGAGGAAGGCTATGTGGGGAGCAGGCACGTTGACTACAACACAGCAGTACAGTATCTAGAGGAATACAACCCATCGACAAACACGTGGTTGACGAAGCAGCCACTGCCGATAAAGTTGACTGACATGGCGTATGCGGTGAGCGAGGGCAAGCTGTACCTGTTTGGTGGGCACAGAGACAATGGAAGCGTGGTTAACACTACGTATATATACAACCCATCAAGCAATAGTTGGACAACCGGAGCCAGCATGTCCGCAGCAAGGTACGCCTGCAGTGCGGCAAAACTGTCCGACGGGAACATTTACATTGTTGGCGGCTACAACAGCGCAGGCGTACCGACAAACAAAGTTGAAGCGTACGACCCTGTAGCCAATCAATGGCTCACAAAAAGCGACATGCCAGAGGCGCTTGCGCACCAAGCGGTGGCTGGCATGAACAATTTGTACGCATTTGGCGGAATTAATGCTTCGGAGGCTAAACCGTTCATATACGAATATAGCCCTTCCGTTGACAAATGGACAAACTACGTTGGACCAGGCCCTGCATTGTACGGGTCAGGCGCAATAATCACAAACGATTTCCTGTATTTGCTGGGTGGGCTGGACATTACCGCTGAATTCTTCAACTTGTCCTACTACTTCCCGTTCGGGTCCTTGAACTCGGAATACCTGCATTTTGGCGATGAAAACATCAACCCTTCGGGCAACTTCGCTAGGACCTGCGTGGACATGGAGTACGCGGCGCCGGGGTTCAACATGGTGTTCTCCAGGACGTACAACTCGGGCGACGACCGGGAAAGCAGCATCAGCAGGGGCTGGACGTTCGGGTTCGAGTCCAAGCTCGCTGAGGAGGGGAACAGCCTCGTGGCGAGGCTCCCGAACGGCGGCGGCGTGACTTTCAGCGTCGACGCGGCTGGGGGGTACACGGCCAGGGACTCAAGGTGCAGCCTTGTGGAGCAGCCTGACGGCACGAGGGTGCTCACCACCCAGGACCAGTACTCCTACGGGTACAACTTGGACGGGGGCATGGTTTGGATGAAGGACAGGAACGGCAACGCCGTCACCATCACCCTGAACGGCAGCGGGCAGGTCACGGCCATACAGGACACGGCAGGCAAGCTGAGCAGCGTGGCCTATTCAAACAACCGCATCAGCCAAGTGACGGACCCGATAGGGCGCACGGTTGGCTACGCCTACGACGGCTCCGGCAGGCTGGAAACCGTAACTGGCCCAAGCGGGCGCACCAGCGGGTACGAGTACGACAATGAGGGCTACCTTTGCACGGTAAAGGACGCATGCGGCAACGCGGCCGAAACGGTAACCTACTACCCGAAGAACATGGACGAGCCCGCGCCAAAGGTGAGCACGGTCACGGACGCATCCGGCAAAACCGAGGCCTACGCCTACGACAAGCAGGAGGGGAAGATCACCGTCACCGACAACAACGGCAGGTCCACGGCCAAGTGGTTCGACAAGATGCTGTACCCAGTAAGGGAACTGGACGCCGAGAACAGGGAAACGAGGACCGCCTACAACGAAACCGGCGGCGTCAACAAGTACGGCGAGGTGAAGTCGTTCACAGACAGGGCGGGGAACACCACCTACTTCGACAGGGACGAAAACGGGAACGTCACGAGGCAGGTCAACCCAGACGGAAGCATGAGGGAGTTCACCTACGACAGCTGGAACAACGTCCTGTCCGAGAAAGACGAAGAAGGGAAGAAAACCTTCCACGCCTACGACGCGGGCGGCGCCAACCTGGTCAAAACCGCCCGGCCGCTGAACGGGGTGGACGAGTATTCAAGCAGCGGCCCGCAGGGCGGCTTCGCAATCGAGGAGTACGAGTACTACACCGCCCAAGAGTCGGTGGTCGTGTTTGGAAGGACCATATTAGGAGTGCTGAAGATAAAGAGGGACCCGAACGGGTTCGCCACGAAGTACTTCTACTCAAGCAGCGGCTACGTCAACACGGTGACGAACGCGCTGAACAAGGCTACGCTGTACCAGACCAACATGATAGGCTGGGTGAAGAAGGAAACGAGCGCGGCGGGCTACGTCACAAGCTACTGGTACGACAGGGACGGGCGCGTAATAAAGAAAGTGCTCGACGCAGGCGAGACCGAGAGGACCGTCTACGACGGCAGGGGGAACGTGGCGCAGAAAATAGCGCCGGGGCAGTACCTTGCAGGGAGCGACTTGACCTCCTTCAGCACAAGCTCCAACATGGCAACGGACGCGGACGCCTACGGTGCGCCTTCTCACGGGTACAGGTACGATTACTACCCAAGCGGCCAGCTCCAAAGGAAGGCCGACCCGCTGGGGAATGAAACGAGCTACAGCTACGACTTTTACGGGAACATGCTCACGGAAGAGCTGCCCAACGGCCTTCAGAACGCCTACTCCTACGACTCGCTGAACAGGCTCGCAAGCGTTTCTTTCAAGGAGGGCGCAAACTCGGCGGAAGAGCTCACGGACGAGTACAGCTACGGCGTCAAGCCGGACGGCAGGACTGAAAGGACGCACACGAAGCGCCTGAACGGCGTTGACGCTGCCGTGACCAAAGAAACCTACGACTACGCGGGCAGGCTGGTCAGGGTGGACAACCCGGACGGCGGGCATTCGGCAAACGAGTACTCGGCCAACGGAAACCTTCTGCGCAGCACGGGCCCGAGGGGGAAAACCACGCACTACGCCTACGACGGGCTGAACCGGCTGGAAGGCGCGTGGCCGCCGGCCGGCGCGGGCCTGCACTCGTACACAGGGTACGAGTACGACAAAGCGGGCAACCTGCTGAGGGAAACCCGGTCGAAGGGCCTTGTGGCCGCGCTCGCAGTGCCGTCGTCCAACTTGACCTGGAGCGCCACGGCTTACGACAAGACGGGCAGGGCCGTCGAACTGACCGACAGCATGGGCGGCAGGGCTGAGTACGCCTACGACGACGTTGCAAACACCGTCGTGCATAAGGTCTACATGAACAGCTTGGACTGCAGCCAGACGGTGACGGAGTACAACCACCGCGGCAAAGTTAGGGAAACCACCCAGCTCGTCGACCCCGCCGACTTCCAAGGCGCGAGCGAGCTTGTGGACACGTACCTTTACGACAAGGACGGGAACATGCTCATGCACGCCGTGCCCAACTGGGCTGCCACGTACTACGTGCGCGACCTTCTTGGAAGGGAGCTGTCCTCGACGACAGTGGGCCTTGACGAAAACGGCGCCTCAGTGCCCATCGTGAACGGGGCCACCTACGATTTCAGGGGCAATGCGCTCACGAAGACGGACCCCTTGGGCAGGGTGACGGCCTTCGAGTACGACAAGCGGGGCAACCTGGCCAAGAAGACCGACGCGATGGGCGGCGTTTCGGCATACGCCTACGACCTGGCGTGCAGGCTGGTTGCGGAAGTCACGCCTAAGAACTACGCGCCAGCCGGCTTCAGCCTGCTGAACAGGAAAACCTACGCCTACGACAGCATGGGCAGGGTCGCGGCGCAAAGCGACGTCTACAAGGACGCCTCGGGCAGCTTCAGGACGTTAAGCAGGCTGTCCTCCTACGACCTCGCCGGGAACCTGACGGCCCAAACCGACGGCATGGGGTACGTGACGCGCTACGCCTACGACGACGCGGACAGGGTCGCTGCGGTGCTCGACCCCGCTGCGGCGGACAAGGGCGCAGCCTTCACGAAAGAGTACGCCTACGACGGCGCCGGGCGGCTGGTGCAGGAGAGGGACGCCAGAAACGTTGTGGCTGCGCACGAGTACGACGACCAGGGGAACTTGACGGCGACTGCAATAGGGGGCCAGGCTGCGGGCAGCTGGGCCTACGACCTGGCTGGGAACATGCTCACCGAAACCGACGGCAACGGCAACGCCACCGCGTACGAGTACAACGGCGCCGGGCTTGTCAGGAGCGTTGCGCTGCCCGGCGACGGGACGGTGGGCGCGTTCACGGTGTCTTACGGCTACACGCACCTAAAGTGTTTGGCCGTGAGCGAGACTTCGCTTGGGAAAGTGAACGCCTACGCCTACGACCCGCAAGGGAGGCTGCTTTCGGAAACTGAGAAGAAGGCCAACGGGTCGCAGGAGATAACCACAAGCTGGGCGTACGACAGGGCCGGGAACCTGCGGTACTACAGGGACGGCAGGGAAAACACCACCGAGTTCGCCTACGACGCCCTGAACAGGAAGACGTCCGAAAAGGCCTGGGCGACGGGCGCGCTGATCGAAACATCCTTCGGCTACGACCCGGACGGCAGCGCCACCAGCGTCACGGACCACTTGGGCAACACAAGCACCAGCGCGTACGACCCGCTGGGCAGGCTGGTCGAGAAGCGCGACCCCTACGGCAACCTGGTTGAAAAGCTCGACTACAACGACAACCACTGGCAGGCTGCGTCGGCCGACGCCCTGGGCAACGTCACGGTTTTCGGGTACGACAAGGTTGGGAGGCTCGCTTCGGTTACGGACGCGCTTCAGAACACGGTGCGCCAAAGCTACGACGCTGCCGGGTACAGGGTTTCCCAGTCGGACGGGCTCGGCAACGCCACCGAATACTTCTACGACGCCCAAGGGAGGCTTGAAACGGTCAGGAACGCGCTGGGCGAGGACACCGTTTATTCGTACGACGGCGCCGGGAACATGCTATCGCAGACGGACGGGAACGGGAACGCCACCACGTACCAGTACAACGTCAGGAACCTGCCGACGGCCCGGATCGACGCGGGCGGCCTTTCGGGCGGCGCCCCGGACCCGGGCAGGACCGAGAGCTACGCGTACCACGCCGACGGGTCGCTGTCAAGCAAGGCCGACAGGAACGGGTCGCTGCACTCATACGCCTACGACGTCCACGGCAGGCTGGTGGGCGACGACGCGGGCGGCGACGCGGTCAGCTACGTTTACGACAGCTGCGGGAACCTCCTTTCGATGACGGACGGCACAGGCACCACCTCCCGGGTTTACGACGAGATCGGCAGGTGCGTGAAGAAGACGGTTCCGGGTTTCGGCGTTTGCCTGTACGCCTACGACGCCACAGGCGGGCTGCCGGGCGGGTTCACAAGCGAAAAAACGTCGGACGCGAAAGGCGGCGTGACGACAAGGGTGTACGACAAGGCGGGGAGGCTCTGCCAGGTGAAGGACGGCAGCAGCGCCGTGGCAGACTACACGTACTACGCGAACGGCAGCCTCAAGAAGGTCGAGTACCCGGGCGGCGCGGCTGAAGACTACACGTACTACGCGGACGGCAGCCTTCACACGCTGGTGAACAGCAAGGGGCTTGCGACCATCGAGGCGTACAGCTACTCCTACGACGCGGCAGGAAACATGGCCGCCAAAGCGGACAGGAAAGGGGCGACGAGCTACGCCTACGACGTTTTGAACAGGCTCGAGGCAGTGGCGGAGCCAAGCGGCAAAACCACAAGCTACGCCTTCGACGCCGCAGGCAACAGGGTCAGCGAGGCGGCGGCGGAAGGCGGGGCTGCCACAGTCACGAGCTACGCCTACAACGAACAGAACAGGCTCACCGCAACGGAAACGTCGGCGGGGGGCAGCGCCACAGGGGGCGCGAGCTATTTCTACGACGCGAACGGCAACATGGTGTGCAGCCTGCCGTACACGCTCGAAAACGGCCCAGGCAGCGGAGCGTCGGTCGGGGCGGGCCTGCTCGGGGCGCCAGGCGCCGAAGGGGGCGCGGCTTTGTACGAATACGACAACCGCAACAACATGGTCAAGGCCGTCTGCGGCGAAAGCACCGTCCTTGCCAAGTACAACGGCGACGGGCTCAGGGTCGAGAAAACAATTGACGGAAACGCTTGCATGTACCTCTACGAGTATGATAAGATAGTACTCGAAACGGACGGCAGCGGCACCCAGACGGCCAGGAACGTGCACGGGCTGAGCCTCGTCAAGAGGCAGGCGGGAAGCGAAGCCTACCTGTACATGTACAACGGGCACGGCGACGTCACCGCGCTCCTGAACGCCGGCGGCGCGGTGGCTGTGCAGTACTATTACGACGCCTTCGGCGCCATTGCGGAACAAACCGCAAACGTCGGCAACCCGTTCAAATACAGCGGGTATGAGCATGACGAAGAGATTGAGCTGTTCTACCTCAAGGCCCGCCACTACGACCCTGCCACGGCCCGGTTCATGCAGGAGGACGCGTACAGGGGCAGCATGGCGGACCCGCTGAGCCTGAACCTCTACACCTACTGCGCGGGGAACCCCATAAAGTACTGGGACCCGTCAGGGCACAAGCAGGTGTTTGTAGCTACGCTGCCAAACGGGGCCACTTGGAACGAGTACGCAGGCGGCTACGTAGACAAAAAGACCGGGAACGTCGTCAGCAAAGAGCCGGTGTGGAAGGACGAGCCGCAGCAGCAGCCCAAAGACACGGGCGGCGGCAGCAAAAACTCAGGCAGCACAGGCGGCGGTTCAAACAGCGGCGGCCTGAGGGGCGTGGACTTCGGGCCAAACGAGGGCGCGGACTGGCTGCGCACCGGCTCGGGGCTCTCCTTCGAGGAGTTCTGGGGCGTGACGGCCTACGGCATGGAGTACTTCGACGGCTTCGCCTGGGCAGGCAGCAACGGAAGCTCAAAAAGCCCGGGGTTGTGGTTCCAGGGCACATTCATCAAGGAGTCAAACATCATCATTGCGCCAATGGTGGACGGATCGTCGCTAATCGTTACGCCCAATGCAGTCATACAATGGACGCAAGGATATGTCTCGACGTTTAGCACCATTTCCACTACCTCTACGGCGAATGACATACCCAAGTGGAATGAAGATAGCAACCATTGGTTTCCGCTGAGAAATGCTATTGAGGCGGCTGGCGGCATTGTTGCTGCATGGGATCCAAAGACTTCTACTGCCACGGTATCGGTCTATGGAACTGTAGTTTCTTTTCAAAAGAATACTGATGGTGTCAGAATTGGCACAGACAATAGAATGTATGTTAGGGCAGACGTTTTTTATAGCACAATTGTGAATAAGGCAGGGGAGATGGTTTTCCTCGGGGGACATCGAGCTTTTTTAGACTTAGAACAAAATTCTACCATTCACACAATGGCAATTATGTTTGTAGCTTCTGGCAGTGATTGGTATAATAACGAGTATTTTTATAGAGATGGAGAAGGTGTAATATGGGGAGATGTTCGATATGCAACTATAGGCGGCGTGGGGTCAAATAGCAGTGGTGGAATTAATCCTATTCCGTATCTAAGAGGCGCTGTCAATACTGATTCTGATACTGACCTTGGAAAAAAACAATTTATTCAGCATCTTCATACCGGTACAGGCAAAATAACGGATTTATTTGAGGCATACGAGTATTACAATACGAATCACAGTAATTCTACGGTATATAAGGTGTTTTATGACAATTCCAATTCGTATGCCCACGGCATATTAAGTGCTGTTGAACTTTATCCTAAACTTCCCAAGAGCATTTACGCTCCAGGCTGGGAAAAAGGAAAGGTTGCGGCTGATCGTTTTGGTCATTAGAGGAGGGAATATGAAGAAAAAAGTGATTTTAGTATTAATATCTGTATGTGTAATTGCTTTAACACTGGTGGTTATGACGTTGGCAAACCCATTACTGAAATCAGAAAATCGAATAAGAGGCGATATTTTGAAACTTACTCCAATTGGTACAAGCATGGATGATGTTTTAACAATGATTGGAGAAAACGACAATTGGAGAACAGTGGGCGGGAGTAGTGAGCATGGATATTCTCCAACGGGACAACAATGTATTGGAGAAAGATATAAATCCGTTAACATTGGTAGAAGAGAGCCTTTTATAGAAGTACGATCAATTTGGATATTCGATAAAAATGGGATTTTGATCGATATTTGCATAGAAAGAATTTTGACTCCCTAGTGCCTTGTGTCATCTATTGCCTTAAGCATAAGCATGTAGACGTCAAACTCCAGTGTTCAAAAAATGTGTTTTAACGACCTCAAAATGGTTAGAAAATATGACATTGTAAAAAAATATGATGAGCACAACGATCACTTACACGTTCAGTTTCCCAAACGGCCTTCAGAACGCCTACTCCTACGACTCGCTGAACAGGCTCGCAAGCGTTTCTTTCAAGGAGGGCGCAAACTCGGTGGAAGAGCTCACGGACGAGTACAGCTACGGCGTCAAGCCGGACAGCGGGACTGAAAGGACGCACACGAAGCGCCTGAACGGCGTTGACGCTGCCGTGACTAAAGAAACCTACGACTACGCGGGCAGGCTGGTCAGGGTGGACAACCCGGACGGCGGGCATTCGGCAAACGAGTACTCGGCAACGGAAACCTTCTGCGCAGCACGGACCCTAGGGGGAAAACCACGCACTACGCCTACGACGGGCTGAACCGGCTGGAAGGCGCGTGGCCGCCGGCCGGCGCGGGCCTGCACTCGTACACAGGGTACGAGTACGACAAA
>WRJK01000014.1 GCA_009782285.1 Clostridiales bacterium
CCTGCACCAAGTAAAGTAACAAAAAAACAAAAAATACTTTTTCAAATAAGTTGATGGATAATTGACGTGCAGTTGCTTCCGGAAAAGGATACGAATCTCCTTACTGCAATGCTTTGCTCAAGAACTGGTTGTCAAGCAAAAAACGATAGTTAGCCGATATTTCGCTGAGCGTAAATTGCGGTTTGACATCTTGGACAGACGCACAGATGTCTTCCTCTGACATTCCCCAGTCGTTTTTGTCGTGCATAAGCGCAATATAGACAATGGTTGAAAGCAATTCCAGTTCCTTTGCCGTTTTTCCTGAAAATGCATGCACTATAACGTTGATCTGCGTTTGATATGCACTAATTACAGGGCTCTCCGTTAATAACATTTCACCCTTAGAGTCACAGGTAATGCTGTATCCGTAGACTCCTGATGGAAACGTTACGCCCAAAACGCTGATGTACCCGTTTTGGCTTGCATGGTCGATTTCACTCATAGCTTCGGAAGAATACGGGCCATATGTGTAAATCTCAAAGGAATAGCCCAGCGGCACCTTTTCAACCGTTTGCAGTAAATATAAATATTTCATCATAGCCGTTTTGCCAATGTTCGGCTCTCTTGCTATTCTAGCAATGAACAATACTCTGTCTTGTAAATCCATTTCAGCACCTCATATCATATTTCTCTTTCAACATACAGCCTCTTTAACTTTGGGGCAGAAACCATTGCTTTAACAATGTTGGATTCGTCACTCAATGATTTAATCCTGTTGTCTGCTTCAAAGAATATCTGAATGTCTTTATCAAACTTGTACCAATTAGTTGTTGCCTTGTCATCCAAAAAGACTTTTTTCGCATTGGTTTCAAGACTTTTTGTACGTTCAGCAATTTGCTTCTCTTCTTTTTTTGTCGGTGACATCCCCGTTTCAAACACGCATTTGTAGTGGTTTCTGTTGATGATAATGCTGCCGTGTTCGCCTCCATGCCCAGACGACAGCTCGCCAAACATTAGCCAATCATCAAACTTGAGATATCGGTCGATGTCAGATGGTGTAGGATAGCAACCATCTTTTGCCCCCATGCTTCGCAGAATCTCTTTGCCTGCCTGATTTAAATGGTAATCATATATTCGGCGCGTCTTGTGAAAATACACTTGGCAGAACATTTGATAGCGGGCAATAACAAGGCTTTCGGCAATGTGCCATCCACCTTCACGGATGGCAACTATGGGAGAGTCCGTCTCAGAAATCCCTAATACCATGCACCTTGTCAAGCGGCTTTTGTCATAAATGCCATAGTTGACACCGAGGTGTATCGAGTCGCGCAACAAATAGTCCGCTCTGTCTGAGTCAAGTTGGCCGGAAATCAATCCCTTCCACAGTACAGAAAGAGCCGTCGGCTTTACGGAGGAGTCCCCAAGCAAAGCGGTCACTTCTTCAACACTGATCCTATAGTTGTTGTTAAGAGGATGATTTTCAATGATGTCATTAAAGCATTTCTTTATAACTGCTATGCTGTAATCTTCGTGTTTAAACCGTTGGCCTGAGTGTGGCATCATTGGGAGCAAGTCTTCGCCTGCGTGGGAAAATGGCGCATGCCCAACATCATGCAAGAGCGCCGCCAGCCTGATCACTTTTCGCCAACGCTGAATGCCAGCCTCATTCATGTTCAAATTGTTTTTTAGAATACCCGCCGATTTCTCAGTAATGCAATCGTACATATCCGTTGCCATCTGCATAACGCCTAAAGAATGCTCAAAGCGAGTATGCTCAGCACCAGGATAGACCATATTTGTCAACGCAAGCTGCTTTATCCTGCGAAGCCGTTGAAATGCTGGATGATTTATAATCTCACGCTCTTGATTGTCAAATTTAATAAAACCAAACACGACATCTCGCATTTCATACACGCGATCCGCATCAGCCATCGCAAACCCTCCTAAAAAAATACGCTCATGTTCGAAATGGACTGTGGCATAAAAATGGTGTCCATTTGCTTAGGACAATTATAGAACGAACGTTCTTCGCTGTCAAGAACTTTTTTCGAATTATCCAAAATGCTATTGCAAAAGGCGGCCGTTTGATATAGACTAATTGCGTAAACTGAATAAGGTCATTCGCAAGCCGCCCCAAAGCGTGGCGGCTGCATGGAACGGGGTGAGATTCCCCACGAACGGGTCACTGTGATGCCGGGCTTTTTTAAGGAGCTGCCGGACAAGTCAGACACATGGCGAAGGTTGCCAACTACTTCCTCGAACGGGTAGCTGTTATTAAGAGGCGAACGCACTTAATCCGAGGGGTGATAGGATTGAGTGCGTTGTTTGTTTGCAGAGCATTCGCGCTTGATCATTAATGAAAGGATGATGAATGATGCGAAAAAGAAGAACAAAAGAAAAGTGGCTGTCAATTGTCGTGGCGCTGGCTATGGTGCTGGGGCTGCTGCCCTCTACGGCGTTTGCGGTAGGCACGGATGACAGGAACGAAACGATCAACGTTATTGTTGATTTTGAAGGCTACAATTTGGGGCAGGGCTATTACATACAGCCAACTATGCTGACGCTTCCGGCAGGTGCCACTGCAGCGGACGCCGCTTATGTCTTGCTGTTGCAAAAGGGGTACGAATTCAAGGGCAGCACCAACTTCCTCACGAGCGTAAAGTTTGGCTGGCGGGAAGTTGCAGTACCAGCCTACATACAAGAAGACGAATTGTGGCAGACGGTCTACGGTGACGAGCTGGGTGAGGCGGCGGAAGAAGACTGGATCGGCGCGTATGACTACAGCTTGATGGCTGGGTGGATGTACACGGTCAACCATGCGATGGGCGACGCGCTCAACGAGCAGCTGCTGTCAGACGGCGACGTGGTGCGCTGCCAGTTCAGCCTTTGGGGCTATGGTCTTGATTTAGGCATAGAATCGGATTGGGGCACCGGTACCCCTTACTACGCCCATGCCGACAAAACCGGGCTGATCCGTGCGATGTTTGCGGAAGGGGCAGGCGAGGCAGCGAAGAAAGCCGCGCTGGACGTTGTCATCAATCCGCTGTCGACGCCTGCACAGGTGGCGAGTGCGCTAGCGTCACTGCAGAATGGCGGGGCAAAACGCCCGGCAACGCTTGCGTCGCTTAGCACCGAAACTATCAATCAGCCGCTGATCAACGGCTACCCAGGAGGTATCCTCTGGAAAGCGGGAGCTGCTCCAGATATGCTGGGCACAAGGAATTTTGCTACGGCGACCAAAGACTACCGCGTATTCTACCTGCCGGAGATCACGGCGACCAGCCTTTCCTGCGCACCGACGATCGCCACGTCATGGCTGAGCGTCAGCGTTGGGGGCGACACTGTGTTCGCCGGCCACGGGCTGAGCGGTTTTCAAGTTTCGCTGACACAGGCGCAGACTCTGGTGCAGATCGACGTATGCACAGCGGAAACCTATGAGGAGAACGGCGGTTTTGTCATCGAGGACACATATACCATCTCGATAGAGCACCTTCCTGTCACGCAAGCCGAAATAGACGACATAAAAATCAAGACGCTTTCTTTGACAGGTGGCGAACTCTTAACGCCTTTTGAGCCGGACGCTGCAGGCATGAGCATTTACGTGAAGGCCGAGGACGGTGCTGCTGTTACCTACACCTTTACGGCAGCAGCGGGTACAACAGCTTTCAAACACATGACGTCATCGACGGCAGCAAACACCTTGACCCCAATAGACGGGGCGTATTTGCATACGGAAACTGCTTCTGCACCGTTTCTTCCGTCAATATTGCTTGGGTATCAGACTGCCATAGCCACAGCCAGGAACGTAACGGTTGGCGGCCTGTCAATACCCGTCCGTTACCAGTACAAATTTATGTACAACGTGGGGGGAGCGATAGAAGGGGGGCCTGACGCAGTGGTGGACTATGTCTGTCCGGCCAGCCAGTACACGAACAACCCGGCTTACGGCATGAACCCTGAGCGCTTGCTCTATGGAGGCCTTGTTTCCCTTGGCAATTTCGGCGGTTACATTACAGTCAGGTACGACACGCCAATCAAAAACAGCCCCAACAACAAATACGGGGTCGATTTCAAGGTCAACGGCAACTCAAACGGCGGCCAGGGCTTCTCAGAACCCGGCAATGTGTGGGTTTCGAAGGATGGGGAAGAGTGGTACCTGCTGGCTGGTTCCGACTATTTTGACGACAACACGGTACGCAGCTACGAAGCGACATATGTCAGAAACCCGGACGGCACGGCGTCCTACCGAGACAATCAAGGCAGCAAAATAGCGATCAACCCGCCTGGGATGTACAAATACCCACTGCCGGCTAACTATCCGCTATATGACTGGAAGTCGGGCGAGGAAAACGAAATCGCATTTAAGGGCCCGCTCCTGATCGGCAGCGCCTCCGACCCTTACGGTTCGTCCATGGCAGCGTTCCCTGACTGGGGCTACGTGGACGTTCGGGACGGGGACGGGACCAGAAACGCCGTCAACCCGTACGCGGCGGGCAGCGGCGCTGGCAGCTCGTACGACATATCATGGGCAGTCGACGAGCAGGGCAAGCCGGTGCATCTCGACGAGATATCATATATAAGGGTTTCGACTGCGAGCCACATATACGCCGGCGCGATCGGTGAGAAATCCACAGAGGTGTCGCTGATTGTCTCAGCTGAGAGCGGCGCGTCTCCTGTCGGCACGACGGCTGCCCCAACGTCTATCAACGTAAACGGTGAAAGTGTCCCGATTGCGGAAGGGCAGTTTACTTACGAAGCGGCTTTTGGAGACTCCGCAGTAAGCGTTTCCGTAGAAGGGACAGAAGGCAAAACCCTATACGTCAACAATGCCCGGGGCGCAGCAAGAACCTACGAAAGCCCGCCGACGAGCGGCATAATACGCGTAATCGTACAGGAGGGAGACAAAGAGCCCCTGATCTATTACATTTACAATAAGGCAAGCCAGACAGAGCCGGAGGAACCGCAGCTTGTGGACGGCTTCTACCAAATAGAGAGCGCAAAGGACCTTGCCTGGTTCACGGATAAGGTTAACGGCGGTGAAACGAATATAAGCGCTAAGCTTGTCGCGGACATTGAGCTCGACCCCAGTGAGGACTGGACTCCCATTGGCGAGGCGTCAGCCAACAGCTTTACCGGAACCTTCGACGGCAACGGGAAGACCATCAGCGGCATGTCCATAACAATAAACAACGGCTCCGGCAGCTTGAGCGACTCGTACAAAGGGCTGTTTGGGCATGTCGGCGCTGCCGGCACTGTAAAAAACTTTACCGTTGCAGGTTCAACCGTTTCCAATTCCAACAGCTCCGCAAGCAATGCGGCTTATCTGGGGCTGGTTGCGGGAACGAGCGCAGGCACTATTTCTTTTGTCACCGTTGACAATTCCACCGTCGTCGGCAAACAGAACATCGGCGGCATCGCCGGTCAGAACACCGGAACGGTTATCGGCTGCGCAAACCTTGGTGCGGCTGTGACGCAAACCACTATAAACGACAACGGCATTGGCGGCATTGTGGGCGCAAACAGCGGAACCGTTTCGTATTGCTTAAGCAATGCAAGCGTCGCCAGCCTGCACGATTCGGATATTGACGGCTACTTTGGCGGCATAGCCGGAAACAACACAGGCAGCGGAACGATCGAGTCCTGCTATAATACAGGCAGAATTGTGCGGGGATACAGGTCAGGCGGCATTGCAGGCGTTAATTCGGGCAGCATTTCAAATTCATACAACACCGGAAGCGTAAACGAAAACGGCAACAGCTCGCGGGGCGGCGGGATAGCCGTTACCGGCGGCGCTGCTGAGAATTGCTATTACCTAGACGCTTCCATCGCGACAAGCACAAGCTACGGTACACCCAAAACAGCAGGCGAGCTGAAAGCTATGGCTAAAGAATTGGGCGGCGCTTTTGACCCCGACTTCACCGAGAATCCAGTAAACGGCGGCTACCCGATCCTGAAATGGCAGAACCCCGGCACCGATTACTGCGTGACGCTTTCGGCAGCGCCTGCCAACGCAGACGTTGTCTTTAGGCTCAAGGGCGGCGCAGCGATTGCACCTGATGCCGCAACGGGCGGAACATACGTTTTCACCGGGCTGGCAGCGGGTACATACGAATATGCCGTCTCCGAGGACGACGGTGACTATGTCCAGGAAACGGGGGAAATATTTGTCGGGTATGCGGACGTGAGCAAAACCGTCACGCTGGAAAGAAGGCTGTACGAGGCGGTATTTAGCGTGACGCCCGAGGGCGCAATGGTTTCGATTACAGATAACGGCTTTGAGCAGTCGAAGGCCGCAGCAGACGGCACTGCAAGCTTCAAGCTCCCGATGGGGCAGTATGCCTATGCGGTGGACAAGTTCGGCTACATTGGCCAAACAGGTGCTTTCACGGTGTCAAAGGGAACAGGTGCCGCTCCGGTGACGGTAAACTTGGCAGAGTCGGTGAAATACAACCTGACGTTCAACGTGGAGCCGGCCAGCGCCGTCGTTGCAGTCTCGCATTCCACAGACGGGATGCAAACGCCCGCATCCGGCAGCACCTATAGTTTATATGAAGGCAACGCCTACAATTATACAGTTAAATGCAAGGGTTACGTTACACAAAGCGGCACGGTTACAATAGGCGCCGGCGACGATGCGATAGACATTTCGTTGCTGGAGGGAATCACTGTATGGGACGGCGTGACCACGGAAGAGCCAACGTTGGCAGGCGGCGTGTACCAGATTGCTGACGGCGAGGAACTGGCATGGTTCAGAGACAAGGTCAACAGTGAAATCGTCATCGGCAGCTCTGCTTCAAATTCCAAGAGCAGCGACCTGTCTGCCGTATTGCTGAGTGACATTGACCTTGGCGGCAACGAATGGATGCCTATAGGGACGTATGGGCAGGTGAGCTACTCAGTGGTTTGCGGGTATACAGGTATTTTCGACGGCAACGGCTTTACGATAAGCGGGCTTAGCGTTACTACGGGGACGGGGGGCACGGGCTTGTTTGGAACCGCCTTTGCGGGTGCTGTCGTCAAAGGCCTGACAGTGGTCGGCGAGATCAAATCAGGGCAGTATTGCGGCGGCATCGCCGCATACGCCTCCGCAGCGACCATTACGGACTGCACAAGCTATGTTGACATTACAGTCACAAAGGCCGGAAGCGGCCGAAGCTTTGCCGGCGGCATCGCAGGCTATATGGGCGACCCGAACTACTATTACACTCGCACATTGATAGAACACTGCGTGAATTACGGCGCCATCGACGGCTTGGGGGACACCAACAGCTGGGTTGGCGGCATTGCCGGCAGTGCCAGCTATGGGATCGGAATCAAAAACTGCGGCAATGAAGGCAGCGTAACGGGCTGCGACCGGGTTGGCGGCATCGTCGGCGATGGAGCACTGCCAGTCAGCGGCTGCTACAACACAGGGAGCGTAGCTTCTCCAACGGTAGGCTCGTCTGCCGGAGGCATTGCCGGCTTCGCCAACAAGCTCAATGACAGCTGCTACAACACCGGCAACGTCAATGGGGCGGGAAAAGCCGGCGGCATCGTCGGCGAACTGCACAGCGGCTACGGCGGCATGATCGCAAACTGCTACAGCATCGGCCCTGTATCATCGTCCGGCACGGGTGCAACGGATACGTCGGGTGCAATCGCCGGGTACAAAGGGGACGACGGCACAACCGGCACAGACCCCAAGGGCGCAACAGTGGCAAACAGCTACTATCTCGAAGGCTCGGTGGCAGCCGGCATCGGATACAACGCCCATGCAGGGGACATGGCGGCGGCTAAATCAGAACCGGAGCTGAAATCCCTCGACATGGCAGCCGCGCTGGGAAGCGCGTTTGCCTCAGGCGGCGATCAAAACAACGGCTACCCCATATTGGCATGGCAAAATCAAGCTGTGGTTGAGCCCTCGCCGGAGAGCGTAAAGATAACAGTGGCGGTAGCGGACAACGAAGGCTATCGGTTTGTCATGCTGCCCACTGAAATCACTGTTAGCGAGGGCAAAGCGGCCGAATACGGCTATGCAAACGCGGCACCGGGGCACCTTGTAGGTGGGCTCGACCACGGCGTGTATCCTGGGCAGGTCACGGCACTGGACGCGCTGATCTCCGCACATGAACTGAAGTACGGCGAAGGGTTTTCACCGAGCGCATACCTGAGCGGCACATCAACGTCTGCCAACCTAACGAAGATGTTCGGCATCAGCCCGTACATCACTTTTACGGTGAACAACCGCCCACTGGTGGGAAGCATGTCAGACGGCTACGCCATCAACGAATATGCGTTGCAGGACGGGGATGCCGTCGTATTTGTAAGGGGGACCGAAGACAGCTGGGGCATGGACTATTATTCATATTTCAGCCAGAACCGGATAACCGTGGAGGCAGGCGAGCTTTTTGAGCTGACGCTGCTGGGCTTCGACCCCATGGGCCAGATGGCTGGGTTGCCGGGGACTCCGACTCCGCCGCTGAGCGTAGTGCCCATTCCAGACGCATTCATAATGCTTGTCAACCCGGACGGCACATTGGGCTTGCTTGACGAAACAGAAGACTACAGCAGTGGCACTCAAGGGATAGTTCAAATTTCCATCAGCGAGTCTGGGACGTATTTCATCTCTGCGGTCGGCATGATTGAGAATGACTGGGAAATGGATGTATCCACTGGACTTCCCATCTGTGAAGTTACCGTAACGGAAGGCGGTCCGGTGGCACCGCCGGCTTCCTATGAAACTGCCCTTGACGGCGCTCTTGGCTGGATACGGTCAAACGTAGCCGAACCGGCAGTAGACAGCGTTGGCGGCGAATGGGCGGTGCTCGCCCTTGCCCGCGCCGGCGTAAATGACGACGAATGGTACGGCAGATACCTTGCTGCCCTAGACATGTCGCTGGCAAGCGGAAGCGAAATAGCAAGCTGGACTGATTTTGAGCGAGTGACCCTCGCGCTGACCGCGCTGGGCATTGACGCTTCAAGCTACCGTGGGCACGACTTGACGGAGCCGTACAAAACATACAAACCAGCTGCGGAAAGGCCTGTAGGCAGCAGAGCAATCAATTCAGACATATTTGCGCTCATTGCTCTGGACAGCAAGCCGTACAACGGCGACGCCGGGCAGTTCTTGGGCGCGGTGCTGGCAGCGGAAAAAGCAGGCGGCGGCTGGGGGCTGTCTGCGACTGCGGGGATTGACATCACCGCTATGGCAATCCAGGCTATGGCGCCATTCTGCGATGGCGACGAGGCTATTGCCGACGCCGTCTGCCGTGCACTGGAGTGGCTAAGCAGCCAAGAGGTGCCCGACGCGGAGGGCAATGCGCAGATCGTAGTTGCGCTGGCAGCCCTAGGGGTCGACGCAGCTGACTACGATGGCAAAGACTATGTTTCGTCGCTCCTCGCCTTTTATGACGCAGAATCAGGTGGATTTATAAGGAACGGGTCAGTCAACATGATGGCGACGGAGCAGGCTGCTTGCGCACTCGTTGCATATGACAGGTTTGTTAACGGGAAGAACAGCTTGTACGACATGAGCGACGCTGGCGGAGGGGCAATAGTCGTGCCAGTCAATAAAAGCGCACTGAACACGGCAATCTCCAGTGTGCCCGGAAGCAAGGGTAACTACACCGACTCGTCATGGAACGCGATGCAAAGCGCACTAGCGGCAGCAAAAATAGCCAACGACAACCCTGATGCAACGCAAGCCCAAGTTGACAGCGCAACAGCTGCGCTTCTTGCAGCAATCGCAGCACTCGCCACCGGCGGAACTGGACCGTCCCACCAAACGATGACTGTGACATTCTCCCTGTACGGAGCGCCACAGCACAGCGGCGCCCCGGTATACATATGGAAGACCAACTCAGCGAGCTTCCAAGGGTGGATAGTCAATGAAAAGTATACTTTTGAAGCTTCGCAGACAACTGTCTTCGAAGTGTTTGAACGAGCGCTAGGCGAATACGGTTTTTCAGCGTGCTACATGTCGAGGAATAACTATGTTGAAAGCATAAGCGGTCCAAACGGCCCGATCGGCGAATTTAGCAATGGTGACAATTCCGGATGGATGTTCATGGTCAACGGAACTAATGCGAAAGTAGGCCTGAGTGATCAAACCGTAAAGAATGGCGACACAATCCTGTGGCACTACACTGACGACTATACCCAAGAGGAAGGTGCTTCGGAGTGGAAACCGCCTGCAGGGCCTAGCGGCTCTGGTGGCGGCGGAGCAAGGGAAGAGCCGGGTGCCACGGCCATCGGCGAAAGCGAAACGCCGCTCAGCGGTTTGGTAAGCGCATTCGCCGACGTTAAGGAAAGCGACTGGTTCTACGGCGCAGTGGCATACGCAGTTGAAAAAGGCTTGATGAACGGCACGTCTGCCACGCTGTTCTCGCCAAACGCGAGCCTGACCCGTGCAATGCTGGTTACGATACTCTACAGAAACGAAGGCGAACCCGAGTTTACTGCAGAAAACCCGTTCAGCGATGTAGCGAACGGGCAGTGGTACACGGACGCAGTCATCTGGGCTTACGAGAACGGTATAGTTTCAGGGTACGGAAACGGGCTTTTTGGTGCAAGCGACAGCATCACTCGCGAACAGCTTGTTACTATGCTGCACAACTACGCAAATTGGAAGGAGCTTGATACGGCCAATTCGGAAGACTTGACGAAATATTCCGACTTTGGTGCAGTGTCCGCCTGGGCATCGGAGGCTATGGCGTGGGCCGTAGCGGAAGGCATCATTTCGGGCAGGACAGAAACGACGCTTGTGCCGAAGGGCACTGCAACGAGGGCAGAAGCGGCGACAATGCTGATGCGTTTTATCGAATTCTGGAGGTAATAAATGCGCAAGACATTAACGGTTTTAATCGCAGCTGCGTTGTTGGCGGCGTTTTCCGTACCGGCTTTTGCAGCAGACAAGGAGGCCATCGACAAAGCCATAGCGGATACGGCGGCGTACATGCTCAAAACAGTGAAAACTCCCGCAGTGGATTCCGTCGGCGGCGAATGGGCAGTCATCGGGCTTGCCAGAAGCGGGCATGGCGTGCCTGATTCATATTATGAGAATTATTGCATGGCAGTTGAAAAGCATGTCAGCGATCGAGGCGGCATCCTGCACGACAGAAAATACACGGAAAACAGCCGCGTGGTCCTCGCCCTGACGGCGGTGGGCTGCGATCCGCGCAACGTAGAGGGACACGACCTGACTGCACCGCTTGAGGACTTTGAAAAAACCACATGGCAGGGCATCAACGGCCCGGTCTACGCACTCATCGCCCTTGACAGCAACAACTATTCGAACAGCAGGCGTGACGACTACATAGCTGAAATCCTGAGCAAGCAGCAGAATGGCGGAGGCTGGAGCCTGGAGGGGGGAACACCTGACAGTGCAAAGGACCAGGCTGCGGACCCTGACGTCACAGGAATGGCGCTTCAGGCACTGGCGAAATACCAAAACAGGCCGGAGGTCAAGGCGGCAACGGACAGAGCGCTTGAATGCCTGTCAAAACTGCAGGATGCAAAAGGCGGCTACTCCAGCTGGGGAAGCACAAATGTTGAGAGCACCGTGCAGGTGCTTGTTGCGCTATGCGAACTTGGCATACCAGTGGACGATGAGCGGTTTGTGAAGAACGGCAAGACCGTTGTGGACAACATTCTTAGCTACAAAAATGCAGACGGCAGTTTCGGCCATTCGGCAGGTGGCTCTGGCAGCGACCAGATGGCTACCGAGCAAGCGCTGTATGGCCTTGTGGCGGTGCAGAGAGCACTAGAGGGCAAAAACAGCCTGTTCAGGATGAGCGATGCTTTACTTCGCGGTGGTTTACCGCAAACGCCGGCTGAACCGGGCCTGCCCGGCAAAAATGCGGACGTTAAAGTTATGCCGGTGGTTTTGCAGGGCAAAACATTCAGCGACATTCAGGGCCACGAAAGTCAAAAGGCTATTGAAGAACTAGCAACGAGAGCGGTAATAAACGGCAAGAACGATGCGTCTTTTGACCCGGACGCCACCATGACCCGGGCCGAGTACGCAGCCATCGTCACGCGAGGCCTTGGGCTTGCCGCGAAGAAAGCCGGCGTTTTTGAAGACGTTGAAAGCAGCGCATGGTACGCCGGATATGTTGGCACGGCTTTCACTTACGGCATCGTGGCTGGCACGTCTGCCAAAACATTCAACCCGGAAGGGACCATCACAAGGCAGGAAGCGGCAGCGATGACCATGCGGGCTGCCAAATTGTGCGGCCTTGACACCTCGCTTGATGCAGCAGCCGTGCGGGACGCACTGGCTCAGTTCTGGGACTATATGACTGTTTCAAGCTGGGCGCGGGAACCGCTCGCGTTCTGTTACCGTGAAAAAATCCTGCCTGACGATGGCATGGACATACAGCCGGCTGCGGCAGTAAAGCGGTGCGAAATCGCCCAGATGTTGTACAGTATGCTCGGCAAGGCAAGGCTCCTGCAGATGGAAGAACAAATGAAATGAAAAAGCATAAAATATTAATGGCGGCAATCGCCTTTGCGGTGCTCGCCGGCGCGTGGATTTACGGCGGCAATTACCCAGAGCAAGGCGATCAGCCTCAAGCGGCAGACACAGCTGCGCAAACAGCTGAACAAAAAGAAGTGCAGGGCAACGCGGAGTTTATCCGCGTTGCCGCTATGCAGGAGGGTGCTGAGCAGGAGGCACCGGAGCAGGAGGGGGCAGTTTTGCCCGCTCCCGATGAAACGGCTGAACCGCCCCTCGCCGAACTGCAGAGCGCGGACGTGGACGACGGCTCATTTACAGTATCGCTCACAGTGCGGTGCGACACGATACTAGGCAACATGAACATGCTAAACAAAGAAAAACACGAGCTTGTGCCAAGCGACGGCGTGATCTTGGAGGCAACAACTGTCACGGCTTACGAGGGCGAGAGCGTGTTCAACGTATTGCAAAGGACGATGAAGCAGGCCAAAATCCACATGGCATTCCGAAACACACCGGTTTACAATTCTGCATATATTGAGGCTATCAACAACCTCTACGAATTTGACGTAGGCGAACTGTCTGGCTGGCTGTACTGCGTCAACGAATGGTACCCGAGCTACGGCTGTTCGAACTGCCAGCTCAAACCCGGCGATGCGATCGAATGGAATTATACATGCGACCTCGGCAGGGACCTTGGGCAGTTTTGGGTAAACGGGTGGCAAGTTGATGAATATGAATAAAGATGCGTTTGCGGGGTTTCATCCCGTCGTTAACATGATGTATTTCACGGTTGTTGTCGTATTCTCGATGTTCTTTACGCATCCCGCCTGCCTTGGCGCCTCGCTCGTGTGCGCAGTGGCTTATTCAGTGTACCTGAACGGCAGGAAAGCTGTACGCTTTACGCTCGTGTTCATGCTTCCGATGCTGATGGCCACCGCAATGCTCAACCCCCTGTTCAACCACGAGGGGAGTACGATCTTGGCTTACCTGCCGGACGGCAACCCGCTCACGCTTGAATCAATGCTTTACGGGGTTGCGGCGGCAACCATGCTCGTCACGGTGATTTCGTGGTTTTCCTGCCTCAACGCGGTGATGACGACTGACAAGTTCGTGTACCTGTTCGGGCGGATTGCCCCGGCGCTGTCGCTGATGCTTGCGATGGCTCTGCGGTTCGTGCCGAGGTTCAAGGTGCAGCTCAAGGTTATCGCGGACGCGCAAAAATGCGTAGGCCGCAATGCTTCGGACGGGAACCTGCTGCAAAAAGCCAGGCATGGCATCCGTATGCTGTCGATCATGGTCACATGGGCGCTTGAAAACGCCATTGAAACCGCAGACAGCATGAAGTCGCGCGGCTACGGCTTGCCGGGGCGCACGGCTTTCTCGATCTACCGTTTCGACAAACGTGACCGAACCGCGCTCGCTTTCATCCTCGCCTGCGCAACATACGTCGCCGCCGGCGCAGTCACTGGTGGGCTGTATTTCCGCTATTTCCCTACAATCAACGGTGTATGGGGTACGCCTTACGCCATCAGCATATTCATTTCGCACTTGGCGCTCGGTGCAGTGCCGGTAATCTTAAACTTTAGGGAGGACTTGGTTTGGAAATCTATCGCATTGAAGGCTTGACGTTTACATATCCCAAACGTGAAAGGCCCGCACTGGACGACATATCATTCGCTGTCCGGCGCGGTGAGTTCGTTACGCTATGCGGCCCATCCGGGTGCGGCAAGACGACGCTTCTTAGGCAGCTGAAGCCATCCATGGCGCCCCATGGCAAAAAAACCGGCGAAATCTTCTTCGAAGGAGAACCGCTTTCCGGTTTGTCGCTCAGCAGCCAGTCCGCGAAGATAGGCTTCGTGCAGCAGTCGCCGGAAAACCAGATTGTGACTGACAAAGTTTGGCACGAACTCGCTTTTGGGCTTGAAAGCCTTGGTTATAAGACGCCGGAGATTCGCATGAGAGTTGCTGAAATGGCAAGTTTTTTCGGTATTCAGGGATGGTTCCACAAGTCTGTGACAGAACTGTCAGGTGGACAGAAGCAGCTTCTTAACTTGGCGTCAGTAATGGCAATGCAGCCGAGCGTACTGATGCTCGACGAACCTACAAGCCAGCTTGACCCAATTGCTGCCGGCGAGTTTTTGGCGGCGGTCAGCAAGCTGAACCGTGAACTCGGCGTAACGGTGATACTTACAGAGCACCGTCTGGAGGATGCGTTGCCACTGTCCGACCGGGCAATTGTCATGGACAGGGGGCGCATCATTGCCGACGGCTCGCCACGCGAGGCGGCCCGGCAGCTTTGTGAAAGCGGGCACGGCATGTTCCTTGCCATGCCCACAGCCATGCGTGTGTGGGCGGCAACATCGGAAGAGGCAGAAAATGCGAACCACGTCCCGTTGACTGTCCGCGACGGGGCGCGTTGGCTTGAATCCATGAAAGAACGGATTAATCACAATCTGCCGGTACCTGAAAAAGAGCCGGAGGCTGCACCTGCCGTCGAGTGGGACGATGTGTGGTTTAAATACGGAAAATGTGAACCTGACGTTGTTAAAGATTTGTCGTTTACGGTGTACTTTGGTGCTGTTACGGCTATACTGGGAGGCAACGGCACGGGCAAGACGACAGCGCTGTCATTGGTTTCCAAGCTGAATTCACCCTACCGGGGGAAAGTGCTGATAGGCGGCAGGGAAGTTTCCGGCGTTCCAAACCTGTATGATGGGCTGCTCGGTGTCCTCCCCCAGAACCCACAGGCTCTGTTCGTGAAAAAAACCGTGAGGGAGGACTTGCTCGAGATACTGGCTGAACGCAAACTGCCAAAGGATGAAAAACAGAAACGGCTTGCCGACATCGCTGCGCTTTGCCAGCTGGACGATCTTTTGGATTGCCACCCTTACGATCTTTCAGGCGGCGAACAGCAACGAGCCGCACTCGCAAAAGTCTTGCTCCTGCGCCCGAAGATACTCCTGCTGGACGAGCCGACAAAAGGGCTTGACGCAGAGTTTAAGCTGGTGTTCGCCGGGGTTATAAAGAAGCTTGCCGCAGCGGGCGCGGCGGTCGTAATAGTTAGCCACGACGTTGAGTTCTGCGCCGAGCACGCAAGCAGGTGCGCACTGTTCTTCGACGGCAGTGTTGTATCCGAGGGTTCAACCCGGGAGTTTTTCGCCGGCAATTCGTTTTATACAACTGCTGCGAACCGCATGGCTCGCGATGTGATCCCCGAAGCAGTCACCGTGAGCGACATTGTCACCTGTCTCGGTGGGCATGTGCCGAAGATTGTTGAAAACGAAATTGGCAAAAACACAAAATGCGCCATGAGCGATGCGTCCCCGGCTCTGCCGCCGAAAGCGGCGCCAAAACTGCCCAAGCGGACAACAGCAGCGGCGGCGATGATCCTGCTTGCGATTCCGTTGACGATCTTCATTGGCATGTGCTTTTTTGACGACCGCAAGTATTTCTTCATATCGCTTCTGATACTGATCGAAACCATGCTGCCCTTTGCGTTTGTATTCGAGAGCAGGAAACCAAAGGCGCGTGAACTCGTCGTAATCGCCGTGCTTTGCGCCATCGCTGTGGCAGGGCGGGCGGCGTTCTTCATGCTGCCCCAGTTCAAGCCCGTGGTGGCGCTTGTCATCATAGCAGGAGTGGCTTTCGGCGGCGAGACGGGGTTCCTCGTAGGCGCGATGACAGGCTTTGTCAGCAACTTCTTCTTCGGGCAGGGGCCTTGGACACCGTGGCAGATGTTCGCCTTCGGCATAATAGGGTTCCTCGCGGGCGTCATGTTCCGTAAGGGCCTGCTTGGGCGAGGGCGCGCACCCCTTGCCGTATTTGGCGCTATAGCAGCGGTTGTCATCTATGGCGGCATCATGAACCCGGCGTCAGTACTGATGTTCCAGCCTGCCCCGACTCCGGAAATGTTTCTGCTCGCCTTCATTCAGGGGATGCCCTTCGATCTCGTGCATGCCGCCGCAACGGTGACGTTTATGCTGATGATCTCCCAGCCTATGCTGGAAAAGCTCGACAGGATCAAGGTTAAGTACGGTTTGATTGAATGAGCAGGAAAGAGTTGAATCATTGCAACTTTCGTGTTAAAATGATTGTATAACAATGTAGACATCTTAAAAAATTTGGGGGTGATGAAACTGAACTCGAACGAACTGCTTCTTAGCTTCATGTCGGCTATATCGGTTATTTTCAAAATTGGCTTCATCCCGTCTGCGGACACGATTTCCAAGCTGGCAAAAGCGGCAGAGTTTCTGTGCTTGTATGCAGAAAAAGAAGGCTGTGGCTCTTATGACAGTGACGACATCCTTGCATTTGCGGCAGAGAGGTTCCCGGCGTTTTTTTCGGTCGGCACACAATTCGAAGGCTCGCATGTGAAAACCCTATTGCCCGGCGAAAAGCCGGCAACGCCGCAAACGGAGTGGCTATCGCTGATATCCAGCATTTTGCGGGCTGACGAATCGTTGAGCATAAAGATGACGGTCAGGGAAGAAGCGGCGGCAGCTGCCGCATATTGACTTGACGGCTCAAAGATAGCATGATATAATCAAACTCACGAGTTGCAAACTTTAGAGTTGCATTAATGGGGTGGGTGCGTTGTTTGTCGGCAGAAACGAAGAACTCAAAAAACTGAATGAAATGCATGCCAGCGGCAAATTCGAGTGCGCAATCGTGTACGGGCGCCGGAGAGTTGGAAAGACCACGCTTATCAGAGAATTTATCAAGGACAAAAGTGCGATTTATTTTACCGCTCGAGAAGCGGATGGCACAGTAAACCTTGTCGCATTTTCCAACGACGTTTATTCCGTGACTGCAAAAGAGCTTGCTGGGAATTCTTTCTTTCCCGATTGGGAAAAAGCGTTTGACCATATCTACCAAGTTTCGAAGAACAGCAGGATTGTTTTGGCGATAGACGAATACCCTTTTCTTGCGGAAGGCTTCCGCCCTATTTCATCGATCATGCAGGCGCATATTGATTCTCGGCTGAAAGACAGCAAGCTGTTTCTGATACTCTGTGGTTCAAGCATGAGCTTTATGGAAGAACAGGTCTTGGCTTACCAAAGCCCGCTGTATGGCAGGCGAACGGCTCAGTTCAAAATCATGCCGTTTAGTTTCTTTGAGTCATTGCCGTTCTTCGATGCATTTTGCAAAATCGACAAGGCTGTCCTTTACGGGATTACCGGCGGCATACCTGATTACCTGAATAAAATCAACCCGGAAAAATCAGTGGACGACAATATCATTGACTTGTTCCTGACGGCTTCTGGGCATTTTTATGAAGAACCGTCAAATCTGCTGAAACAGGAATTGCGGGAGCCTGCCACGTACAACGGAATAATAGAAGCGGTTGCAGGCGGTGCGTCGCGTTTGAATGAAATCGCTACGAAATGTGGAATGGAAAGCAATAAATGCGCAAAATACCTTAAATCTCTGATGTCGCTTGGCATTGTCAAGAAAGAGCTGCCAATAACCGAAACTGTTTCGAAAAAGAGCATATACCTTTTGGGCGACATGATGTTCCGGTTTTGGTACCGCTTTGTGTTCCCGAATATGAGCGGCATTGTATCAGGGCTCGGCCGTTCGATCTACGAGCATGATTTGGCAGAGAAGCTCCCCACATACATGGGATTGGTTTTTGAAGAAATCTGCAAACAGTATTTGATTGAGGAAGCCAAAAAAAACGCACTTCCTTTTTTTACTGCGCAGATAGGCAAATGGTGGGGCAACAACCCAAAAGAAAAGAGGCAGGAAGAAATCGACATTTTAGCCTGCCGCGAGGATTCTGCGCTGTTCTGTGAATGCAAATGGACAAACGCCCCGGTTGACATTGATGTACTAAACGATTTGGAAGCGCAAAGCGGATTGTTCCACTATTCGAACAACTGGTTCTGGCTGTTTTCTAAAACCAGCTTTACAGGCAGGCTGGCCGATGAAGCCCAAAAGCGCGACAATGTTCGCCTCGTCCGGCTGGAGGACATGGTTTAGCAAGCCGCCAGGCAGCTAGCGCTCGCGGGCCCCGTATGCAGCAAACGCCCTTTCCCAGCTGTCGACGTATACAGCGGTAGCCCATTCCGCCATCACGATGGTTTCATCTTCAGCAAGCTCAATTTCACCAAGGGAATCCACAGAAAGCTGTTCGTTGCCTATTGCATATACGACTATTTTGTTCTTTGTCTTCACCAAAGCGATGCTCTGGTTTGGCGACGTAAAGGCGTCAAGTGCGTCGGGGACACGGTCTTTTATCCGGTTCCAGTTCAAGGCCAAGTTGTCAAAGAAGATTAGCTTGCCCGGCGGGATTGTTTTCAGGTCGAAATCAAAATGGCCGGAAACCTCTTCGCTTTGATAGTTGACCCTCCCGATCAGCTTCCAATGCCCTTTCTCCCTCATTAACCCGAAATTCTCACCCAGCTCATCTGGAACAAAAACGTTGACGCCCTCGTTTTTCAGCGCCAGAATTGCTTCTGCCCTGGCATTTTCATAAGCTGAGCCGCCGTTTCCCCCGAGGAGGTCGGCAACCCTTATTCTCACTGGTGACGGTAGGGAATCGACGGGGAGTACATGCAGTTTCCCGATGCCGTCCGAAACTGATTCGACGGCTACATAGTCGTTTCCAATGTATTCTATCGCGTTGAAAGCCTGGCTGGGCTGGACAACGTCCGGTTGCTCGTCTTCGTCTGCCTGTGTGCCTTCACTTGTCGGCTCGCTTTCTGTGTCTGTTTCCTGAACAGCCATGCCTTTCGTGAACGCACCATGTGCGTTGAGCATGTTTATCCAGTTTCCACTGTCAAGTACGTCTTCTGTGACGCATTCCCAAAATCCGCTCATGCGAGGGAAAAAAATATGGTCTGATTTGAGGACTGAACGGACGCCTTCCGAACTGGCAGCTATCCAAAGGGTACGGTAGGTGTAATACCCCTGCGGTGCTTTTGCTCTGAGCCCGATCAATACCCCTGAGACGGTTTTGCCGCCATTGCTGTCGGTCCCCTGCGCTTCTGAGTATACGTCGCGCAGTTGGGCGTCGGCTTCGTCCGCGATTTTTTTTAGCAGAAGCTCATTGTTCTGGACAAAAAAGATCATGTTCAATTCGTCCAGTATCATGAACTCGCCCAAATAGCTGCCAGAGGCAAAAATGGTTATGACATCGGCGGTATCTGCGTTCCCCGCCTTGACGCCCTCTGCCTGAACACCCTGAGCAGCAATGTTTTTGGTTGATATGTAGGCCTCGGCGTCGACCCGTTTGATGCGGTAAGAGGGGCTTTCCCAGAACTGGCCCCCGAAGACAATTGCATCTTCAGAGAACTGGACGCTGCCTCCTGTCCACTGGGCAGCCTCGTCCCCTTCGGGTTTTTCCTGCCCGAAAACTTCAACCACCTCCCATTTGCCCGCATACGGGCTTGCTTTTCCCGGAGGCGGAATAATCTTCCCGGCAGAAACCCCTGCGAAGTATTCACAGCCGCAGAGCATCAGGGAGAAAACAAGAAGCGACAGCAGAAAGCATCTATTGGTCATTGGGGAAAACCTCCTTTGGCAGCTTGACGGTTACCGCAGTCCCTTTACCGACTTCGCTTTTAATTAAAAGGCAGCCGCCCATGAGGGAAACTATCTCGTCGCAGATGGAAAGCCCTATCCCATTTTTTGAACCGGCACCGCCGCCCTTGTAAAACTTCTCCTTCACGAGAGGCAGTTCGTCTGCCGGGATGCCGCAACCGTTGTCAGTAATGGTAAAGGTAAAGATGTTGCCGGAATACTTGGCTTGAAAGCTGACGTTGCCCCCTGCCTCAGTGAAGTTCAAAGCGTTGTCCAAGATATTGATGAAAAGCTGCTTCAATCGGTTCGCGTCAGAAAGGATGTCGGGCAAATCCTCTGGATATGCCACCGAAAACTCTATGTTTTCGCGTTCTGCCCTAGGCGAGAGCTGTTTGCTGATGTAAAACAGAAGCCTCGACAGGTTGACATTCTTGCATTTAAGCTTAATGCCGCCTGTTGTGAATTTGGAAAAATCAAGAAGTTCTTCGACCATCTGGGTGAGCCGTTCGCTTTCGCCGGCTATGATAGAAAGGCCGTCGTTCAAGGTCTCCTTGTTTTGAAGCTCTTTGCTCTGCAGTGTAACAGCCCAGCCGAAAATAGACGTAAGCGGGGTGCGCAGCTCGTGTGAAACCGAGGAGATGAAATCATTTTTCAGCGCTTCTTTTTTAATTATTTCGTCAGCCATGTAGTTCAGGGTGTCGGAAAGCTTGCCAATCTCGTCGTTGCGCTTTTTCCTGCTCCTGATTTGAAAATTCCCCGCCGCCATCCCTTCTGCAGCAGTGGTGACTTCCTTGAGCGGAACGAGGATAGTGTTTGCCAAAAAAATACCAAGCAGCCCTACTGCCAGAACCACAAAAAAGCCTATGGCTATGAAAATCCGCATTGTTGCGAAGATTTCCTTGTCAATAGCGTCCGCAGAAGCGATGAGGCGCAGGGCGCCGACAATTTCCCCGCCTGACTTCAGTGGGTAGGCCACTGCCATGACCTTGCTTCCGCTCATCGTACCCACCCATTCGCCCTGCCTGTCTTCAAGGGCTGCGAGCACGTCGTACTTAGGTTCTGAGCTGCTCGGGATGACGCCTAGGGAATCCATGATAATATTGCCTCTTGCGTCTGTGATTTCAACACGGGCGTCGCTCTGGTTCCAAAAGGCGTCCACGTTGTAGAGGATGTTTTCCTCAAGGGAAGCGTCCGAATAGTACTTCGAATACATGTCGGCGCTGATTCTGACTTGGTTTGTCAGGTTGCCGCTCAAGCTGCCGTAATAGTTCTGCCTGACGGTGTAGATAAGCAGCACCTCGAGGATTATTACCGATATCAGAATCACAGCGATGAAATTTGCTGTCAGCCGTCCTTTGATCCCTTTCATGGCGCCCTCCTGCCAGGTTCTGACTGCCACCTGTAGCCGGAACCCCAGACGGTCACGATATGCTCGGGCCGCGAAGGGTTGTCCTCGATTTTTTCCCTCAGCCTTCTGATGTGCACGTCAAGGGTCTTAGTGTAGCCGAAGTAATCGCTGCCCCACACGGCGTTTAGCAGCTCGTCTCGCTTGAGTGCTTTTTCCGGGTTTTCCATGAACATTTTGAGGAGGGAGTACTCGATGGGCGTCAATTCGACAGGTATACCGCCCTTTGACAGCTTGTTGGCGGCGGTGTCAAGCGAAAGATCCCCAAAAGCCAAAACCGTGCTGACATCGCTGAAGTGGTTCCTGCGGCGCAGCATCGCCTTAATCCGGGCGATCAGTTCATAGGGGTTGAAGGGCTTCACCATGTAGTCGTCTGCCCCAAGCTCAAGGCCGAGTATCTTGTCGGTATCCTGCCCTTTGGCGGTGAGCATGATGACAAGGGGCTGCTTCGTGTTTTCACGGATGCTTCGGCAGACCGAAAGCCCGTCGATGCCGGGCAGCATAAGATCCAGCACGACCACGTCGGGAAGGGATTCTGCGATTTTGGACAGGGCTTCTTCACCGCTTGCAGCTTCCTTGACGTCATAGCCGGCAACTTCAAGGTTTAGCGTGATGAATCGGCGGATTGAGGCTTCATCTTCAACTACAAGTATTTTTGTTTTTCGGTCGTCCATCTGGGTTCCCTCTGCAATCAATAGCCAAGTAGATTATATCACATAATCGGCCATAGCGCACCGATTATCAAGGAGCAATATGCTTCAGCGCCGGCAGGCCTTAAATGGACGCCGTCGGCGTAAAAATACTCGTCATGGCCGCTGCTTTCCGAATACCAGTCGATCAGAACCACATCTCGGTACGTTCTCAAGGTATTCTCAAGGGTTTCGTTTACTGCAGCTTCCCAAGGCTTCGGCACCCGCGAGTTGACGAATAGTATCCTTTCTGCGTTTTTGAGGGAATCAAGCACGTCAACCAAGTGGCTTTCATCAAAGGGGCCGTTTGTTCCGAGCTCGATCACGACTGTAGCATTGAGGCTGCCGGCCTCCTCCATGCTTCGGATCAGTTCCGGCGCTTGGCGCATCTGCCTGCTCTTTTTCGCATCGATCGTTATGCCGGGCACCCGCGCCTCCAAATAGGGCTCAATGCCGACCATAAGAGAATCGCCGATGACAGTGATGCCATCGCCGGCGAATGCACACGCTCCGTCTGCCTGCGAAACGGGCTCTGCAGCCTGCATTGGCCCGGTTGCCAGAGCTGGTTCTGCCACTAGGACCGGTTCTGCTGTCTGCATCGGCTCAGCAGCCTGCATTGGCTCCGCAGCCTGCACCGGCTCCACCGTCTGCTTAAGATGATCGAATGCAAACAGCTGGCTGCATTCTTCAGCCGCCGCAAGCGGAATAAGCAGCACCGTTAAAATAACAGCGGAAACCCTGACGGCGGTTCTCGACGCCTCTCTGCGTCGCACGTCGCGATGTGAAAAAATCGCTGACGGGGTGCTCGGCACACCGTACCTCACCGGATCTTCCACCAGATAGCGGGACATGGCTGCCAAGGCAAACGTCGTTGCAATTTGAAACAGCGACAGCGATAGTGAAGGCCCGTTCGTATTTACCGCCGGCGAAGTTAGTACAACCACCGGGAAATGCCATAAATATATTCCATAAGAGCATTCGCCAATCCATTTAATGGGCCGGAACTCAAGCAAACCGCCCAAAACGCTTGCCGGGTGGGCTGTGGCGGCCACCAGGCAAGCAGCGGCAACAGAGAAGAGGAGGAGTCCTCCCTGATATGTAAAACTATAATACTGGTTTGTCTTGAAAATTAGCAGCAGAACCGCAAAGAGCCCTGCCATGCCGGCCGTTTCCAGCAGCAGCAGTTTTTTTGCGTTCGTGCTTCTTGGCCGGCCCCTTCTGTTTGCCAGCATCGCAGCCAGTGCGCCGAGAAGCAGGGCGAACATGCGGGTGTCTGTCCCGTAGTAGACCCTGCTGGGGTCGCTGCCTGGAACGTACAGGATAAACATCGCTGCAGCAGAAACCAAGGCAGCCGCCGCCGTCAGGGCAATTATCTGATCGCGCTTGAAAAAGCGCAGGAGGAGCCCCAGAGCTATCGGCCACAGCAGGTAAAACTGACCTTCAATGGCAAGTGACCACAGGTGCCCGAAGGGCGTGGGCGGGCCGAATTGCTCAAAATATGAAACATCGTGAAAGATAAGATACCAATTGGAATAATAAAACATGGAGGCGGGCAATTCCGGCCAGCTAAGCGTGGCTCGGCCGGGGGCAACCAGCAAAACCCAAGCGGTAACGCAAGTAAGCATCAGAAAAAGGGCGGGCAGGAGCCTTTTGGCTCTTCTCAGCCAAAAATCAGCCACGTCGATTATTCGGGATGCCCTGACTTGCGCGAGCAGGATGTTTGTTATCAAAAAACCGGAAATGACGAAGAACAAGTCCACGCCCAGAAAGCCGCCTGCCGCACAGGGCAGGCCGATATGGTAGCCGAACACAGCCATGACCGCCAGTGCTCTGAGCCCGTCAAGACCATGTATGTGGCTTATGCTTTTTGAATGGTTTTCCCCCTTATGTTGATTCATCTGTTTCCCCTCCACTGTCTAAGGATAACAGGTTTAGAAGCAATTTGCGTTACGAAAGTATTAAGAATCCTTACGAAAAAGTTAAGAATCTGAATCTTAAATCATTTTTTACACAACGTATAAGTAATTGATTATTTAATTATACAGATGTATAATGGTACGAGGATAATGAAGATGGCAAGTAATAAATAATTGGAAAGGGGATATATCAACATGTTGAAGTTTCACAAGAAAATTTTAGCACTGATAGTGGTGGCATTGTTTGCTGTCCCGACGACGCCGGTGTACGCCGAGCCAAGCGGGGCTGGCAGCGGGAACGGTACTGAGAGCTTTTACCAAGCGGTATCGGAAATGGTATCATCGAATTGGGACGACTCTTATTTCGCCACAGCAACCCTGCCGATCGGTGGAGACACGCTCACAGTGGACAACCGCACGGTCAAACTGAACAACAAAGCAGAAATTCTGGACGGCGAGCTTGTCCTGCCGCCGGAGGTGTTTGAGGAGCTCGGTGCGGAGCGAGGTTTCGAAGTTGCACTAAACGAGGCAGACGGATTGGTCACTCTCACGAACGAATACCAGATGGCGAGGGTAGTGGCGAAAGCCAAACCGGGAAAAACAGCGCCTCAGAACGCTCTGGCTGTGAGGGAAGCAGCAGGGCCCGACGGTCTGCGGGTCTACCAGTTTGAGTCGGCGGAGCAGGCCAAAGCAGCTTGCGAGGCCCTTAAGGCGTCTCCCGACGTGGAGTACGCCGAACCGGACAGGCTTGTGGCGCTGGACGGCGAACCTGCTTTCGAGTATGACTATTATGGTACAGCGGCGTATTCCCACCTTGGCTGGGGCCCGTCGCGCATCGGTTCAGACAGCTACCTTGACTATCTGATATCCAGCGGCAAGCAGTACGCCTCGGTTTCTGTGGCCGTCGTAGACACAGGGATTGACTCAGTTCACCCGTACTTTGCAGGGCGGCTGCTGCCAGGGCACAATTTCATCAACAACAGCAATTCGCCTGTGGATGGAAACGGTCATGGCACTCATGTGTCAGGAACGGTGGTTGACGTAACGGTTGCGCTGCCCAACGTTAAGATAATGCCGGTAAAAGTGCTCAACGACGACGGTAGGGGCACAAGCCTTCAGGTGGCCAACGGCGTGAGGTGGGCGGCAGACAACGGCGCTAAAGTCGTCAACATGAGTTTGGGCGGCGACCATTCACAGGTGGACGACGACGCTGTCGCATACGCAATCAGCAGGAACGTGACAGTTGTCGTGGCAGCCGGCAATGAGAGCGACGACGCGAAAAACCACTGCCCTGCCCATATTGACGCAGCCATCACGGTTTCGGCTTTCGACAGTTCTGACAGGCCCGCGTCGTTTACAAATTTCGGGGCTTGCGTAGATCTGGCGGCTCCCGGCGTGGGCATTGTCAGCGCTTTGCCGGGCAACAGAACCGGGAGCTACAACGGGACGTCGATGGCATCCCCTCACGTGGCAGGGGCAGTGGCGATGCTGCTGTGCGACAACCCAGCCCTGTCGCCGGCGGCATCAAAAGCCCTGGTTTGTTTCAATGTCGACATTGTAACAGTGAGCGGCGACAACAAGTTTTATGGCAGGGGCATGCTGAACATTGGCAAGGCGGCAGGCGTGGCTGCCCCGCAGTTTGTGTTTGCAGAACCCGGTGGCATAGCCGAAAACATCTATTCAGGGGCAAAGCAGAAACAGATCGCAGTCAAGTACTATAACAACGGCAGCATTACGGACGTAACCCCCCAAGCAGCGTACTTGTCGGGCAACGCAGCAGTTGCCACAATAGCAGGGCCAGGGCTGGTTGAGGTGAGGGGTGCAGGAAAGACAAACGTTACGGCGAGCTTCAACGGCAAGAGCGTGGCGATCCCGGTTTCGGGTGAGTCCGTCGCGCCCTTGGCAGTGCAAGGTTCCATCCCCGCAAACGGTGACACGAACGTAAAACTGGACACCAGCATTTTTCTTCAGTTCAATCAAAGGCTCATCGGGCCGGTGACATACACCTTGGTGGACCCAGCGGGGAGAAACGTAGGCTGGAGCATACAATGGGTAGGCACCACTGTGACTATTGAGCTTGCCGAGCAGCTTAAACCTGACACTGAATACACTTTTACCATCCGCGCCGGCGGTGCCAGAAGCGCATACGGGCCACTTGAAGAAGATTTCGTGATGAAGTTCAACACCGGCGCCGGCTCAGTAGTTGCGCCCCCGGTAACGCCCCCGGTGACGCCACCCAGTGCCAGCTTCAGCTTCAGCAACAAAGGCAAGGCAGGTGCCAGCTTCAACAACAACTTTACTGTTGCCTTTGGCGGGAACGCGGTTTTCACCATGTCAGGGCTGGACAGCAAAACAACGGCGACGCTGACTGTCAAAAATTCTGTCGGCGCTGAAATACTGAGGAACTCTTTCACAGCAAACGGGTCGAAGGAGGTGCGCCTTGCGGCGGGCACCTACACGGCGACGGTTAGGATTGACAGCGCCAACGGCAACACTACGGTCGGTTTGGGTGTTGTCATCGTTGGCGACGGTTTGCCGGTGCCGCGCACCGCACCGACAGTAGCGCTGGTGGGGTCAAGCCAAATTGTCCTGCACCTTGGCGGTTCGCCATATGTGGAGCAGGGCGTTAAGGCAATGGACACGGTAGACGGCGAAATCGGCGGGTCAGCCGTTCTAGAAAGCAACGTGGACACTTCACAGGCAGGGAACTATACAGTCAAGTACACTGTCACCAACACCGCCGGGCTGTCCGCAAGCGTGACGCGCAGCGTTCGCGTGATAGCTCCTGAAACCAGGCAGGCCCCCGGCAAAACGTACAGCTTTTCACCAAAGGGCAAGCAAGGCGAAAGCTTCACCTACGACTTTGACGTGGCTGTGGCGGGGAGCGTTTCGCTGACGGTGTCGGGGCTTAACAAAACCAATGTGACGTTAACGGTGTCCAGCCCGTCAGGAAGCGAGCTGTTAAAAGAGTCTTTTGCAGCCAACGCAACCAGAAGCTTCCAAGCGCCGGCAGGGAAATGCACTGTGCGGGCGGCCATTGATTCTGCCAACGGCAATTCGAGCTTTAATATAGGCATTGCAACGCCTGGAGGCCTTGAAACATATTTTCCGCTGCCGGAAGTTACCAGATAGATGTTGCTGCATTCAAAGGGCTGCGCCAGCACTTGGCGCAGCCCGAAACCATGTTTGGCAATTGAGCCAGAGGGCTTATTTTTTTGGAGTAAACACAGCGATGCAGCTTCTTTCGATTGCTGTTCCGCTGCTGTACTCCACATACGCATAGTACATCTTGCCGTTAGCAAGGCCCTTGATGTGGGCACCGCCGGAATTGTAGTTGACGTTGCTGTAAGGCGCGAAGGAGCCGGGTTCACCTGTTTCGGAAATGAATACGGTGTACCCTTTGCCGTTGGCTGAACGTATGCCGAAGTTCACGTTTGCCTGCCCGTTGCCTGCCTCCACGCTTGTTAAGGGCACCGGCACCGGGTCGTCGCCTTCAGACGGCTGGCGGTCCGCAATGCCGGAAGCGTAAGCGAACAAGGAGTTGGACACAAGACGGTAATTCAACTGGGCTTGGCCCTTGTCAAATACATAGTCGGCCAGGACTGTCATGGAAAGCGGCTTGCCGCCGTTGTCGAATACGCCGGATGCAGCCATAACCTTGCCCTGCAGCTTCGCCTGCTCCTGCCCACTGGACGAATACCACCACCCGGCCTTGAAATAGTCGCCGCCGTTTGTTACCGTTGCAATAGGTTCGAGGTAGCTTGGCAGAGCATTGATGTACATGCCGCTGTTGGTGTACATCGTTTCCTGACCGTCAAAGCCCGCAGCCACTATGCTGCTTGCGGCGTAGGAACCTCGGAGCAAGGCTTCGCCGCTGGACATGTAGCCAAATGAGATCGGGTTGGTTGCTGCGTTTGTCGTCCCCAGGACCGTGTTTGCGGTGCTGCGCCCCGCATTTCCCCCACAGGCGATGAATGGCAGCTGTTCCCTCCTTACCCAGTCGGCGATCCAGTTGTTGATGACTTCGGTGGCAGAGCTGCGCCCGTAATACGCCAGCACTACGTTGACGTCCTCGCTTTCGTCCCATTCCTCGTAGATGTCGTAAACGTCCTCGAATTCGTACAAGTCTAGAAAGTACTGCATGTTGAGCTCGTAAGCGTTCCCGTAAATCCCAATGTACGGTTTTGTCAGCGGGACTGCGTTTCTGGGCAGGAAATCCCCGGCTGGAGTGCAATCGACGTACAGAGGCAGGTTTCCAAGGATGATGTTTTTTGCAGGCGCAAGGCTAGAGCTCAAATCGACTCGCTTCACCACGAAATCGCCAGCTTTCGCCAGATTGTTGGCTGCTTTTATCATCCAAGCCTCATTTCCGTCTGCCAGCAGCCGGTTAATCAGCCGTGCAGAGTCGGCGCTGTTGTTCTTCACGATGACGTAGGCACCCCAGTCGGGGATGCGGCTTGCCGGCTTCCCCGGATCTGCGTCAACCTGCGTTTTGCCATTGAAAATGCCGGGTTCGTATACTTTGACGCAGTCGAACCCTCTCATGTCAGGATGGTTAACCACCATGTTGGAGTAAAGCCTTGCGTATATGGAGGCGTCGTAGCCCTCATAGAGCAGTGCATTTGCAACGTTCCTATTGCCTTGGTGCATGTCGACGACATATGAACCGGCGGGGAATGAAGCTCCGCCATAGGTAACTGCGGCAGTCGATTTCTCAATCTTTACATTCATGTTCGCCAAGGCTTGGACCATTTCCACGGCCGCCGGGATGTTCTTTTGGTTTGCCGGATCCGCTGGGATGATGAAGTATTCAGGGAAGAAGCTGTTTTGCCCTGTTCTTGGTCGGCCTACTTTCTCTGCTTTGCCGACCCACGCAAACCCCAATTCCTCGATGAGCGGGTCTACGGTTACCAAGTATTCATCCACGTCTGGGTGGTCAATGTTGTTTACGCCCCGATGTTTCCATTCCAGCTTGTTCGCCAGCATTTCCGCTTTGTTTTCAATGCAGAAATCGAAGAACGAATAGACGCCTGCCACGCCGGCGTCAATGGAGTCCTGGCAGCTTGCCGGGAATTCAATCGTGCTGCTGTAGGCACCGTACAGCATTGCCAGCGTAGGCGTGAAAATCGTCGTGCCGTCGTCCCACTGGTACAAAACGTCCCGGGTGGGAACCGTGTACTTGTTGTACGGCGTGTTCTTGCCGATGAAGCCCCGCCCGAAAGAATCCGCTATCCTGACAGTCAGGTCGTTCTTCCTGAACAGGTCGTATTCAAAATTGGGCTCGTGTGGGGGAGTGCAGGCATCGATCATGAAAGTGTCGTAATAACCATGGAACTCGATCATCGTAAGCGGATCCCACCTGCCGAATGCAGCAGCAACTGCTTTTGTCTCTTTTTGCGACATGTACGAGGCGTCCCTGTTCATGTCGTATTCGTAGTAGTTTGTCCTCTGGGCGACGTCGCGGCCGTCCGGGTTCGTAGTAAACGTCATGACTATGATGTAGTTTGAGAGCAGTTCGTCTACGTTTACGCTGACGTCCTCATAATACGATTCGTCATTGAACTTGCCTACGCCTACGGCGCCCGCGCTGTCATTTGGAATACCTATCTCTCGCCAGCCCCTGTTCGAGTACGCACCGGGGCTTGAAGGCCGCACCCTGTTGTATTTTGCAGGGTCGTCCACAAGCCGGCTCGATTTGAGGGCGTCTTCGGTCATCAGCCTGTCAATTACTTCCATCGTTATGTCCGGACCAATGACTTCCCTGGCGTGGATGCTGCTGAAGTACAGCGGAACCTTAGCGTCGAGGCTTACGTTTGACGGGTTGTCAGTGATGTTTCGGCGAGTGACGTTTAGGTATTCGTCGATCGACTCCTCGCTGTCAGATATGATCGCCGTCCACATTTCCCTCTCTTGGGTGGACTGGCCCACTGATTCAAATTTAAGGAACCTGCCCGGTTTTCCAGGTTTGCCTGACAAATATTCACGGTTCTGATCCTGCGCGAAAGCAGCAAGCTCCTCCCAAGTGTGGTAACTGTCGTAAACGTTTGTCCTCAGCACTGTGTCCGCCAGCAGGGAATCGCTGCTTACAGTGCCATAATACACAGACAATGCCTTGTCCCGGGCACCGCCGTTTCTGACGTCGCCTATGGCCGTCAGCATTGCCGCTGTAGTGCCGCCGTCGTAGACGTAGTAGGGGTTGTAGGGCACGTTGCGCGACGAGTTCGTGCGGATGTTGTCTTGGTACGCCCCTATTCGGAGCTTTGCCGTAACGACGATGTCATCGCCGTCAAGCGCGGCAGACGTGCTGCCTGGTTCGATCCTCATGAAAGCTACGCCGTCTCGCGTACTGCCGTAGGAACCGCCCAAACCCGAAGACGGCAGGGCCTTGTCGTCGTACCGCCACTGCAGCTTGCCTGGGTCGAACTGATCCATGCCGCTTCCGATGCCGCCGAGGTAATCCGCACTGTCAACAGCAAACTCCAGCGTGAATATACGCGGGTCAGATAGGACGCCGCCTCGCGCCGTAGTGTACCATGCGCCGCCGTCCCCGTACACGGTGTACCTGCTCACGTTGTAGCTGTTCTCTGCGCTGCGGTACCTCTCTTGTACGTTTCCGCCGTAAATGACCTGAACGGCTTTGATGCCTATGCCGCTGACTTCCTGCGCGGCAGCCTGAAGCTCCGCCCCTCCTTCGAAGGCAACCGCAGGCCATGGGATTGCCAGTGTCAGCGCGATAAGCAGCGCAATCAACGGCTTTGATAAATTCCTGTTCATTTTTCTATAACCTCCTTCTGATATTTTTAACATGATACCACGTCTTGGAGGTATATGCAAGAACTGTTATTTCTTGTTTACACCAAGCCCTCAAGGTAGTATGATAGCCATAGAACGTATTTGCAAGGAGGGATGGCTTATCGTTTTTTTAGGGCTTGATGTTGGGAGCAGCAGCTGCAAATGCGCTGCTTTCGCAGAAGACGGCAAGATGCTTGCTTCTTCAGAAAAGGAATACGCAAAAACCCCGGGGCAGATCGGGCTGGACGCAAGGGTTTTGTTCGAATACGTATGCGCTGCCGTCCGCAGCTGTACGGAGCAGGTTGAAGCGGCGGGCGACATTGTTTCGGTCACGGTTTCTTCTTTTGGCGAGTCCTTTGTGCCGATTGACAAAGCCGGCAGGGTTCTTGCGCCTGTAGCCATGTACACCGACGGCGATGGCGCTGCCGAGACCGAGTTTTTGCGGCGCAATGCCGCACACATTGGGCGAATAGCAGGCGCAGCGCCGAATTGCCTGTATGCGCTGCCTAGGATGATGCAGATGCTGAATACGGTACCGGGCCTGCGTGACAACCTCTGGAAATTCCTGCAGATCGAGGACTATGTCGTTTTCAGGTTTTGCGGGGAAACGGTGATCGACTACTCCTTGGCTTGCAGGGCGCTGGCTTTTGACGTCGGTGGGCACTGCTGGTCGGAGGAGATACTGGAAACTGCCGGGTTTGGCAGCCATGCGCTCTCAAAGCCTGTGCCTGCCGGGACAGTTGCAGGGGAGATGCACGATAGCTTGGCTCTAGCGCTGGGTTTGCGCAAAGGTGTGAAAATCGTTTCCGGCATGCACGATCAAGTCGCCGCCGCGACGGGCGCGGGTGCGCTCCGCACAGGCGACGCAGTAGTTGGAACGGGTTCTGTGGAGTGCATCACTCCTGTTTTTGACAGCTTCATTGCAGACGATGCATTCTTAAACCAAAACTACGTGTGCGTCCCCCATGCCGTGCCCGGGCTTTACGTAACATACGCTTTTACCCTGTCAGGCGGATCGCTGCTCTCTTGGTACCGCGACAGGCTTGTCCCGTACCTGAAGCCCTCTGCAGAAGCTGGGAATTGCTCGGTTTACGACTTGCTGAACGAAAATTGCCCAAGTGAACCGTCGGACATCATAGTGGTTCCACATTTCGGGGGAACAGGGACGCCGGAACTGGCGTCGCCGGCCTTTGGAACCATCGCCGGCTTGTCGATGGGCAGCGGCCTGCCGGAAATATACCGGGCGGTAATGGAAGGGCTCTGCTTCGAGATGCGCTTCAACAGGGAAAAGCTCAAGGAGTCCGGCATTGAGTTTTCTTCACTTCGCGCAACCGGCGGCGGTGCCCGTTCTCCGCTGTGGCTGCAGATGAAGGCGGACGTGCTGGACATACCTGTGGAAACCCTTGAAACGTCTGACGCAGGCGCAGTCGGCGGTGCCATGGCGGCGGCGGTTTCCCTTGGGGCTTTCCGTTGCCTTGAGGAGGCAGCCTCCTGTTTTGTGAAAACCGGAAAGCTAATCTTGCCAAATCGGGAAAGAACCAAGCTATATGACAAAAAGTACAGCAGGTACATAAAAATCCGTCAAGCTATGCTTTCTTTAAATAATGAAATTTGAGTGCTGCCAAGAAGCCGCACACTGCAATCAGCGCCAAGGCAAAAAATGAATACTGGATTCCGAAGATGCCAGCCAGGTACCCCATGAAAATCGGAGACAAAGCACCGCCAGCACCGCTGCCGGCCAGCATGAAGCCAGTCGCAAGGCCTGTGTCGTTTGGGTACTCCTTTGCCGTCAAACTGATGATGAAGGGCCAGATCGGGCCATGGGAAAAGCCGAGCACAAAGCAGAGCGCAAGCGACATAGTGGGGCTGCCTGAAAGCGCAATGGCGACAGAAAAAACGGAGACGCACAGGAAAAGCACCCTGATGACTGTTTTTTCGTGCCTGTGAAGCAAGCTCCCCAACAGCCTCCCCAGCATCATTGCCAGCCAGAACAGCGATATCGCAGACGCAGAAAGCCCGGGGGCCCCCAGTTTCTGAACGAACAGCAGATCGAAAAAGAAAGAAAAGCCATTTTCCAGCGCCACGTACATTGTGACGGCCACCAACAGGGACATGAGCACCGGGGTTGCGAGGATTTTGTATGAATGCTGTATCGCGCCCTGACCACTCAAAGCTTCCGCATCCCGTGCAGCTTCGGCAAATTTCGTGAACAGGATCAGCACGAAGGCCACTGCGAACGCGCTGCCGCATATGACAAAGACGACGCGCCAGTCAAAACCGTAGTTCCGGATCGCGAAGTCGGAAACAATAGGCCCCGCCATTGCGCCCATGCAGAAAAACGACTGCACTATGTTGTGGAACTTCCCTTGCTGCTTGCCGTACATGTCGGCAACCGCAGCTGTAAATGTCGCTTCGGTCATGCTGAAGCCTGCGCCCAAGACAAAAATGCCGACGACGAAGCCAGTCAAGTACGGGATCGCGACAACCGTTAAGCAGCCTGCCATAAACGTGACAGTGAACACCTGCAGAACCGTCTTTTTCCCAATACGATCTGAAAGCCTGCCCATCAGGAGCGGGAATATGATTATTGCGGTGTACTGCACGGCTACCAAGCCGCCCATCCATTTGCCCGCCACGTCGAATTCCTGAGAGACCTTAAGCAGGGCAAGCTGAAAACCTCCGGCTTCAAACCCTAGGAAAAACGCCAGCGTCATAGCGACCGGCAATAGTAGTTTCTTCGTTTTCATGCTCTACAAAATGATGGCGCGTATGCCGCACATGCCGCAAAACGCTTCCAAGGCTTGGCAAAGGCCTTCGCCATATCCAAGTACTCCATACTCGTTCATGTAGTTTTCCAGCAGCGCATCGATGTCGCAATCGACATAGGCGAACGCATGGGGCCAGAACGGTATGCCACATTCCTGCTTGCGCTCCTCCAAGTTTTCGGGAACCCTGACCTCGCACTCTGTGACCACCATCACCAATTCGCCGTTGAACCGCCCGAGCCTCGCCAAAACCCCTTTGCCTGGTTTGCATGTGAGCCTGACAGACAGCCCGCCGGCAGCGCCCTCCGTGGCGATGCCATGGCCTGCGTAGCCAGGCGGGTCGAATTCCCCGGCCAGCGAAGGCGGCACTGCGCCGTCACCGATGATCTTCACTTCTTTCAATGCCCGGTCCACGTGCTGCAGGTCGCCGTAGTATACAGGGCTTTCAGATAGTTTCATGAGTAGGAACACCGTCATGGCGGTGTTGAAGTCCGAAAGCGTCGATGTTGGCACGCCGTCGTCCAGCATCATGCTCTGCGCGAAGCATGTGGCGCAGTAGTCGTCGCCGAGCCCCGGGAAAGACTGAATGGTGTAAAAATCAAACCCGTATTTTGCAACCAGCTTCTTCAAGGCAAGATAAAGCGAGATTGAACGCTTTGCGCTCTCGTCCATCTCAGGCAGGTGCGAGAACGATTTGAGCAGGCGAACCTTGCCCTCTACAAGCTCTGCTTCTGTTATGGACTTGGCTGTTTCCAGCAGCTCCGTCGTATCGTAGGAATCAATGTCCACGCCAAAAACCCGCATCCACTGGGACGGGTCAGCGACCCCACAGGTTTGCCCCATGCCGCGCCCGCCAAAGACGCCTATTGTCGACATGTTCAGCATGTTTTTCAGCGCAGCAGCTTTGGCAAAAGCGGTTATTTTCGATATTTGCGCATCGTCGTCGGAAGCCCCGTAGACGAATGCGTGGGGGATGCCAACCTCGAGAAGCGCACCGTGCAGCACAAACCCGCCCACAGGGCGCCAGCCTTGGGAGCCTGGATGGGTCCATATCAGCACAGGCTTGCCGGAACCGATGAAATCGCGGACAGCAGCGACCAAATGCGCCGCCCAAACCCATGTGCCGCTGAAAAGGACGAGGCAGTCGATGCTCTCATCGTGCTTGAATTTCAAGAGAGCCTCTTTCGCTTCTTTTTTCGAAGCGATCACTGTGTCGTGAGCGACAAGGGAGAGCCCTTTGCTTTCAAGGGCTTTCATGCTGCGGTCGACCAGCCCGGCGTCGATGAACGGTTGCCCGCTTGGGTCAAGCAGCCCGTCCTTGTGAACTCCGTAAACAATAAATCCAATTTTTGCCATCATTCTGCCCTCCTATTTGACAATTGATTCTACAAATACCACATGTCCAAAAATGAACGTACCATTTTTTTCATTTCCATAAATACGATGTCCTGCCGCCACATGGTCGTGCAGTGGGAAATGCTAGCTTGGACGCTATCCCGAGCCGTTGCAGTGAGCAGGTTTTCCTTGATTAGCGCGTCCACCGCCGCCGGACCTGCGGCTTTCACAGCGTTTTGCGCCATTTCGCGCAACAAAACAGGTGACGAGTCCCGCTCCAGCATGGTCCAGATGTTCACCTTGCAGATGCCGTCGCCTGCTATGTCCCTCACTTGGCATTGAGGGACAGAGGAAAGCCCGTGGAGGACGATCCGCGCACCGATTAAATCTCTGATCTTCCTCGCAGTGTCACCAGAATAGCGCAATTCCTGCGCCGAAGCCCGGTGTTCGGTGCCCAAGTTTGCCACCACTAGGTCAGCACCGGTTTCGCGGCGGTACCTTAAGGCGTCTTCCGGCAGGGTCAATGCATTGTGCGCACCGCCTCCGGCATCGAAAATTTCGTCGCAGGCTCCTTCGATCAATATTTTCCCATGCATTTTTTCAACAAAAGCCGCTGTCTTTCGGATATTGTCGTTAAAAGGCAGGGCGGATGCGTCATACATTATTGAAGAGTAACCCGACAAATCCGACTCCAGCAGTTCTGCATCCAGGTCGTGCTGCACGTGGTCAAGGTGGAGCAGGGCGTCCACGTTTGGGAACGGCCCGCCCGGGCTTGTCAGCACCTCGGCGTCGGCACGGAACAGGCTAAGGCCGGTGTCCCAACGGCGTGTGTGCGTGTAATGCCGTGATTGCGGGCGCTGGGCGTACTGGACTGTGATTGCCAGCGTAACCGGCACACGGGGCAAACCGCGCTGCTCTGCGAACTCCTGCGCAGCTGACAGAACGGCTTCGGTGGTTGTCAGGTTTTCGCTGCAGAAACATGGCATTACCCACTTTTTTTCAGCAGCTTGGGCGTAAACTTCCTTCACTTGGGAAAAGTCTGTAATGATTGCCATTGCCGTCACCTCAGTTAAAATATTTCCGCAAAAGGATGCATACAGCTTTGCGGATATGACCGGGCTGCTGAAATATTGGATTTCAGCAGCCCGGTCCGCTATTATGCAGAGTTGAAAGTTAGTAGCCTTTATTTAGTGTAGTGGATGAAGAGGTCAAGCAGGTCGAGCATGTCGATCAGGCCGTCTCCGTTAACGTCGCACATGCTTGCCGTGACTGGGTTGCCCCATGCGTCGTTAACTTTAACCAAGGTGCCCCAGCTTGAGGAGTCGGCGTCGAAGCCGCAATAAAGCAGCATGATGCCCAAATCCAAGGCGTCAACGACGCCGTCCCTGTTCAGGTCGTACTTCGAACGTGCTATCACTGTGGTTGCAGCGCCGTTTTCAATCAAGGCCGGGACGTACTTAGTTGTGTCGCCGAAAAGCCCCACAACCTTGGCAGAGGTTATTGTCATGGTTGCGTTTCCGAACCCTTTCGGAGAGTAGACGAATTTGGCGATGTCAACAGCTGCTTCGGACGTCAGCCCGGTTGTAGACCCTGAAGGAAGCGCCAGCGTTACCGTGCCCTTCCAGAGGTTGTTCCCGGCATGGGTCCACAGGATCTGGTTCATGGTGTCAAAGCCGTTAAGCCCGACAATCCCTTTGCCTGCCAGCATGTCGCCGTCGATGGCGAATTCCAGCTCAAGGTCGAGCACGTCGTTGGTTTTTGCAACCGAAACGGTGTATTCCACGTCCCCGGAGACGTAGCTCACCACGTCAGTGCTCAGGCTCACAAAAACAGGCACTTCGAGAGCGACTGTCTGCTCGGCTACGTTAAGCCCGGACCAGACATAGCCGTCAAAGCGCTCGTCAGTGACAAAGCCGCCTGTCTCCGGCACGTAGTACGGCAGGGCGTTTGCGGCCCAGTTGTAGTTAGTGTCGGAAGTGCCGGTGCGGAACGCGTCGGTAGCCGGTATTGGCACGTAGTTGTCAATGGCCCAAATGGAAACGTCAACAGTTTCGCCAACGAGCTTGCCTGCCAAGGCGCCTTCAAATACGATTTCGAAATCGCCGTTAGCGTCGACGTCCGCACGGACAGAATGATTGTCACCAACCTGGATCCACACTGCATTGTAGCTTTGGTCAAGGTTGGGTGAGATGTACAAACCGTCAGGGTCTGCATATTCAACTATCGGGAAAGTAATGCCGCGGACAGCAGCATCATCGATCCACTCGTCGTAAACATTGCCGGTAACAGTAAGGTCGCCGCCTTGAGCCGAAGTTGCAACATCATACTTAACATTGAGCACCGGCGGTGTGTTGTCGATGTCGAATGGAAGGTTGATGTAGTCGCGGGCGTTGACGTTCGTCTGGGTTGTGGAAGTCGGTATAACGCTCAGGACGTACTCGCCTTCGGTGTAGGCTGCGCCGCCCAGCGCAGTCTGCGCGGTGCGGTCAAGCATGTAGCGCGGTGCGGGCTCGCCGTGGTATAGCGGCAGGGTGCTGTAGGTGAACGCGTTCAGGTTTGCGGTCACGCTTTCGCCCAAGCTTCCGTCGGCGTTGGCCCTGGATATGCGCAGGGTTGCGGTCGAGGTCTGGTAGCGGGCCATGTTCACGCCCAGCATGCCGGAAGCACGGTTTTGCCTGACTTCGGTGTCAGTGTTGATGACGGGGCGGTACACTTCGAGTTCGTGGATGCCCGCCGGGTTGACCGGCCTGTTGCCGGTGGCGCCGCCGCCAAGGGTGAAGAACCCGGTGTCGCCGAGGACGTACTGGAACGGCAGGTGCGCGACCTCTTTGTCGCCAAGATGGACATAGACAAGCCCTTCGTAGAGCTCAAAGGGCACGTCGGCCGCCTTGGCTTTGTCCAAGTTGAATGTCACGTTGAAATCGACGGTCGACTTGGCCGGGACTGCAAGGGTCGCTGGCAGCGCCAGTGACGCCGCGCCGTCTGGGTTGTTCCTGAACACGTAGGAGAGGCTGTACACCCTGTCGCCGCTGCTGGTGTTCTTCAGGTGCGCTCCAAGGGTCTTGGGCGCGGACACGGCAAGGCTGTCGTCGTTGCCGAAGCTGAAGTCGGCCGCGTCGCAGCTGCGGAACACGTTGTTCAGCCAAGCGTTCTTGGTCGTATTGTAGTTGGCGGCGTTGTTCGGGTGGTTCACCGTGGTGCTGACCGTCGCTACGTTGTTGTAGGTGACGGAGACCACCGTGTCGGCCATGGCTGCGGCGTACACGTCGATGAACCCGGAGCCGCTCGAGTTGTTGCTCTCGTACTTGTTGGCAATCCAAGTTGCGTTGTTCATCAGGCGGGCTCTGATCTCCCTGCGGTCCCAAGTGCGGACGCCGTCGTTCTGCGCCATGTCGTACCCGATCAGCAGCGCGACTGCGCCTGCGGCGTGGGGGGCGGCCATGGAGCAGCCCGTCATGCTGGCGGTGGGCTCGCGCTGCGCGAGGGTCGCGGTGTCAGGGACGGTGTTCGCGATGACCTCGTCTGTCGGCAGGCCCGCGTTGGCGGTGCCGATGTTGTTGGTCCAGGCGAACGAAAGGTTGGTCGAGGATATTACAGCCGTGCCGTGTGACATCAGCTGCGGCAGGAGCGTGTGGCTTATGGCGACCGGCCCCCTCCCGGAGCTGTTGTTTGCGCTGGCACGGGTGGGTTCGTTCGCGTTGCCGTGGCCGTCTATCCTGGCGTTGCCTATGGCGAAGACCAGAGGTGACGCGTCCGGCGTGTCAGCCGTGTAGTACCACGGGCCCACATTGTTCGCGGCGTTTGTCCAGATCAGCCACGGGTTCTGCAGAAGCGCATTGTTGTAGGCTACCGTCTCCACGTTCACAGGGCTGTTGTAATTGTTCGCGCCCATTGACATGGTGCAGAGGTCCGGTTTGTCGATAAGGGCCATCTCCACGGCGGCGATCCTGTCGCCCACGCGGTAGTGGAACGTGTGCGCTTCAGGGGCGACGCCCAGGATGCCTTGGGTACTGCCCGTGTCGCGGCCAAGAACCGTGCCCGTTACGTGGGTGCCGTGGGCGTAGGCCGTCCTCGGGTCGTAACGGTGCCAGGTGTTCACGTTGTTCCCCGTCGGGAATGTACGCCCGTAGAAGAATCCGCCGATGTTGTGGGCTTCGGTCAGCTGCGGGTTGTCCGGCGTCCTCTTCAGTTGCTCTGCGTACGTCAGGAAAGCGCCGGCCAAAGCCGGGTGGCGGGCGTCGACGCCGCCGTCTGCCACGCAGACGACTACGCCTTGGCCTTTGTAGCCCAGTTCGTGCAGCTTATTGGCATTCATGAAGTGGCGGCCCGGCTGGTTGCCTGCAGGGTCGTTGGTCTCCTCGTCCCTTGCGAGGGGTTCGCCTTCCTCTTCAACGGCACCGGGGTCGCGGGCCTCTGAGACCGGGTAGACGGCGCGGACGCTGTCAAGCGCCGCAAGTTCGTACACCATGTCCGCAGGCACCGTGACGCTCACGCCGTTCAGTGCCAAGCGGTATTCGAAATCAATGCTAAAGGGGATGTCCCCGTCGACGACCATCGGCGCCTCGTCAAGCACGAATTCGTCCACGATGGGATCGTCCGCGCCGAACAGCTCCGCCGCTTCTTCGCGGAAGTCTTCATGCTCGGCTTCGACAATGGCTTCCGCAACCGCTTCAGGCAGTTCCGGGTCAACCAGCACCTGGATGGGTGCGGGAAGGCTGTCGAACAGTACGATGACGGAAACGTAAGATCCGTCGTCGGGCAGCTCGTTGTCGCCGTCGAACCCAAACACGCCGGAGAGGTCCTGTTCAGTCAAGACGTAGTCGAGGGCTTCGGCGTCGTCAACGTCGACGATGCCCCAGTCGAGTTCGGACCCTATCGCTTCGTCGCCGGTCGTGTTAGGGGATGAAACTCCGTCATCGGAAAACGCAAATACGCCCGATGTGAACACTAGGCCGAACACAAGGGCAAAACACAAAATTTTTTTTGCTTTCTTCATTTTTTCCATTACCTCCAAAATAGTACTGAATAAATAAACATAACGCCTCTTTTCTTCTGGAGTTGTGGTTCTCCGCCGTCCTTCTTGCCGGACGTTTTTCAGCCTCGCTGTTCTCGTGCAGCGCGGTCAAACGGCTCGCGCATGTGCGAGCTGCATTCAAGTCTAACACCCCCAGTCCTTTAGATTCTTTTATTGTTTTACACAAGTATAATATCACATTCACTATAGAATACAACACTTATTTAGTGTTAAATACTCATTTTGTCAAGTTTTATTCGCAGCAAATGCAAATAACCGCAGAAACAAATTATGCACAAATAGTTTTTGCGGTGATAATCAGATGAAATGAAAATGCAGATCGCGCTAGAATTTCACAACTTTGTTGTCGGCGACAATCCTAACAAACTTGAGCATCAAAGGGAACAGCGTGAAGCTAAAAACTATTGACGCTGCGGCAAGGGTTGTTTTTTTATTTTTCTTCGGTACGAGCAGCCCAGCGAGCAGCCCAGCTGAACCGACGCAGAGCTTAAGCAGGCCGAAATCAAGCAGGCTGAATTTTTTTATGCAATCATCCACGGATTTGAATAAGTTCATTATGCCTCTCCTTTTTTATTTTATTGTAACAGATAATTCGGTTGCTGTACAGCGTTGGGCTCTGAATATTCCTTGCCAAAAGAGTTTCCAATGGATATAATAGTGAATGAGGAAATGGAGGTGAAAACGATGAGAAGGCGCGACCGGGAAATAAAGGACATTGATGAAATTGTCCGGCTGCTTGAAGACAATAAAATATGCCATCTTGCCATGTGCGCGGGGGAACAGCCATATGTGGTTCCGATGCTCTATGCCTATGAAGGCGGCTCGATGTACTTCCATTGCGCGGAAGTGGGGCAGAAGCTCGACATGATCCGGGCAAACCCGAACGTTTGTTTTGAGGTGCAGGCGTCCCAGACGGAAGAGGTAATCGAAAACAGCGGCAAGCCATGCTACTGGGGCATCTCCTACGAAAGCGTGATTGGTTTTGGAAAAGCCGAAATATTGGGTGACCGGGAGACGAAAATAAAAGTCTACAACCTGATTGTAGGGAAGATGAAGCCCCCGGGGTACGTGCACAGCGAAGAGATGTACACCGAAAAGAAAATAAAGGGGACATTTATCATCAAGGTGAAAATAGACAGCATGACAGGGAAGAAATGGGACGGTACCAAGCCTGGAGTGGGTTTGTAAACCATCTAGACGTTTTTGGTTGACATGTTCAAGTTGCCCATTTTGTAGCCGCCAAGGTCAAGTGCGGCATAAATAAAGCCGGCTTCTTTAGCCGCTTTGTTTATTTTTTCCATAAAATCCGTGTTAAAGAATTTCTTCCTGTCCTCCGGAAGAACCTCGATGCGGGCAACGTCGCCATGGTGCCTCACCCTGACTTGGCTGAAGCCGTTTTCGTGCAGCAGCTTTTCGAGCCTGTAGATCGACGCCAGCTTGCCGACAGTTATCCTTTCGCCGTAGGGGATCCTCGACGCAAGGCAGGCGAACGCAGGTTTGCCCCACACAGACAGCCCCATCGCCTTTGCCGCAGTTCGGATTTCCTCTTTCGATAAGCTTGCTTCCCGAAGCGGGCTTTGGACGCCCAGCTCGAGCAGCGCCCTCTCGCCGGGCCTGTAGTCGAGCGCATCGTCCGTGTTTGACCCGTCCAAAAGCACCATGCCGGCAAGCTCGGTGTGTGCGAGGAGCCTTTGAAGCATGTTCTTCTTGCATATGTAGCATCTGTCTGCCGGATTGTCTGCAAAGCTGTCAAGAAAAGCGTCACCCATGTTGACGACTATGTGGCGGATGCCTTCTGATTTGCAAAAATCCGCAGCTTCCGCCGTTTCATCCGGGGCAAAGCTGGGTGCCGCTGCAGTAGCCGCGACCACTCTGCCTTTCATGGCGCCATGGGCGTACTTTAAGAGGAATGTACTGTCGACGCCCCCCGAAAACGCAACTGCGGCGGAGGGCAGGCTTTGCAGGATACCTGCAAGCAGGTTCAGTTTTTTTCCCAGGTTCATGTCTGTCATAATCGTTCAAATGCCCTCAAATAGGTCGGCTAGGTTTATCAATTTGACATTTCCGAATTTATTGGCTAATTCGCGGCAGTCAGCCGAAAAGTCAGCTTTTGAGAACACGTAATAATATTTGTTCTCGTAATTTTCAAACAGAGACGCCTTTTCCATTAGCTCAGTCAACACCTGTGCGCCCTTTATTTCGTTGCGCCACTTGCATTCGGCAAAAATAGCATTTTTATTGTCAGAAGAGGAAAGGATCAGATCAATTTCTTCTTGCGATTTTGTTTTAGGGTTGTTGCCCCACCATCTGCCGGAGCGAGTGAACACAAAAGGCAGTTCATCGCTGTTGTTTTTGTGGATCAGATATTGAAGACAGATTTCCTCGAACGGCTTGCCGATGAAGCTGTTGATGCTGGGCATGATTGAGCGAAGCACAGCTTTTCCGGTGCCCTGTTCGACAGCGGTCCTGTCAGGGAAAACGTATCGGTACCAAAAACTGAAACAGTTGTCCGATATCTTGTATACGCCCTTTCGGCTTTTTGCGGGGTTGTCGCCAAAAGGGTATTCCTTGTACAGGATTCTCAGGTTTATCAGCGTGTCAAGGTATTTGATCGCTTTTGCACGGTCTTCATCAATTTTGGTAGAAATTTCATTCAGGCGAGAAGCTCCGCCAGCGATCGCCGTGATAACGGAATTATACATTGCAGGTTCTCGCAGTTCCTGCTTCAAAAGCATCAGCGGCTCGTCATACAGATAACCCGCAGTATTGAAATACAAATCCGAAATGTTTTCTTCAAAACTTTTTT
>WRJK01000015.1 GCA_009782285.1 Clostridiales bacterium
TGTCGGCAGGCAGGCTTCGCCATGCTGTCGTCAGGCAGTGTGCAGGAAGTGATGGATCTGGGCGGGATTGCGCATCTTTCAGCTATTGAGGCGAGTCTGCCGTTCATGCATTTCTTTGACGGTTTTCGGACATCCCATGAAATCCAGAAGATAGACTGCATCGACTATGAGGATTTTGCTAAGCTCCTCAACTGGGAAGCAGTTGAGAAATTCAGGAAGAAAGCCTTGAACCCGGAGCATCCGGTTCTTAGGAGCACAGTTCAAAACCCAGACATATACTTTCAGGTCAGGGAAGCCGCAGGCAGGTTTTACTGCGCAATCCCTGGAATCGTTGAAAAATACATGGAAAGCATAAACGCAATTACCGGCAGGGATTATGGGCTTTTCGATTATTACGGCGCACAGGACGCAGACAGGGTGATAATAGCAATGGGCTCAGTCAGCGGCGCGATAAAAGAAACCGTTGACTGGCTCAATTCGAAAGGGGAAAAGACCGGCTTTGTCAACGTTCATCTGTTCAGGCCCTTTTCAACCGAGCACCTGATTGCGAAAATACCGGGCACAGTCAAGAAAATCGCAGTCCTCGACAGGCTCATGGAAGCCGGGGCAGCAGGAGAACCGTTGTACACCGATGTGTGCACAGCCTATGTGAACAAGGGCGTACGCCCCATGATATACGGCGGGAGGTACGGGCTGTCCTCCAAGGACACGTCGCCTGCCCAGATAAAGGCGGTATACGACAATTTGTCCCAGGCAGAGCCAAAGGACAAATTCACCATCGGCATAGTGGACGACGTCACCGGGCGCTCGCTGGACGCAGAAGACGGCTTCTTCATTGAAGACCCGGGCACGAAGAGCTGCAAATTCTGGGGCTTGGGTTCCGACGGCACGGTGGGGGCAAACAAGAACTCAGTAAAAATAATCGGCGAATACACCGACATGTACACCCAATCGTATTTTGAATACGACACGAAGAAGTCGTTTGGCATCACAAAGTCGCACTTAAGGTTCGGGAATAACCCTATAAGATCCACATATTTGGTTAAAAACGCCGATTTCATCGCATGCCACAACCAGACCTACCTGCACAAGTACGAGATCATAGAGGAACTCAAAAAAGGCGGGACGTTCCTGCTCAACTGCGATTTCGCCCTGAATGAACTGGATGACAAAATTCCGGCTTCCATACGCAGGCACATCGCTGAGAACGACATAAAGTTTTACATAATAGACGCCAACAAAATAGCTCAGGAGGAGGGGCTAGGCAATTTTGCCAACATGGTCCTCCAGTCGGCGTTCTTCAAGCTTGCTGGGATAATCCCCTACGAAGATGCTGTGAAATACATGAAGGACGGTGTCGAAAAGACCTATGGCAAGAAAGGTGCAGTGGTGGTTAGCAAAAACATGGCAGCCATCGACCGGGGCGCATCAGGTCTTGTGGAGGTCAGCGTTCCTGCTGAGTGGAGGGACGCAGAGGAAGGTGCAAAAGAAGGCGCAACCAATGTAAAGGATGATCTGCCCGACATCATCAAAAACATCCTCGTGCCGATAAACGCGCAGAAAGGCGACGACTTGCCGGTCAGCGCATTTATAGGGATGGAAGACGGAACGATGCCACTTGGGACTTCTGCTTACGAGAAGCGGGGGATAGCGACAGACATTCCGGTCTGGAATGCCGAAGCCTGCCTGCAATGCAACAGGTGCTCCTACGTCTGCCCTCATGCGGCAATCAGGCCATATCTTATGAATGAAGATGAAAAGTGCAACGCTCCGGACGAGTTTGAATGTGTAAAAGCGAAGGGCAAGCTAAAAAACTACCACTATACGTTGCAGGTTAGTGCCCTAGACTGCGCCAGCTGCGGATGCTGTGCACTGGAGTGCCCGGCGAAGGGCAAGGCACTCGTCATGAAGCCCATAGCAGAGGCAGAGGCGAAACAGGGCCATTGGGAGTACGGCCTTTCCATATCGGAAAAAGCAGAGTCTCTGTCAGCAGACGTCAAGGGTACCCAGTTCAAAAAGCCCTTGCTTGAGTTTTCAGGCGCCTGCAGCGGCTGCGGCGAAACTACTTACATTAAGCTGCTGACCCAGCTCTTTGGGGACAAGATGTATTTTGCCAACGGGACTGGCTGCACGCAAGCGTGGGGCTCTGCAATGCCCTGCGTCCCCTACACAGTGACCGGAGAGGGCAGGGGCCCGGCATGGTCCAATTCGCTGTTTGAAAACAACGCCGAGTTCAGCCTTGGCATGTGCCTTGCTGTTGCACAGCAGCGCAGCGCGGTGAGAGACCAGGCAACGGAGCTGCTGAGCATTGCAGAAAGCGCAGAAGTCAAAGGCGCAGTTGAAGCGTGGCTTGACAACTTTAGCGACTTGGAAGGTTCACAGAAACCGAGCAGGGAGTTGGTTTCTGTGCTGGAAGCCACCAAGTTCGAAGGCAGGGCGAAGGAGCTGGCAGACGTGATTCTGCTCCACAAGGACCAGCTCACGAAGAAAACCATGTGGATGGTCGGCGGGGACGGCTGGGCCTACGACATAGGTTACGGAGGGCTGGACCACGTGTTCGCCTCGGGCGAAGACGTCAACGTCCTTGTCGTCGACACGGAAGTCTATTCAAATACAGGCGGGCAGTCTTCGAAGGCAACCCCCCTCGGAGCAGTTGCCCAATTCGCCTCATCAGGCAAGAAAAGCAGCAAGAAAGACCTAGGGAGGCTGATGATGACATACGGAAACGTATATGTCGCGCAGGTGTCCATGGGGGCGGACAGGCAGCAGGTAATAAATGCGCTGATCGAAGCTGAAAAGCACCCAGGCCCAGCCATCGTCATCGCCTACGCACCGTGCATCAACCACGGGATCAAGGCAGGGATGGGGACCGTTCAAGCAGAAATGAAGCGGGCAGTCGATTCGGGGTATTGGAACCTATACAGGTACGACCCCAAAGACAAGGAAAAGCCGTTTACCCTCGACTCAAAAGAGCCTAGTTTGGACTACAGGGAATTTCTGGAAGGGGAAGTAAGGTATTCGTCGCTTGAGCTCGCATTCCCGGATAACGCAAAAGAACTATTTGAAAAGGCGAAAGAAGAAGCAAAAGAAAGATATGAGATATACCGTAAGCTTGCGGAAAACTGATGTAAAATTGCTGGTTTACAGCGGCTGCTCATTTGTGACCGGCCTGTTTGTCCTGCTAATGTCCAGGAAAACAGGCTGGTTTGGCGAGTGGTACGCCAGCCACATATTCCCGGCGTTTCTTGACACGATAGGCAGGATTGCGTCGCTGGCGCCCTTTTCGGTCGTTGAAGCGCTGACATGCGCGGCTGCTGCATGTTTGGCTGCCTGCTTGTTGTATTTGCTGCTGTTAGCCCTAGTGCCGCTGTGGCGGGCCAAACTAAAAGGGGCGGCGCTTAGGGTGCTGTTCATATTGCTTGCTTTTGCATGCACCATATTCATGATGCTCTCGCTCGCGTGCACCGTCAACTACAGCCGTGACACCTTTGCAAGCCTGACGGGGCGCGAGGTGGCAGAGCCAAGCCAAAGAGACCTTCATGAACTCTGCAGAATGCTGATAGGTGAGATATCCGATTTGCCCGCAGAAATCCCCCTTGACAGCAGAGGGCTGTTTACAGCCGGGAACGTCGACTTGAAAACCGAAGCCAAGAATTCAATGAAACTGTTGTCTTCAGAGACGGAACTGCTAGCAGGCTACTACCCGAACCCGAAGCCGGTCCGTTTTTCGCATCTCATGTCGATGGCGAACATTACGGGGATATACTCGCCATTTACGATTGAAGCTAATTACAACAAGGATGTCCCGGACTACTTGATCCCATACACAATCTGCCATGAGCTGGCTCACGTGAAAGGCTTCATAAGGGAAGACGAAGCAGGGTTTGTTGCGTTCCTTGCGTGCATGAAATCCGAAACCCCGGAATTTTTGTACAGCGGGCTTTTGAACGCCCTGTCTTTCGCTTTGCAGGCCTATGCTAGGACAGCCACGGCTGAAGAGTATTACAGCCTTTGGAAAACAATACCGGAACAGGCGCTTTCGGACTATGCGGCAGGCAACCTGTACTGGAGGCAATTTCAAGGGAAAGCCGCAGAGCTGTCGACAAAGGCAAACGACAGCTACCTCAAAGCGAATGCCCAAGAAGACGGCGTGAAGAGCTACGGCAGGATGATAGACCTGCTTGTGGCAGAGTACCGCATAGGCATGGAAAATAAAATGATGGAGAGGATATGAGAACCATTAAGAAACACGTAACCTTTGACGATATCAAAAATAGTGAAGAAATATCGACGTACATAATAAAAGGAAACGATCTTTTAGGAGTGCTAGGGTACACGGAGCACGGGTTTGCTCATGCGGGAAAAGTGTCAGGCAAGGCAGCAGAGATACTCCAAGGCCTTGATTTCCCCGAAAGGACGGTGGAGCTGGCTAAGATAGCAGGGCACATGCATGACATAGGGAACTGCATCAACAGGCACGACCACGCTCAAACCGGTGCAGTCATGGCGTTCCGCATCTTGGACAGGATGGGGTTTGAAGCGGTTGAGCTCGCCGACATCGTAGGGGCGATAGGAAACCACGACGAAGGCACGGGAACGGCGGTGAGCCCAGTCTCCGCAGCGCTGATCCTAGCCGACAAGTCTGACGTGCGCAGGAGCAGGGTAAGGTACAGGAACAGGAACGAAACTCAGCTGTCTGCTGACATACACGACCGTGTGAACTACGCCGTGCACCATTCGAACATTAGGCTGGAAGGCGATAAAACAAGCATAGTGCTGGATCTTGAAATAGACACTGAAATAAGCGCCGTGATGGAGTATTTCGAGATATTCCTGACCCGAATGATGATGTGCAGGAATGCGGCCGCATTTTTAAACCTGTCGTTTGCACTTAACGTCAACAATATCAAACTCCTTTAATTTTAATTTTCAAAGCGAAAGGAAAATGAAATGAGAAGCAAAAAAGGAAGAAGGCTAGCCGCCCTGCTAGCGGCACTGGCTCTTTTCGTTGCCGCCATGGCCGGCTGCAGCGATACCGACCTTGGTTTCTTCAAACTGATTAAGGAAGTGTCGGAGCTAGAGTCGTTCACGGTTTCTGCCGATATCGAGGTAGAATACGACGAAAACGTACTGAACTCTTTCTACTATTATTATTATGACGATGAGGAGGGCTCTGCAATAAAGGTGAAGCTGGGCATTGTCGGCGAGGTCGTTTATTCGCCGCCGCTCGACACGTACCTGAATTTGAAAGTAAAATACGGGATTAACAGCAATGACATGCCCCATGAAGCGAACATCCGGCTTTTCAACGGCGTCTACTACATGCCTGTAGAGGACTATGTCGACCTGCATGTTGAACTTCTCAGGCTGGGCGATTACAGCGACAAAATGTGCAGGGCGGTCAAAACTGCTGCAACGAAGGAAACCGGCGAATGCGACTACGTGATTTTAGGGGACGACGCGTACCTGTACCAATGGCTGTCGTTTACTGGGCTGTCGATGTACATGGACGAAATAATCGCCGAAGAGAAGGAAATCACAGAACTGCTGACAAACACCATCATGAGATTGTTTTCCGGATTGTCCACCGGCATGACTAAGGCTGTGCCTGACGGGTACGCAATGGAAGTCACCCCGGAAAAAGCAGTCGACTTTTACAGCAGCGTCTTTAAATACATATCCCAAAACAAGCCGGCGATACGAAAGGGCATGGTTGAGTTTTTTGAAAGCCTGCCCGAAGCCGAAGAGGAAATCATAGATTATTTCCTTGACGAAATCGAATACTATGCCCCCAGCAAATGGGACAGCGACTACGCAAAACTGTTGCTTAGAGGGTCTTCCTTGAATGCCCAGGTCACCAAGAACGGGGACAGGTATACGCAAGACGCCGATTTGAAGCTTCGTTTCAAAGACGAGCCGCTGTTGTCCTTTGCGGGCAGTTCAGGCATAATGGCCAAAGACGATATAAACCAAGAGGCTCCCACTCTGGATAACCCAATTTCCCTTGAAGACATCGATACGATCTTGGAAAGGGCAGAACGCAGGATAAATTACGTAAATACAATGACAATAAGCTGGCGGAGCTGGTATTTCTACGATGTTGACGACGGTTTCAACTGGATAGGGGTGGACGTTGACTACTTGGAGGGCTACGCATGGCATTACATGGACTGCATCAACGACTACGGGACGCTTTTCGTCCCCCTGCGGGAAGTCTGCGGATGGCTGGGTATAGAAGTGGGGTGGGACGCTGCGGAGAAAAAGGCTTTCGCAACAAAAGACGGCCAGAGGGTTGACATAGAAGGCCAGCTTTACGCAGGAACCATGTTTGTAAAGATCAGGGAGTTCGAGAAGCTGGGGTTCTATGTTGCATACGAATACGACAGCGAATGGGAGCAGCACACCGTTACACTGAGGAGAAAGTAGAGCAGCCCCTTGCTGAACTTAAATAAAGAAATCATATATCGAACGCTAGGTGCAAGATAGCGTTTCTTTTTGTGTACGAGTAGATACTTATTGCAATTCTAGCACGTAACGGAACCAGTATCCTTACATTAGAAAATCGCGCACGATAAGTACGAGTATGTTATTATCGTACAGGGTTCCGGCAAAGTAAGAAGAATCAAGCCAACCAATTATGACAGACGTGAATTTCGCATCGAAAAGGCCTGTCACGGGAATCATGACAGCAAGCAGGACAAACACGATGAAAGCGCCTTTCACAAGCCCCATCAAAAGGCCCAGTACGCCATCGACGAAACCTCTCACTCCGCTGTTGCCGCGCTTCGACAAAAGGGATACAAGCAGGAAGAACACCAGCTTTACCGCGATTATCACAAGCAGGAAAGAGACTGAAGCGAAAAACAGGTTTGCTACGGTCGCTGCCGCAGTTTCCGTGGTCTGCCTTGCCAGCGATTCTGCCATGTCCCTCAAGATGTCCGGCAGCCCGTGGGCGACGCGATCTACGCTTGCGGCGTCCGCAAAGCGCTCAGATAAAGCATTGTTCATCGAGTCGTAAATCCCAGTCTTCTCAGTCAAAAAAACGCTGAGCTTAGGGGCGAAGGCAAAGGCGATGACGATTGATAGTATCCAGCCGGCCATATGAAGAAACGACCTCATGAAGCCTGACCGGAACCCGAGGGTCATGGACAGCACAACGATGGCAGCAACCACAATATCAAGTACCATAATTTTAAATCCTCCACTATGATTTCACGAGGGAAAGAGCCAAGGGCGCATATGTATCTTTTTGCTTATTATAATACAGCCATTTTGCTCAAAAAGCAAGTGGCTGCATTTTGGTGTCCAATACAGTAGGAAATTATAAGTCAAATTTCGATAAAACTCTTGACAATCAAGCTGAAATATGATATAAATTTGACGATATTCATCAACAAGGCTGGAAGCAAGGCATTGAGCCGCATTACAGGTTTTTCAGCGCTTCTAACTTTAACTGTCAAAGCCCTGTGGTTAATGTTATGAAGTTCTGCATAATGGTATGTGGAAAAGCAGACAGAGAGGCGCCGGGTGCCCTGAAGTGTGGGCCCGATAGCCGGAAGCCAGCCACGATGAGTCCTGATGTGGAGTTTGCAAATACAACTGAAAACGATCGGTAGGTATTGGGAGATTTTCCACCAGGGGGGGGATATCAAAAGACAGCTATAGCTTTGCAAACAAAATGAAAAACACAGAAAGGAGGAAGAATTATGAAAAGAAGACACTTCAAAGGTCACAGGCTGGCGATGAGGCGGATACTCTGCATGTTAGTATCCCTGTCCCTCGCGCTGTCGCTTGTTCCGGCATCCGTGCTGGCTTTCGACGACGAATCGCCTGACCTTGGGACAAATGTTGAAGTGGCAACATCGGCAGAAAGCGAAAGTACGGTTTCGGAAGATGTTGGCGAGGCGGACGTAGTATCGGAAGACGTGGACGAAGAAGCCACAGAGCCGGAAGACGCAGACGAAGAAGTCGCTGAGCCAGCAGACATTGACGAAGATGCTTACTTGACAGAAGAAGGCGACGACGAGTTCCTGGATCAGGATATTTCGGGCGACGGCTCAGGCTCTGAGGCGGTCGCAGACAGCGCTGTCGACGTCTCGCTTGAAAGCGAGCTTCGCATCGCCGTCACAAACGCCCCTATTGGCGAACCGGTCACGATAAACCTCACGCAGGACATCGAACTGACCGGCGGCCCGCTGACCATTCCAGTCGGCGCGGACATTACGCTGACGGGCGATTTCGAGCTGATTGGCGCACCTGACCAGCCTGCAGTGGTTGTTTTTGGCAACCTGGAGCTGGACGGCGTGACGGTGGTCGGCGAGATCTATTACGGCGAAGCGGGCGACCTGGAAGAGACGGACGACATTGAGCTGCCAAGAGGCGAAGAAGCCTTGGAACCCGAAGAAGATGAACAGGCCATGGCAAGAAATGGCGTTTTCGTGAGTTTCATGGTAGGCACAGAGCAGGTCTACTACGTTGAGACCAACGCTTTCGGTTACTGCGAAGAACCGCCGCCACCAAACGAAAGCCTCTACCCGCCGGGCATGCATTCGTTCCTTGGGTGGTTCACGACGCCGTCGGGCGGCCCAAACGACCCAAGTTTCAACTTCGTGAACACTCCGGTCAATTCAAACATGACCTTGTACGCGAGGTTTAGCGACAACTACCTCGTCCAGTTCCTGAACGACCAGGGCGTCGTAGTAGAGTCGATCCTACAACCTACCGGCTGGCAGGTTACTGCAGCGACCGCGCAGCAGGTGGTCGACCAGAAATTGGCGCTGCCGACACTTAACTCAGTCTTCAGGCACTGGTATGAGAGCAACCCACTGGTGCCGGTGACGTTCCCGCTTACGTTAAACAGGAACTACACACTGAAGCCCCATTTTGCCAACGAGTACTTCCTGATATTCGCATCGGACGGGACTCAGGTGGACCCGCCAATAGCGATTTACGAGGAGGGGCAGCCCACCGTACAGCCGATTCCGCCTACGCGCATGGGCTACACGTTCAACAGGTGGGTGTACGACAACAACCCGAGCGTACCCTTTGTATTCGGCTCGCCGCTAACGGCAGACGTAACGGTGCGTGCGACATGGACACCTTCAACGGCAAACTACAGCATAGTATACTGGCTGGAAAAGGCCGACCTTGCAGGAACGCCGAACATCAACAACCACGATGATTACGCCTTTGCGTATTCCGAGAGTGCAACCGGCACATCGGGAACCATGAGCAACATCACAGGCATGAGCAGCGCAGCGGCGAACAGCAGCCTTGCAATGAGGTGCGCGAACTTCCAAGCCGCCGCCAACGTGGAAATCAAGGGTAACGGCACCACGGTGGTGAACGTGTACTGCAAGAGGAACGTGTACAGGATCACTTTCGACCTGAACAGCGGCACCTACATTTCAAGCATGACGTACAAAGGCAGCGTATACCTCAGCAATGGGGCGCCGTACTACATCGACGTGAAATACGGCCAGAACATAAGCGACATTTGGCCTTACAACGGCACAGGCGGTGCCAGCTTTGTGAATACCGACCCGAGGGGCCTGCTGTTTGCCGGCTGGGAGCCCAATGACCAGACATTTTCCGAGTTGAACGTCTGGTCCACGAACCGCTTGGCGTTCACGGAGGACATGCTGCCGTTAAACCTGAACTCTCCCGGATACACGGTGACGGGTTATTGGGGAACGGCTATACCCAAAGTAGTCAACTACTGGATTGAGCAGTTGCCGGGAGAAACCGGGCAAACCACCGTATTCGGAGGCAAGATTTACGTAAAGAGCACGAAGCACTCGCTGGTGTATTCCAGTGCAAGCGCACTTGTTCAGCCAAAGGACATCGAAGGTACGGTCAATATTGCCAGGTTTTACGACAACACTGTATACCCCACAGTTTTTGACTTTTACTACGACAGGAACAGGCACGACCTCTTGTTCAACTCGATGGGGGGCACGGCTGTAAGCCCTGTGACCAACATCATGTTTGAAGAGTCCCTTGCGAACAAGAAGCCGATACCCCCGTTGAAAACTGAAGAGGGTTTTTCCTACGACTTCGACGATTGGTACATCGACCCAGGATATAATGAAGTGTTCGACTTTGACAACAGCATCATGCCTGACGCCGACGTTCAGCTGTATGGCAGATGGTCGCCGACCAGGTTCACCGTCAGTTATTATGACAGCGTATTGCCCGGCGCCACTTTGTTTGGTACCCAAGGGGCGGATTTGAACGATTACATCAACCCGCCTTACGATCCGGGCGACAATGTCCCGGGGTACGGCATACTCAGGGCGTGGCTGTTCAAAGTGAACGGCAGGAACATGATATTCAGCTATGATACACCTATTACGTCCGACCTCAACCTTTACGCCGACTGGCAGACTGACAACTTCAGGATCACTTACGACATCGGCGAGGGGACGGCAGGCATCGTTCCTGTGGACAACGACAGGTACAGTATTGGCGTCTTGGCGCCTGTATTGGCAGGTACCGGCCTAGTCAGCGGCAGCAGGGTTTTTGCAGGATGGCGCATTGACGGGATCGGCCCCACGTATTATCCGGGAGGCATCGTGAACGTCAACGGCAACATCAACTTCGTAGCCCGCTACCTGAGCCCGGAGGAAGCCATAACGGTAAACTACCATTCCAACTATGCCCCGGATTTCGTAGTTGCTAGGACCTATTCGTCCTACGACAACCCGATAACGATACTCAGTTTGGCCGAAGCGACATCCCTCGGGATCGATCGGCTGAACTACGACCTCAAGTACTGGACGCTTACAACGGCTGATGCAGCACCAATCCGAAACCTTGGAGGGACATACACCTTCGCAGACCTCGGGTTGAGCGGCAACACAATCAACCTGTACGCGCAGTGGGACGGCACGGTGAGAGATATCAGCGTGACAAAGCAGGCGACGGTTGACGGCTTGCCGTACACCGGCGGACCCGTGCAAGTAGGCGAAAAAATCGAATACAAGATCACCGTGACAAACACGGGAACCATACCTTTAACCAATGTGGTCGTCACAGACCCGATGTTTAACCTCAACCAGACTATTAGCTTGGCAGTCGGTGAAAGCAGGGTGTACGATTTCGAACATTATGTGGTGGTGGCAGACGGTCGCTCAATTCACAACGTAGCCACGGCAGTGGCAGGTGACGTGAGCGACAGCGACGAAGTCACGGTGCAGATCGGGGAGTACCCGAAGCTGTCAGTGACAAAGACCGCCAACGTAACGACCGCGCAGGTGGGCAACACAATCTACTACACGATTACAGTGACCAACACGGGCAACGTTGCCCTGAGCAACGTCCGCGTAGTGGACACCAAGATTGGGCTTGACCAGACGATCGCCAACCTTGCGCCGGGCGCAAGCCAGCCGTACAACAACCAACCCTACAACGTAACGATCGCTGACGGGCTGCTGATCCACAACGTGGCGACGGCCACGGCGGGCAGCGTAACAGCAAGCGACGAATTCGACGTAACGGTTGGGGCAAGCCAAGGCCTGACAGTGAAGAAGACCGCTTTCGTAGGCGGCGTGCCATACGTAACCGGCACACCGGTACCAGTAAACACGTTGGTCACCTACGACATCGTTGTGACCAACACGGGCAACGTGCCCCTGAGCAACGTGCGCGTGGTTGACGCAAAGGTGGGCCTCGATGAGACCATCGCCGAATTGCCGGCAGGGGCAAGCCAGCCATACAACAACCGTCAATACACGATAACGAACGCAGACGGCCTTTCGGTCCACAACGTGGTAACCGCTACGGCGGGGACGCTGCAAGCCAGCGACGAAGTCACCGTGACAGTGGCGGCAGTTGCGGGCGGCCTGACCATAGAGAAGACCGCAAACGTATCGGTGGCACAGGTAAACACACCCATAACGTACACCATCACAGTGTCCAACAAAGGGAACACTGTGCTGAACAACGTCCGCGTGGTCGACAACAAGGTGGGCCTCGACGCGACGATCCCGACCTTGGGCATCGGCGCCACAGAGACGTACACGCGCACCTACACAGTCAACAACGCCGACGGGCTCATGGTCCACAACGAGGCCACGGCCACGTCCGGCACCCAGTCCGTGAAAGCCGAGCTCGACATCCCGGTGACGGCGGCTCCGAGCTGGACGGTGGTGAAGACCGCCAACGTGGCGACCGCCAAGGTGGGCGACACGATCCAGTACACGGTGACGGTGACCAACACGGGCAACGTGGACCTGAACAACATGCGCATACTTGACGCCAAGATCGGCGTCGACGCCACAGTCAACCTCAGCGTTGGCGAGAGCGTGCAGCGCACAGGCAGCTACACCGTCAAGAACGAAGACGGGCTTTCGGTGTACAACGAAGCGACGGCCACGGTAGGGAGCACCACCGAGAGCGACGACGTAACAGTCGCGATCGACGCGAACCCGGGCCTTGCAGTGAAGAAGGAAGCCTTCATAGACGGGCTGCTGTACACAAGCGGCTCCGTGACGGTGGGCACAACCATCCAGTACCGCATCACGGTGACCAACACGGGCAACGTGCCTTTGAGCAACATCCAAGTGGTGGACACAAAGCTAAACCTTAACACCACGGTAGCCAGCCTTGCCGTAGGCGAGAGCAAGAGCGACTTCGTGCTGGCCCCGTACGTGGTGAAGAACTCGGACGGCCTGTCGGTCCACAACGAAGCCACGGCGACGTCGGGGGCGCTGCAGGCAAGCGACGAGATAACCATACCGGTGGCGGCAGTAGCGGGCGGCCTGGCCATAGAGAAGACCGCAAACGTATCGACCGCCCAGGTAAACAGCGTCATAACGTACACCATCACGGTAACCAACAAAGGGAACACTGTGCTGAACAACGTCCGCGTGGTCGACAACAAGGTGGGCCTCGACGCGACGATCCCGACCCTGAACCCGGACGCCTCAGAGACGTACACGCGCACCTACACAGTCAACAACGCAGACGGGCTAGTGGTCCACAACGAAGCCACGGCCACGTCCGGCACACAGTCCGTAAAAGCCGAGCTCGACATCCCGGTGACGGCGGCTCCGAGCTGGACGGTGGTGAAGACCGCCAACGTGGCGACCGCCAAGGTGGGCGACACGATCCAGTACACGGTGACGGTGACCAACACGGGCAACGTGGACCTGAACAACATGCGCATACTTGACGCCAAGATCGGCGTCGACGCCACAGTCAACCTCAGCGTTGGCGAGAGCGTGCAGCGCACAGGCAGCTACACCGTCAAGAACGAAGACGGGCTTTCGGTGTACAACGAAGCGACGGCCACGGTAGGGAGCACCACCGAGAGCGACGACGTAACAGTCGCGATCGACGCGAACCCGGGCCTTGCAGTGAAGAAGGAAGCCTTCATAGACGGGCTGCTGTACACAAGCGGCTCCGTGACGGTGGGCACAACCATCCAGTACCGCATCACGGTGACCAACACGGGCAACGTGCCTTTGAGCAACATCCAAGTGGTGGACACAAAGCTAAACCTTAACACCACGGTAGCCAGCCTTGCCGTAGGCGAGAGCAAGAGCGACTTCGTGCTGGCCCCGTACGTGGTGAAGAACTCGGACGGCCTGTCGGTCCACAACGAAGCCACGGCGACGTCGGGGGCGCTGCAGGCAAGCGACGAGATAACCATACCGGTGGCGGCAGTAGCGGGCGGGCTGACCATAGAGAAGACCGCAAACGTATCGACCGCCCAGGTAAACACAACCATAACGTACACCATCACTGTAACCAACAAAGGGAACACGGTGCTTAGCAACGTCCGCGTGGTCGACAACAAGGTGGGCCTCGACGAGACGATCCCGACCCTGAACCCGGACGCCTCAGAGACGTACGTGCGCACCTACACAGTCACCAACGCAGACGGGCTAGTGGTCCACAACGAGGCCACGGCAACGTCCGGCACACAGTCCGTGAAAGCCGAGCTCGACATCCCGGTGACGGCGGCTCCGAGCTGGACGGTGGTGAAGACCGCCAACGTGGCGACCGCCAAGGTGGACGACGTTATCCAGTACACGATCACCGTGACCAACACGGGCAACGTGCCATTGAACAACGTGCGCATAGTGGACGCCAAGCTGGGCATCGACGAGACGGTCAGCATTCCGGTCGGCAACAGCGTGCAGCGCCTAGGCAGCTACACCGTAAAGAAAGAAGACGGGCTTTCGGTGTACAACGTGGCGACGGCCACGGTAGGAAGCACCACCGAGAGCGACGACGTGACCGTTGCGATCGAAGCGAGCCCGGGCTTGGCATTGACCAAGACCGCAAACGTTGCGACCGCACAGGTTGGCGACTTCATTTACTACACGATCACAGTCACCAACACGGGCAACGTGCCCCTGAGCAACATCCAAGTGGTGGACACCAAGCTAAACCTGAACACCACGATAGCCAGCCTTGCAGCTGGCGAGAGCAAGAGCGATTTCGCGATCACACCGTACCATGTAACGATTCTTGACGGGCTTTCCGTCTACAACGTGGCAACGGCGACGTCCGGGACGCTGCAGGCAAGCGACGACGTTACAGTTGCAATTACTGCTATAACTGACGGCCTGACCATTCAGAAGACCGCCAACGTATCGGTTGCACAGGTAAACTCAAACATAAACTACACCATCACCGTAACCAACAATGGGAACACGGTGCTGAGCAACGTGCGCGTGATCGACAACAAGCTGGGCATCGACGAGACAATACTCAGCCTGGGAATAGGCGCGAGCCAGACGTTCACAGGCAGCTACGCAGTCACCAACGCCGACGGGCTAGTGGTTCACAACGAGGCCACGGCAACGTCCGGCACCCAGTCGGTGAAAGCCGAGCTGGACATCCCGGTGACGGCGGCTCCAAGCTGGACGGTGGTGAAGACCGCAAACGTGTCGACCGCCAAGGTGGACGACACGATCCTGTACACGATCACCGTGACCAACACGGGCAACGTGCCATTGAACAATGTGCGCATAGTGGACGCCAAGCTGGGCATCGACGCGACAGTCAGCCTAGCAGTTGGCGCAAACCAGCAGTACGTAGACCGCCCCTACACCGTAACAAACGCTGACGGGCTTTCTGTGTACAATATAGTCACGGCCTCGGTCGGGAGCACCACTGAGAGCGACGATGTGACGGTTACGATCGAATCGAACCGCGACATCACTGTTGAGAAGAAGGCATGGATCAACAACGTGCCGTACACGACAGGCATGGAAGCCGAAGTGGGCAACACAATCACCTACGAGGTCAAAGTTACCAACACGGGCAACGTGAAATGGGACAACCTCAACGTGGTTGACTCGATGCTGGGCATCAACGCGACCATCGACCTGGGTGTCGGCAGCAGCGCGACCTACACTGGCTCGCACGTAGTCGTCGAGTCCGACGGGCTCTCGGTCTACAACGTGGCCACGGCGGGCAACGGCGAAGACGACATAGAAATACCAGTGAAGAGGGTCGAAAGCATGACGGTGGTCAAGACCGCCAAGATCAACAACATACCGTACATCGAAGGGCTCATGACCGCCAAGGTCGGCGACACAATCACCTACGAGATCACCGTGACCAACACGGGCAACGTGGCGCTCAACAACGTCCGCGTGGTTGACGACAAGGTTGGCCTCGACGACACCATCTCCAGCCTAGACAAAGGCACCAGCAAGACCTATGGCCCGTACCCCTACGACGTAACGACAGCCGACGGGCTTTCGATCTACAACGTGGCGACGGCGACAGCCGGGAACCTGGTGGAAAAAGACGAAATCACCATCCCGGTTGACGAAATAGGCATTGACGGCATAACAGTGCTGAAGCAGGCTTGGATCGAGGGTGTGCCGTACGTGACCGGCATGACCGCCAAAGTGGAAGACGAAATCACCTACAAGATCACCGTGACCAACACGGGCAACTCAACGCAGACCGGCATCAACGTGGTTGACGCCATGCTCGGACTAAACACAACCATCACCCTTATAGCCGGCGGCGTCTGGACCTACGACGGCATGCACAAAGTAACCGTGGCTGACGGGCTTACGGTCTACAACGTAGTGACGGCGGGCAAGGACAAAGACGAAGTCGAAATCCCTGTGGATCCGTACCCCAACATCACTGTTGAGAAGAAGGCATGGATCAACAACGTGCCGTACACGACAGGCATGGAAGCCGAAGTGGGCAACACAATCACCTACGAGGTCAAAGTTACCAACACGGGCAACGTGAAATGGGACAACCTCAACGTGGTTGACTCGATGCTGGGCATCAACGCGACCATCGACCTGGGTGTCGGCAGCAGCGCGACCTACACTGGCTCGCACGTAGTCGTCGAGTCCGACGGGCTCTCGGTCTACAACGTGGCCACGGCGGGCAACGGCGAAGACGACATAGAAATACCAGTGAAGAGGGTCGAAAGCATGACGGTGGTCAAGACCGCCAAGATCAACAACATACCGTACATCGAAGGGCTCATGACCGCCAAGGTCGGCGACACAATCACCTACGAGATCACCGTGACCAACACGGGCAACGTGGCGCTCAACAACGTCCGCGTGGTTGACGACAAGGTTGGCCTCGACGACACCATCTCCAGCCTAGACAAAGGCACCAGCAAGACCTATGGCCCGTACCCCTACGACGTAACGACAGCCGACGGGCTTTCGATCTACAACGTGGCGACGGCGACAGCCGGGAACCTGGTGGAAAAAGACGAAATCACCATCCCGGTTGACGAAATAGGCATTGACGGCATAACAGTGCTGAAGCAGGCTTGGATCGAGGGTGTGCCGTACGTGACCGGCATGACCGCCAAAGTGGAAGACGAAATCACCTACAAGATCACCGTGACCAACACGGGCAACTCAACGCAGACCGGCATCAACGTGGTTGACGCCATGCTCGGACTAAACACAACCATCACCCTTATAGCCGGCGGCGTCTGGACCTACGACGGCATGCACAAAGTAACCGTGGCTGACGGGCTTACGGTCTACAACGTAGTGACGGCGGGCAAGGACAAAGACGAAGTCGAAATCCCTGTGGATCCGTACCCAGGGTTGAACGTGCTCAAGGAAGCTTGGATCGAAACTCCTGGAGCTATGCCGGTGAAATACGTCGAAGGGATGACCGCCAATATAGGCGACAACATCCACTACCTGATCACCGTGACCAACACAGGCAACGTAAAACTGACAGGTGTTCACGTAGTTGACGAAATGATCAACCTGAACGCAGTTATCGACTTAATGCCGGGCGAAACCGAGACATTCGAGGGAGACCACCTAGTAGTAGCAGCAGACGGCTTGAGTGTAAACAACATTGTCACGGCTGACGACGAAGAATACGAACTCGAAATACCGGTGACGCCGGTTGACCGCCTGACCATAGTCAAAGACGCTTTGATTGACGGGATACCGTACATCGAAGGGCTCATGACTGCACAGGTAGGCAGCACAATCATGTACATCATCACGGTTACCAACACGGGCAACATAGTCAAGAACAACGTTCACGTGACGGATGCCCTGCTGGGAATCGACGAGACCATCAGCCTTGCCATAGGCGAGTCTTGGACCATCAGCAAGCCTTATAAAGTAAAGGTCGAGGACGGCCTTTCGGTCTACAACATTGCATGGGCTGACACTGTCAGCGACGACGTCACCATTCCAGTGGCGCCGTATGGCGACATAACCATCCTCAAGCAAGCTTGGATCGAAACTCCGGGAACCACGCCTGTGCTGTTCGTGCCAGAGACCGGTATGTCTGCCAAGGTCGGCGACACCATCCGCTACCTGATCACAGTGACCAACACCGGCAACGCGGAGCAGACCGGCATAGTCGTAACCGACACCATGCTGAACATCAACGAGACCATTACCCTTCCGGCTGGCGGAGTCAAGACCTACGAGGGCACTCACGCAGTCACAGTTGCTGATGGATTGTTCGTTCACAACGTAGCAACCGCAGGAAATGTCAAAGACGAAGTCGAGATACCTGTTGATCCGTTCCCTGAACTGACCATAGTGAAAGAGGCGTGGATCGGCAATGTCAAGTACGTGGAAGGCATGTTCGCCGAAGTAGGCGATAAGATTTCTTACAAGATTACCGTGACCAACACAGGCAACGTAAGGCAAGACGGCATCAAAGTGACCGACGAGATGATTTCACTCGACGGAACAGTAGACCTTGCTGCCGGTGCAGTGGCGTTCTTCGAAGGCAGCCATATCGTAGTAGAATCCGACGGCTTGATAGTGCACAACATAGCCAGGGCGAACGACGAATATGACGAGATCGAGATACCTGTGGTGCCGGTAAGAGGCATAACTATTGAGAAGCTTGCCAAGATCAACGGGGTACCGTTTGCGGGCGAAATGAAAGCTTCATTGACCGATTCTATTACCTATGAGATCATAGTTACCAACAATGGCAACGTGACAGAAAACAATATCCATGTGGTTGACACAATGCTCGGCATCGACGAGTTCATCAACTTGGCACCTAAGACGAGCTGGACGGAGACTGGCGCCCATGTGGTAACAGCAGCTGACGGCGAGTCTGTATACAACATAGCATGGGCCAATGAAGAGAGCGCGGAAGTTACCATTCCGATTGTTCCGTTCTTCAAAGTGACCTATGAGGACAACGGCGGCGTAGGCGGCCCGTATGTTGTGACCGGCATTGACGGAAGGTATCCGTACACTGTCATCAACAACGTCGCTGCTGGCATCAGCAGAGACAATTACGACTTCACCGGCTGGAACACCAATCCGGACGGGACTGGAACTGCATATGCGCCTGGCGACGCAGTCACATTGACCAGCGACCTAGTGCTGTACGCGCAGTGGGTAGTCACGACGGTCTATTGCACCGTTACCTACCTGCCCGGCAAGGGTACCAACCCGCCGCCATACGGTGGTATTTCCGAAGAGAGAGTCGTAGGCGAGCTTTATACCATCAAGGGCGAAATAGCAGCAGACGTGCACAAAGACTGGGCGAACTTCAAGTACTGGAGCACCGACATCGACGACAAGGGCATCAGATACGAGCCAGGAGACGCGCTAGTGCTGACAGATGCAGGTTTGACGCTGTACGCAATATGGTGGACAGACGGTAGGTAAACGATAACTCAATACCGTCAATATGCAAATGATGATTTGCTGAACATGTTCTAACGATCGGGGCTGCCTGAACTGGCAGCCCCGATGTATTTTTCGTTATTTATGTTGCGTAAGGTTTTACTGAAAGGCTTATTATATTAGAGATGCAGGATCACTACCAAATTTGGACTGGGGTTAGGCGGTTCGTTTGTGTACCGTCGCCCAGTACGCACTTGTGATTTTGGGTGATGTTGTATGCGTATTACCTTGACTGCCTACGATTTCATTACCCGGCAGCAATTTGCCATAACTGTCAATAATAGCACTGCCATGAAGGCACACAAAAAAATGGCTGAAATTTCCAACCTTCTCGTTATCGTTGCTGTGGGCTGGGAGCTATGTGGATAGGTGGGGTGAGTGAGTATAGGTGAGTATAGGGGAACGCAGATGATAATTTTATTACTTGCGAGATGCGCCATTTTAGGGTATAATGACAAAAACAACAGAAACGGGGTGCGCGATGGGGGCAAACCGCGAATACAAAAACTCTGTCTTCACGACGCTTTTTGACGACGAAGACAAGCTGCTCGAACTGTACAGCGCCCTTTCGGGTGGCGATTACGGCGAAGGCACGGAAATAGAAATAAACACGCTTGAGGACGTCCTGTTCATGAACCGGATGAACGACGTTTCGTTCACGGTGGGCGGCAAGCTGGTCGTCCTGATCGAGCACCAGTCCAGCATCAACGAAAACGTGCCGCTGCGGCTGCTGCTCTACGCCGCGAGGGTGTACGAAAAGATTACCGACAAAAGGGCGCTGTACCAAGAGAAGCTGATGAAAATCCCCGTGCCGGAGTTCATCGTGCTGTACAACGGCGAAAGGGAGTTCCCCAGCGAAAAGGAGCTGCGTCTGTCCGACGCGTTTATGGAGACGCCCGGGCTCCCCGAAAAGTTTGGCAGCCTTGACCTTGCAGTGCGGGTGCTTAACATCAATTCGGGGCACAACGAGGGCATAGTCGGCAAGAGCGCGTCGCTGCAGGGGTACGTGGCGTTCATAGGGAAGATCCGCGAAGGCACAGCAAGGGGGCTCGACCTCGCCACTGCGATAACCGAAGCCGTCAGGTACTGCGCGGAGCACGACATACTGCAGCCATTTTTAACGATCCACGCATCGGAGGTGATAAACATGCTGACAAGCGAATTCAAAATGGAAGAAGCCATCGCCGTCTGGAAAGAGGAAGGGCGCGAGGAAGGGCGCGAGGAAGGGCGCGTGAAAGGGCGTGAGGAAGGGCGCGAGGAAGGAGTTGTTATAGGCGAGGCAAGAGGCGAAACAAAGGGCGAAGCCCGCGTGCTGTCGCTCTTTGAGTCAGGCCGAACATTAAACGAAGTGAGAGAGATACTGAACCGAAAGAATGGAAGGCTTGGCTTGTAAGCCGGAAACAACAGAAACGGGGTGCGCGATGGGGGCAAACCGCGAATACAAAAACTCTGTCTTCACGACGCTTTTTAACGACGAAGACAAGCTGCTCGAACTGTACAGCAAGGGGGCTCGACCTCGCCACTGCGATAACCGAAGCCGTCAGGTACTGCGCGGAGCACGACATACTGCAGCCATTTTTAACGAACCACGCATCGGAGGTGATAAACATGCTTACAGGCGAATTCAAAATGGAAGAAGCCATCGCCGTCTGGAAAGAGGAAGGGCGTGAGGAAGGAGTTGTTATAGGCGAAACAAAGGGCGAAGCCCGCGTGCTGTCGCTCTTTGAGTCAGGCCGAACATTAAACGAAGTGAGAGAGATACTGAACCGAAAGAATAGTATACTTTGATGTACGATAAATTTATGGCAGAAGCCATCGCAGAGGCTCAAAAGGCTGAAAGCTGTGGGGAGGTCCCTGTAGGGGCAGTAGTAGAAAAAGACGGCGTGACAATAGGCCGGGGGCACAATTTGACGGAAACGCTGAAAGACCCGACGGCGCATGCCGAGGTTCTTGCAATAAGGGACGCTGCCGGGAAGCTTGGTGGATGGAGGCTTTTGGGCTGCAACATGTACGTGACATGCGAGCCTTGTGCCATGTGCGCAGGAGCAATAGTGCTTGCAAGGGTCAAGAAGGCTTACATAGGCGCCATGGATCCGAAATCAGGTGCTTGCGGCTCCGTCTTCAATGTCGTGCAGGAACAAAGGCTAAACCATTACGTCGAAATCGAAACAGGAGTCATGCAAGCGGAATGCGAAAGCATGATGAAGGATTTTTTCAAAAAACGAAGGAGAAACGCGGAGGGAATTCATATATGAGAAGGCTTGGGATTGTTGCTGTCACTTTTTTGCTGACAATGCTGCTTGAGACGGCGATGTGTTTTGCAGGGGCATTGAATATCGTCAACAGCTACCCGCACGACGGTGGAACCGGGTTCCAACCTGTAAATTGCGCAGTTAAGCTTTACTTCAACCAAGACGTGTCGGACAAGGGTAATATCGAAGCCAATTTGGAGTGTTTCAAGATAACCGGCCCCGAAAACGAGGTGCAGCCCATTCAGGTGCTTTACGATTCCAAGGACACGAGCATGGTTTTGGTGGTACTAAAAGATACGCTGGAGTCTGATTCGGAGTACAGGCTCACAATTTCAGGCGATTTCATGGCGACGAGCGGCGACATCCTCGAATTCGACAAGGAGATAACCTTCAGGACGAGGAACCTTAGCACGGACAGCAAAATAAGCATGGCAATGATGGCGGTTATGTTCGTCGGCATCCTGTTCTTCTCGTCAAGGCAGATGAAACGGCAGGTGCAGAAAGCCGAAAGGGAAAGCGGCAGGGAGGAAAAAGTCAACCCGTACAAGGTTTCGAAGAAAACCGGCAAGTCTGTTTCGGAAATAGTTGAAAAAACAGAAAAAGAGAGGCGGAAAAAAGCTGCGGCAGAGGCGAAGCGCCGAAGGGAAGCTGCAGCCAAAGCCGAGCCGGAGGAGGACGAAGCAGAAGACAACGGCAACAAGAGGGTAAAGGGGCCGAGGCCGATTTCCGCAGGCGGGAGTACGTACAAATCCGGCAAAAAAGCAAAAGCGGAAGCAAAAGCCAGAAGGAAAGCGGCAGAGCTGGCTGCGGCGCGGGCCGCAGGTACGACCAAGCCAAAAAAGCAACAAGGCAAGTCAAAAAAGAAGAAGAAATAGCGGCTTGAATATTAAGAGGGGAGCGCAGAGCGGTGCCCCTTTTTGCATAGGGGAGAAAATGAAAAAACTCAACGTGAAGGCATACGCTAAAATAAATTTATCGCTGGACGTCCTCGGGAAGAGGCCTGACGGATACCATGATGTTTTCACTGTGATGCAGCAGATTGCGCTGCACGACAAAATTTGCGTCAAATGGTTGCCGGACGAGCAGCCGGGGCAAAACAGCGGCATAGCAGTGGAAATTGGGAGCAATAAGGCATACTTGCCAAGAGACGGGAAAAACCTCGCGTACAAGGCTGCCAGCCTTGTTATAGGCCGTTTTGAGATCAACAGTCGGATTGGCTCCGGCAAAGTGCGCATCGACATAAAAAAAGAGATACCTGTAGGGGCAGGCCTTGGCGGGGGCAGTGCAGACTGCGCGGCAACCCTGCGTGCCCTGTCCGAGATATGGGAGCTAAACCTCAGTGTGCGCGAGCTATGCAGTCTCGGCGCCGAACTGGGGGCAGACGTCCCGTTTTGCGTCTTGAGCCAGTCAGGTGTGGCTTGTGCACTTGCAAAAGGGACAGGGACCGAGCTGACGCGGATGCCCGGCATCGACAGCTGGGTGGTGCTGTCCAAACCGGCGGGGAACATTTCGACGGCAGAGGCGTACAAAGGGTTCGATCTGATTGATGACAGAAACTATAAAAAACCCGACGAAGAGGAGCTCGTTGCGGCTCTGAAAAGCAGCAACCTTGACCTTATAAAGAAAAACATGATCAACGTACTAGAAAATTTCACGCTAAAAACGTATCCCAGTGTTGCGTACACAAAGCACAAGATGATTGTGGACACATCGCCGGCAAAGGCTATTATGAGCGGAAGCGGGCCGACTGTTATTGGCCTGTACAGAAACAGAGTGAGCGCAGAGGTTGCATTTGACAAGATGTCGGCGTTGAACGAGGAGACATTTTTGACGAAAACCATGGTTTGATGGATAATATATTGACAAATACTTGACAAAACAAGAGATTTAGGCTAAAATATTAGCCATGATGCATGATTATTTCAAAACACCGAGCAGCATTAGGAACAAAATCGCGATGAACGCCAGAGCGCAGCGGAAGGCGCGGAAGCTTTCAGTTAAGCGCTTGGCTGAAATGTCAGGGGTGAGCTACGGTTCGATAAAGCGCTTTGAAGCCTCGGGCGAGATTGCCCTGACTTCGCTCTTGAAAATTGCCATTGTGCTGGACTGCGCTGATGCATTCGAGCAGCTCTTTGCGGACGCAGGTCCCCAGTCGATACAGGAGATCATAGATGGAAAGCTATAGGGTGCTGGAGGCTAGGATTTCTGGCGAGCTTGTAGGGCAGCTTGCAGTGTACCAAGGAAGGTTTGCGGCGTTTGAATACGCCGATAGCTGGCTGCGCAATGGTTTTGCCATAAGCCCGTTCAGCCTGCCGCTTCAAAAAAAACTCTACATTCCGAAATACGACCCTTTTGAAGGGCTGTTTGGCGTTTTTGCTGACAGTTTGCCGGATGGCTGGGGGCGTTTGCTCGTGGATCGAATGCTTGTAAAAGAACTCATTGACCCGCATAAAGTGGACATGCTAAACCGCTTGGCAATCGTCGGCAGCTCCGGCGCAGGGGCTCTGGCCTATCACCCTTGCCACGAATGGCAGTCAAGTCAAGCCAAGTTGGAATACGACAGAATAGCCGGCGAATGCAGGAAGGTGCTTGAGACTGAAAACGGGGGCGATTTGGATGCGCTGTTCACGCTTGGCGGCTCGTCAGGCGGTGCCCGCCCAAAAATCCTGACACAGGTTGACGGCGAGGATTGGATCATAAAATTCCGTTCGTCAACCGACAGGCGGAATGTTGGGGAAATCGAGTACCGCTATTCGCTGTGCGCAGGGAAATGCGGGATAGGCATGGCGGAAACGCGGCTTTTTCCCTCCAAGCAATGCACGGGGTACTTTGGGACAAAGCGGTTTGACAGAATCAAAGCGAGGGATGGAACGACGAGACGGGTTCACATGCTGTCGGCGTCGGCGCTGCTGGAAGCCTCGCACCGCATCCCCAGCTTGGATTACAATGCCCTAATGCAGCTGACGCTGGGGCTTACCAAAGACTACGTGGAGGTTGAGAAGATGTACCGGCTTATGTGCTTCAACGTGTACGCGCACAACCGGGACGACCACTCCAAAAACTTTTCGTTTGTTTACGACGTTAAGCAGAACGCTTGGAAACTGGCGCCGGCATACGACCTCACGTACAGCAGCTCCATCGGTGGCGAACACGCCACCTGCGTGAATGGAAACGGGCGCGACCCGGCGGCTGGGGACATACTTGCCGTTGCTGACAATATAGGCATATCAAAAGCGAAGGCAAAGGGAATTGCGGAACAGGTGCAGGAGGCTGTATTCGAGGAGTTCGGCGACCTGCGCAAATACAGGTGAGGTGCGCCGATGTACAAAAAACACTTTAAAAGGCTGCTGGACATAGCTGTTTCCTTAATTTGCATGGTTGCCTTTTCTCCGGTAATCCTAGTTGCGGCTGTGCTGGTAAGGTTCAAGCTGGGCAGCCCCGTATTCTTCAAACAGAAGAGGCCGGGGGAGGGCGGGAAGGTGTTCACGCTGTGCAAGTTCAGGACGATGACTGACAAATGCGGCGAAGACGGGATGCTGTTGCCTGACGGGGAGCGGCTGACGAAGTTCGGGGAATTCCTGAGAAGCTCAAGCATAGACGAGCTGCCGGAACTGTTCAATATATTAAAAGGGGACATGAGCCTGGTGGGGCCAAGGCCGCTGCTGGTGGAGTACCTGCCGCACTACGACGAGTTCCAGAAGCGCAGGCACGAGGTGCGCCCGGGGCTGACCGGGCTTGCGCAGGTAAACGGCAGGAATTTGACCACATGGGACGAGCGGTTCAAGTTTGACGTGCAGTACGTGGACAGCATAAGCTTTCGGCGCGACATGGCGATAATATTTCAGACGATAAGCAAAGTTTTGAAGCGCGAAGGGATCAGTTCGGAGGGCAGCGCTACTATGGAGTCGTTCATTGATTCGAACAAAATTGGTTTTTTGAAAGGGCAAGTTGTGATCCCAGATGATTTCGATCATATGGGCGAAGCGGAGATTACGGAAATGTTTGAGGGGACAGAATGAAATTGCAATGCGGAGGTGGCATAGTGAAAAAACTAATTATCATCGGCGCCGGCGGTTTCGGCCGGGAAGTCCTTCAGTACGCGCTGGACATCAAGGAGGCAGGAGCGGCAGATTGGGAGATAGCCGGGTTTTTGGACGACAATATTAAGGCTTTAGATGGTTACTCATGCGAGTATGGAATAGTCGGGACGGTTGTGGAACATAAAATAACCGGGGAACATGTTTATATATGCGCCATTGGCGACCCCAAAACCAAGCTTGGCATTTGCAGAAGATTTTTGAATGAAGATGCTGAGTTCATCAACGTCGTGCATCCTAAAGCATATGTGGCGAGAAATTGCAAAATGGGCTTCGGAGTTGTTTTGTGCCCGAATTCGTCGGTCACGACAAATGTTGCAATAGGCAGTTTTGTGGCAATTGATGTAAATTCCATATGCTCGCATGACGTTAAAATTGGGGATGGATGCACAATTAGCCATTTTTGCGACTTAACAGGTTTCTCAGTACTGGGCGAAGGCGTGTTTCTGGGAAGCCATGCGGTTGTATGCCCTAGTGTGAAGGTTGGGGATTATGCCAAGCTGGGCGCGGGTGCCGTGGCGATACGCGACGTTGGGGCGCATGCAACGGTGGTTGGGGTTCCGGCAAAGAAGATACACAGCGCACAGGCTGAGGCAGGAGTGTCGGAAGGACAGAAGTGCCGGTAGACGCAGTATCGGGCTTGCGTAGCCTCGGCGATTTTTACAAATTCTTTTTTTCATGTTGATTAGTGTTTGGTCTTGTTGTATAATTGTTTTGAAGGTACTCGCATGCTGTTCGGCGTTTCCAAGTAGACAGATCGAGGAAGTACACTTGCTGGTTGTGTTTTAAACACCAGAATGAGGAAATACGCATGCTGTTCGGCGTTTCCAAGTAGACAGATCGAGGGAGAGCCTATGGGAATAGGCTCTTTTTTCATAAGGAGGTTTTATGGTAGAGCATGGTTTGTACATATTGAAAACTGATTTTTTCAAGTTGGTCAAGTCCTTTGGCGGCGATTGTGATATTGAAGAAGGTGGTAGAAGACCGGTTTACTGCTGCTTCAAAGACAAAAAGGTCAAGGGTCTATATTGGGCGATTCCGACATCAAATGCAACACATCGGAGCAAAGAGCAAAATGAAAAATACTGCTATTATACCTCGCTTGAAGAAAAAGATTTGAGAAGCTGTTACTATCATAAAGCAAAAACGACAGTTGAGTCATTTTATAAAATCAGTTCTTGTTTTCCTGTTACAGAAAAATATATTGACCATGAGTTTACAACAAGCGGTGTCCATGTAATAATGCAGAAAAAAGATGACATAGCAGAAATTGAACGAAAACTCAAACGAATCCTATCCTTCGAATTTAGGAAAACCAACTATTTCCCACAGCGGATATCAGATATAAAAAAATACTTGACAAACGAACTTATTGAGGCGGAAGACAGATGAAAGCGGCAATCTTGTAAAATATATCAGTGCGTCGATTCGGTACCCGTTCTGCAATATCGTGCAAAAACAGCGCAGTTTCATGCGAAAAAACAATCTTCTTCGATCGCTGCTGCAACAGAAAGAGCCCATGGGAATAGGCTCTTTTATCGTTGTTATATTTTATTTTAAATAATGAGGTTTTTCTAAAATATATTACAGAGTGCTGGCCTGCCCTGATGCGGCTGATGTAACCCCTTGAAATAACAACGCTTGTCAGCATCGTTATTTCAAGGTGTTAATCAAACCAAGGAGGTAAACCAATAAGTTGCACTCGATTACTCAGATTTTTGTTCCCCGAGGACCACTGTCAGCTCAATTAGCTGGTTGTCCCTGACCACAGTTATGGTTACAGTGTCCCCGACTTTGTATTTCTGCAGGGCGTCAGTGAGGTCTGAAGGCGCTTCTATCCTAGTGTCTTCGATGTAGTAGAGCATGTCCCCTTCTTGGAAACCGGCTTTCCTGGCGCCGTCCGAAATGACCTTGTCCACATATACGCCCAGGTTTCTTACCCCGTAGAATATGGCGTCCTGCGCGGACGTCAGGTCTCTCATCTGGATACCTATGAACGGCCTGCCTTTGACGTACCCGTTCTCTATCAGCTGGGCAGCAACGGTTTTAGCTGTGTTCACCGGGATTGCGAACCCCAGCCCTTCGACGCCGGAGCCTGCCGACTTCGCCACCACAAGCCCTATCATCTCGCCGTGCTGGTTGAACAGCCCGCCGCCGGAGTTCCCCGGGTTGATCGAAGCGTCAGTCTGAAGGAGCGTCATGTTTTTGTTCTCTATCGTCAATTCCCTGTCAAGGGAGCTGATGATGCCCGAGGTGACTGTCCCTCCAAGCTGGCCCAGCGGGTTGCCTATGGCCACTGCGAGCTCGCCTATCACGATGCTGTCGCTGTCCCCAAAGACGACTGGGGTGAGGTTTGATGCCTCGATTTTGACCACTGCCACGTCGGTCTGCTGGTCGGAGCCAATGAGCCGGGCTTCATAAGTCTCGCCGTTTCTCAGGGTGACGTTTATCTTGCCGGAGCCCCTTATCACGTGGTTGTTCGTCATGATGTAGCCGTCGCTGGAAACGATGACCCCGCTGCCGGCGCCCTGGGTGATGTACTGCCTCATCCATATGTCGTTCGCCACGCTCTCAGTGCTGATCTCGACTACCGCGTCTGCGGCCTTCTCAATGATCTGCTGGACGCTGAGCCTGCCGTCTGCATCCGGCGAGGTGTCTGCCGCCGCCGGCCTGAACAGTTCCGGCTGCGCCGACAGCTGCCACGACGTGTATGAGCCGTTTCCTATTGCTTTAGACGTAAGGTATGCGCTTCCGGTTCCCAAAAATCCGGAAATAATTACACAAAATATCAACATCACCGCAATTCTTTTTTTTGTAAGCACGTATTGCCCCGCGCTTCTCCTGCCGGCTTCGGGTGTCGTTGCCGCTGCAAGCTCGCCCATCGCCCCGCCCGTTGTTTCGCATGCAGCGCTTTCAATTCGTTCGTTGAAAAATTCGCTGCGGAAGTCGTTGTCGTATTCTCTCATTTCAAGTACCTCTCTTTTCTATATTTAAAGTTTTGCATACTGTCGATACCGCTGTTTTGCTGTCCTATTTCCATTATATCAAATAATGTGAAGATTTTGTGTGGAATGCATGTTGTTTTGTGGTAAAATAACTAAGGGAAAGGCGACGCCAAAATTTTGAACGGAGGTGTTATTGTGAGTGAAGTGTTTGCGAAAATAGACAGCTGGATTGAATTTGAAAATCTGGACGGGGACATGCGGGCAGAGCTTGTCCGGCTTAGGGAAGAGGCCACCGGCAGCGACGAAGCTGCAAAAGCAGAGGCGCTTGAAGAGATCAATGACCGTTTTTACAGGGAGCTGGAGTTCGGCACAGGCGGGCTCAGGGGCGTCCTTGGGGCAGGCACCAACAGGATGAACACCTACACGGTGAGGAAAGCAACAGCAGGCGTGGCGAAATACGTGAACAGCCACTATGAAAAGCCGTCGGTCGCAATCAGCTACGACAGCAGGATCAATTCCGAGCTGTTTGCAAGAACCGCTGCGGAAGTGCTGGTTTCGAACAGCATCAACGTCTACCTGTACGACGAGCTGATGCCAGCCCCGGCGCTTTCGTTTGCCACCAGGTTCCACAAATGCGCTATAGGGATAATGATAACAGCAAGCCACAACCCGTGCAAATACAACGGTTACAAGGTGTACAACGAGGACGGGTGCCAGGTCACCGCCGAGGCTGCGGAGGAAATACTGCAGAACATGCTCAAAACCGACATATTCGCGGAACTGGGGCAGGGCTGCGCAAAGCTTACATATATGAAGGAAGAAACCAAAAACGCGTTTTACGAAGCTGTCATCGCTGAAAAGATGGCATGGGGCAGCGAAGAGGAGATGAAGAAGGACTTGGCGGGGCTGTCGGTAGTATACACGCCCCTAAACGGCGCGGGGAACGTCCCGGTAAGGGAAGTCCTGAAAAGGATCGGTGTGGAAAACGTTCACGTGGTGAAGGAGCAGGAACTGCCGGATGGGAACTTCCCCACATGCCCCTACCCGAACCCCGAGAAGAAAGAAGCCCTTGAAAGGGGGCTGGCGCTTTTCAGGGAGCTGGGACGCGAGGCGGGCCAGGGACCGGATCTGCTGCTGGCTACAGACCCCGACTGCGACAGGGTCGGCATAGCGGTGAACGCTGGGGGCGCCGAAACCCTGCTTACCGGAAACGAAGTGGGCGTGCTGCTCCTAGACTTTATCTGCCAAACCAGGGCGGCGTCAAAGTCCATGCCGGAAAACCCGGTGGCAGTGAGGACCATAGTGAGCAGCAAGATGCCAGACCTGATAGCCGAAGAATACGGCGTCGCGATAAAAACCACGCTGACTGGGTTCAAGTACATAGGCGAGTACATAGCCGAACTCGAACGCAACGGGCGAGAAAAGAGCTACATCTTCGGGTTTGAAGAGAGTTACGGCTACCTTTCCGGCACATACGTCAGGGACAAGGACGCAGTGAACGCATCGATGCTGATATGCCAGATGGCGGCGTTTTACAAGAAACAGGGGAAGACCCTTGCAGGCAGGCTTGAGGAGCTGTACGGAAAGCACGGGCATTTCATAAACCGTTTGGTGGAGTTCGCGTTCGAAGGCGAAAAAGGCATGCGGAAGATGGACGGGATCATGGACTCGCTGCGAAGCAACCCGCCAAAAGAGATGGCTGGGAAAAGGGTCGCCCTTGTGACGGATTACGAAGAGCAGGAAGGTTTCCCGAAGTCCAAAGTGATCGAAGTCAGCTTGGAAAACGGCACCAGCTTCATAGCCCGGCCATCAGGCACGGAGCCGAAGCTGAAAATATACCTGTCAGCCAAGGGCAGCACCAAGAAGTTGGCCGAGGAAGAAATTGTATCCCTTGAAAATGAAATCAAATCTATGATATAATACAGGGGCTGATGCGAGCAGAGGGGGGCGGCAGAAATGACAAGGCTTGGAATAGTTTTCGGGGGGCGCTCAGGGGAGCACTCGGTTTCCCTGATGTCGGCAACGTCAGTGATAGGCGCCCTTGATGCCAGTAAATACGAAGTCGTCTGCATCGGGATAACGAGGCAGGGCGAATGGAAGCTTTACAGCGGGCCGGCAGCCTGCATAGAAAGCGGCGAATGGGAGAGGACGGCTAAGCCATTCAATGCAGGCGACTTAAAAAAAGAGATAGACTTTGCGTTCCCTGTGCTGCACGGACCATACGGCGAGGACGGAACCATTCAGGGGCTGTTCGAAATGCTGGATGTCCCGTATGCAGGCTGCGGGGTGCTAGCCTCGGCGCTGGCCATGGACAAGATAGTGGCAAAAGAGCTTTTCAAAGCCGACGGGCTCCCGGTGTGCAGGCACATGGCAGTCGCTGCAGAGGAGCTTGCCGGGGCAGAGCGGCTGGCAGACAGGATAGAAGACAGGATAGAAGACTGTTTTTCCGGGAAATACCCCTTGTTTGTGAAACCGTCCAACATGGGGTCCAGCGTCGGGATAAGCAAGGTGAAGCACAGGGGCGGCTTGGCTGCAGCCCTTGACGAGGCTGCCAGGCACGACAGGCGGATCATCGTGGAAGAGGGGATAGCCGGCAGGGAACTTGAGACGGCGATCCTGGGGAACGCCAGCCCGGAAGCAGCGGTGGTGGGTGAAGTCCTGCCCTCTGCCGAGTTTTACGACTACGCCGCAAAGTATTTGGACGGCGGGAAGTCGAAGATATGCGTACCGGCGGACATACCGCAAGAAACGGCGGAGGAAGTGAGGGCAACAGCGGTGAAAGCCTACAAGGCGCTCGACTGCTCAGGCTTCGCTAGGGTGGATTTTTTTCTTGAAGAGGGCACGGGCAAGGTTTTCCTCAGCGAGGTGAACACCATTCCCGGGTTCACGAAGTACAGCATGTTCCCACTGCTCTGGCAAGGCGCGGGGCTGGCATATCCAAGGCAGCTAGAAAGGATTGTGGAATTTGGTAATGAAAGATATTATGCTAAAAATCATAGGTAAGCAGTTGTCCTACGACATGGAAGAGGTCCAGATGGAGTTCATAACGGAGGGGCAGATCTACGAGAAAGACGAGACAATGTTTTTGGTGTACGACGAAAGCGAGTTTTCCGGCATGCCGGGGTGCAAGACGAAAATGGAGTTTTCCGGGGACCAGATCAGGATGAGCAGGCTTGGGATAGGCGTCGGGTCCGACACGGAGATACAGTTCCAAAAGGGAAAGCGCTACACGGGCTATTACGACACGCCGTTTGGGGCAATCGAAATGGAAGTGCTGACCAACGACATAGAAAACAACCTGAGCATGGAAGGGAAGGGCAGCGTCAACATAGACTACCACATCAGCTTGAAAGGGTTCTCCGAGGGGCGCAACAGGCTCAATATAGAAGTAATGTAAATCCCGCACGGGATTCATTCCCGAATCACGCTCGGGTGTGGGCAGCGCCCACCTTAAATCAAGGAAGGAGAAGGATATGAGCAGGAAGGCCGTCAAAACGGTTGCAATTGTAATAGCTGCGGTAATGGTGATCACCACCCTGTCGTGCATGATGTTTTTGTCAAGCTCATTTGGTGCAGAAAGCGCTGCGGCGGCGACAACGGTGCTGGAGCAAAAGTACTTGAACGAAAAAATGAAGGAGCTGGAATACTACTTCAAGCTCATCCACGACAACTACAAGGATGAAGTGGATTACGAAACCCTTGTGAACGGGGCGTTTGAAGGGGCAATGTACTCGCTGGGGGACCCGTACAGCGTTTTTTTCACTGACAACAGCGAAGGGCAAGGCTTTGTTGAAGGCACCATCGGCGAATACGAGGGCATAGGCGTCACAATGAGCGTAAATGGGGACGGCTTTTGCGAAGTGGTTTCGGTTACCCCCAAGGCGCCTGCAGACAAGGCCGGGATCAAGGTAGGCGACGTGATAGTTAAGGTTGACGGCCAAGACGTGACGAAAAAAAGCCTCGACGAAATCAGTGCGATGGCCAAAGGGAAAGCAGGGACAAACGTCACCCTTTCAGTAACTAGGGCGGGAAAGGAAATGACCTTTGCGATGACCCGGGAGACAATAAAGGTGGTCAGCGTGTACCCTGAAATGCTCGAAGGGAACATTGGGTACATCCTGTTGACGGGGTTTGAGACGGGTGCCGCAAAGGAATTCAAAAAAGCCAAGGACGACTTGATAAAGAAGGGCGCGAAATCGCTCATCATAGACATAAGGAACAATCCGGGCGGCCTGATGGATACGGTGGTGGAAATTGCAGACGGGCTTATCGCCAAGGGAGACATCACCCACCTCAAGGATCGGGTCGGGATTTTTGAAACCGTAAGCGCTACTCCAAAGGACATCGAAAAAGTCCCTATGGCGCTGCTGATAAACGAATACAGCGCAAGCGCCTCAGAAGTGCTTGCCGGCGCGCTCAAGGACAACAAGGCGGCGGTGCTGGTGGGCACGACCACATACGGGAAAGGAGTGGCCCAGATCATAGGGTACACCAAGGACAAGCAGGTCTACAAAGTGTCAGTGTACTATTTCCTGACACCGGACAAGCATGACATCCAAGGCGTGGGGGTCGCCCCAGACTACCCGGTGAGGAACAGCCTCGGAGAGTTCAGGGCAGCCGCAGCGGAGCTTTACAGGCATTTTGCGCCGTTCGCCGAAAACACGAAGCCAAAGCCGGGCGACACAGGGCTGAACGTGTTCGCGGCGCAGCAGAGGCTGGCGCTCCTGGGGTTTTCACTTGAAGTTAATGCCACAATGGACGAAGCCACCGTGGCGGCGGTGAAGAGGTTTCAGTCCGAGCAGGGCCTTTACGCCTACGGGACACTTGACCTGACAACCATGAGGAAAATAGAGGAAGTCGCGGTGGAATACGTCACTAACGATTCCAAAGAAGACATGCAGCTGAAAAAAGCGATAGAATTGCTGAAGAAAGGGCTTTAGGACTATGGCAGCCATCGGTTTTGATTCCGGCAAATACATTGAGGAACAGTCGAAATACATATTGGAGAGGGTCAATTCCAACGAAACGGAACGCCTCTACTTGGAATTCGGCGGGAAGCTGGTACACGACAAGCACGCGGCTAGGGTGCTTCCCGGTTTTGACGAAAACGCAAAGATAAACCTGCTGCGCAGGCTTAAAGACCAAGCGGAGATAATCATCTGCGTCTACGCGGGAGACATCACCACGAACAAGACCAGGCAGGACTTTGGCATCACCTATGACCTTGAAGTCCTCCGGCTTATGGACGTTTTTGCGAACTACGACCTTTCGATTAACAGCATCGTCGTGACAAGGTACGAAGGGCAGCCCTCCGTGAACATGTTCATAAACAAGCTGAACAGGCGGGGCATCAAGACCTACACCCACAGCTTTACCAAAGGGTACCCCACAGACGTGGACCTGATAGTGAGCGACGAAGGGTACGGGGCGAACCCCTACATAGAAGTGACCAAGCATTTGGTGGTGGTAACCGGGCCAGGCGGCGGAAGCGGCAAGATGGCCACATCCCTCTCCCAGCTGTACCACGACTACAAAAGAGGGGTAAAAGCGAGCTATGCGAAGTTCGAGACTTTCCCCATTTGGAACCTGCCGCTTAAGCACCCTGTCAACATAGCCTACGAAACAGCCACCGTGGACCTCAAAGACGTCAGCATGATAGACCCGTTCCATCTGGAGGCATACGGCGTCAAGGCGGTGAACTACAACAGGGACATTGAGGCGTTCCCCATCGTCAAGCGGATAATCGAGAAGATTACACGCAAGGAGCCGCCCTACAAGTCCCCGACTGACATGGGCGTGAACCGCGCAGGCTTTGGGATCACAAACGATGAGGAGGTGCAGTACGCAGCCAGGCAGGAGATAATCAGAAGGTACGTAATAGCCAGGTGCAACTACAAAAAGGGCAAGATCGACGAGGACGCCCTGAACCGCTCAAAAGTGCTCATGGACGACGTGGGGCTCACAGTGGAGGACAGGCTTGTGGTGAGGCCCGCCAGGGAGTACGCGGAATTCAAGCGGAACTGCGACAAAAGCTACGAGAACGTGGTCGTGATGGCCATAGAAATGCCGGACAGCACGTTCATAACGGGCAGGAGTTCCAGCCAGATGGTAGCCGCCGCCGCCGCGATACTGAACGCGGTAAAGAAGCTTTCGGGGATATCGGACGACATCCACATGATTTCGCCAAATATCCTGTCAACCCTTCAGAGCCTCAAGAAAAACGTGCTGAACCAGGATCACTGCAGCCTGAACTGCGAAGAAGTCCTCTCAGCCCTGAGCATATCCGCAGCCACGAACCCGTCTGCCCACGCAGCCATAGGAAACTTGGCCAAGCTGAAAGGGTGCCGGGCACACTGCACCGCTATACTGTCGGACAAGGACGAAAACACGCTGTCCGCCCTAGGCATAGACGTGACTTGCGACCCGGAATACGTGACCACGAACTTGTATTTCGGGTAGGTTTTAGGCAAGATGCAAGCTAACGAAACAGGAAGTGATGATTTGACAGAGAACAGTGAAATGGCAATGGCATGGCACAAAGTCACGCTTCAAACTACGATTTCGCCACGCCAAAACCTAACATTTCAGCAGCTGAAGATATACTACGAGGGCAAGGGGTTTGAAATAAACGACAGTTTCATTGACAATCTAGACTTGCGGCTTAGCACTGGAGAATACAACTATGCAGCATATCTGCTCGCGGACAACAACGGCGCATCCATAAAAGTTGCGAAATATGCCGGCACAGACAAGGTTAACTTAGTCAAAAACGACGAGTATGGCTACCGCTGCCTGATTACTGCAACAACGAGGGTTATGGACAGATTGGAAGCCGAAAACCATACATTTGCGAAGATTACGCCGATATTCAGGCTCGAGAAAAACATGGTTGACAAATCGGCGCTGCGCGAAGCTGTGATTAACGCAATCGTTCACAATGACTACGCTATAAGCGTTCCAGTAGTGGAGATTTTTTCAGACAGAATAGTGGTGACGTCAGCAGGAGGGCTCGTTGAAGGATTGTCGCAGGACGATTTCTTCAGCTGCCGTTCAATGCCGCGCAATCGGGAACTAATGCGCGTTTTCAAGGATATTGAAATGACTGAATACCTCGGATCAGGTATGGGGCGCATATTGAGTGCCTATAACCACTCAATATTCAGCTTCTCACCAAGCTTTCTTGTGGTGACATTCCCGTTTGAAGAAGGGTACGAAAGTGCAGATGGCACTAATGGCACTAATACTGGCACTAATGTAAATGAAAACTACAATTCTGAAGTGGGAGAAGCAGTCTTAGAAGCGATAAAGTCAAACCCAACCATAACATTGGATAAACTATCTGAAACAACACTTCTCTCAAGGCGAACGGTGGCACGAACACTGAAAGCTATGCAAGACTCCGGTGTATTGAGAAGAATCGGCACCACTCGCGGAAGATGGGAGATTTTAGTGGAACAAATTGGGCACAGGAAATGAACATACTCAAAGACTTCAAAAAGCTGTTCGGCTTGTTCAACAAAAGGGAAAAGGTGAATTCGGCCATCCTGATGGGCCTGATACTGGTGGGCGGTGTCGTCGAAACGCTGGGGATAGGGGTCATCCTGCCATTTACCACTGTGTTGCTTGACCAGGACAGCGCAGGCAAGTACCCGATACTCGAGGCGGTTTCGGAAATCAGATGGATCGGCGGTTACCGAAGGTTCATAGTGCTGATGTGCTTTGGGCTGGTGCTGATATTCGTGCTCAAGAGCCTATACATGTTTTTCCTGATTTACATCCAGAACAGGTTCACGCTGAACAGGCAGGTAGCCATGTCGAAAAAGCTGCTTGAGTCGTACATGTACAAGCCCTACGAGTTTTTCTTCCACAAGAATACGGCGGAAATGCAGAGGAACGTGAACACGCTGGTAGCAAACGTCATTCAAGGCATGCTGATGGCAGGGCTTTCGCTCCTGACCGAACTGATGATAGTCGCCTGCATTTCCATACTGCTGCTTATAATCGACCCGATTACCACGGTTTGCATAATGCTAGCGCTGGGGGGCGTCTCGGTGCTTTTTTACAGCCTGCTCCGGAACAAGCTGGACAGCGCGGCAAGGAGGCAGAACATTTTCGGGACAGGCATGTTCAAATCGGTGAACGAGGGGCTCGGCAGCATCAAGGACATCAAGGTGCTGGGAAGGGAAGGCAGTTTTCTGGCGAGGTTTGAAAGCAGCGGGAGAGGGTACGCGAAGACGACCGCACAATACAACCTGATCAACCAGTCGCCGAGGCTTTTGATTGAGACTATAGCCGTTTCCGGGCTTGTAATAATAGTCGTGATAAATGCGCTCAGAAACCCGGACATGAACGCGTCGCTGCCCACGATAGCGCTGTTTGGCATGGCGGCTATCAGGATAATGCCGTCGGTGAACAGGATACTGGGCTATGCAACCAGCATCAGGTTTAACATGGTGCACTTCAACCACATATACGGGGATTTGAAGGAAGCAGGGGCAAACGTTGCTGTGGCGGGAGGTTCAGAAGCAGGCGGTGCTGTGGCGGGCGGTTCAGAGGTAGGCGGTGCCGCAGGCTTTGGGCATGGCGGCGTTGAAAAGATAAATTTCAGCGACAGGATCGAAATCAGGGGATTGACCTACAGGTACCCAGGGACAGACAAAACCATATTGGAAAACGTAAACATGACGGTTGAAAAAGGGCAGGCGGTGGGCATAGTCGGAAGCTCGGGGTCGGGGAAAACTACGCTGATTGACATCCTGTTGGGGCTGCTTGTCCCAGAGCAGGGCGAAATCCAAGTGGACGGCAAGGGCATAAAAAACCGCGAAGCCGGCTTCAGGCAGAACATAGGGTACGTGCCCCAGAGCGTCTTCATCATCGACGACACCGTGGCAGCGAACGTGGCGTTTGGTGTGCCGGAAGAGGAAATAGACACGAACAGGGTCTGGGCGGCACTGGGCACAGCCAACCTGAAAGAATTCGTAGAGTCGCTGGAAGAAGGGCTTGACGCCACTGTGGGAGAAAGGGGGCTGCGGCTCTCAGGCGGGCAGCTGCAGAGGCTGGGCATAGCCAGAGCCCTGTACGGCAACCCCGAGATACTGGTCTTGGACGAAGCGACCTCATCGCTAGACACCGAAAGCGAAAGGGTGATAACGGAAGCCATTACGAAGATCGGGCACACGAAGACCATGATAATCATCGCACACAGGTTGAATACCCTCGAGAAGTGCGACGTGATATACGAGGTGAAGGATAAAGGGATACTCAGAAAGGCAGTGCTTTGAGAACATAGAAGATGGAATACGGGAAAGCAAGAGTTTTAATGGCTCTCGAGGGCTTGACGTTGTTATGAGCATTTGATATAATACAGTAAGCAAAAGCTAAACGTGATTAATATCATATGTGCCAAAAGCGAAAACCCGAGGGTGGAGTCCTCGGGTTTTCATTGGCTAATCGCCGCTTGTCTTTACCAATATTCTAGAGGGGAAAACATGTCAGAGAGAGCAGAATTGTGAAAAAGAACATTTGGATTTTTAACCATTATGCCACAAGCATGCATAAAAACAAAGGTGGGCGGCATTATTGGTTTGCTGACAATTTGTGCAGGAACGGGTATTCTCCAGTGGTTTTTTGTTCAAATCAATTTCATGATACAAGCGGAAGTATAGAGATGGATGGGAAAAAGCAAAAAATCGACAACAGTGGGAAGTTCCCATTTGTATTTGTTAAAACCTCCCCGTATCAAGGCAACGGCTTGTCGAGGGTTCTTAACATGATGAGCTTCTTCTGGAACCTTTTTCCGGTTGCGAAAACGAGTGCTAGCCAATACGGTAACCCCGACATAATATTGGCATCAAGCGTCCATCCATTGACATTGGTAGCAGGAATTAAAATCGCTCGAAAATACAAAATCCCATGCATATGTGAAATTCGCGACCTGTGGCCGGAGTCGATCTTTGAATATGGGCATATGAAAAAAACCAGCCTTGTGGGAAAATTGCTGAGGTCGGGTGAGAAATGGATATATAAAAAAGCGGACAAGATTATTTTTACTATGGCAGGAGGGTATGACTACATTGAGGAACGGGGATGGCAGGGTGCTGTTCCCAAAGAAAAATGTTTTATTATAAATAACGGGGTTGATTTAGAAGAGTTTGACCGTAATAAAGAACTCTATGCAATAGAGGACAATGACTTATGCAACAAGGATATTTTTAAAGCGGTCTATGCAGGCTCAATACGGAGTGTCAACAATTTAAAAATAGTAGTTGATGTGGCAAAAGAACTTATAGGCAACGACAAAATACAGATTTTAATTTGGGGAAGCGGAGATGACCTTGATGAGCTGACAGAATATGCAAATCATCTAAATCTCAAGAACATCATATTTAAAGGGCATATAAGCAAAACATATATCCCATACGTTCTGTCAAATGCAGATATTAACATATCACATGCTAGGCACACGAATATCCTTAGATTTGGGATGAGCCAGAATAAAGATTTCGAATATCTGGCAAGCGGAAAACCCGTGTTGCGAACTATGGATTCAAAACACGATATTGTCGCAGGAACCAATTCAGGAATTAGTGTAAAAAATCAAACAGTGGTAAATATAAAAAGTGCAATTCTTGATTTGTATGCAATCGCAACCGAGCAAAGAGAAGAATATGATAAAAAGTGCAAAAATGCAAGAAAGACAGCTGAAGAGTATGACTTCAAAGTGTTGACGGCAAAGCTGATCGGTATTATTGAAAAAGAATAGTTTGGAGTAGACTTTTATGAAAATTTGCACAATCGTTGGCGCAAGGCCGCAATTCATAAAAGCGGCGGCATTGTCTCGATTATTAAGGGAAAAGCATGAAGAATTGCTGATACACACCGGTCAGCATTTTGACTTTGACATGTCAGGTGTATTTTTCAAAGAATTGGGAATTCCTGAGCCCGACTATAATTTAGGTGTGTCAGGCGGTAACCATGGTAAGATGACCGGTGAAATGCTAATCAAAATCGAAGATACGCTAATTAATGAGAGACCTGATATACTTATTGTTTATGGTGATACAAATTCTACACTGGCAGGTGCGCTTGCGGCAGTAAAATTGCAGATACCTGTATGCCATGTCGAGGCCGGCAACAGGCTTGGCACTCTGTCAAACCCTGAAGAAGTAAATCGTGTATTGACTGATCATATCTCGTCATTTTTGTTTTGCTGCGTCGAATCATCGGTCGAGTTTTTAAAGAAGGAGGGTCGGATTAAAAATGTGTATCTTGTTGGAGACCCTATGTTTGATGCTTTTTGTTACTATAAGGACAAGCTGAGTGTATACTTCAAGACAATAGAAGCACTTGATTTTGATGGAGATACAATTGATGTTCCACAAGACTTCTACTATCTAACCTGTCATAGGCCGGAAAATGAAAATGAAGCGAAATTGTATGAGATATTATCAGCAATGAACAGTTTGGAGTATATGACTATTTACCCTGTACACCCTCGTAATAGGGATAAGGTTCGGAA
>WRJK01000016.1 GCA_009782285.1 Clostridiales bacterium
AGCTCTGAAAACACTGAAGCCTTCGTGAACTTGGTGACCCCCGTGATGAACGTGAGCCTCAGGTGCGGGTCCATCGACTTGAGGATGCCGTAGAACCCCCCCAGCACGTCTTTGTTGGCTTCTGCCGTCTTTATGTCGCCGAGGCGGTCCAGTATGGGCTTGTCGTACTCGTCGATAAGGACGACTACCGTCTGGTTGTATTTTTCGTGCAGTTCCTCTATCAGATTTTTGAACATTTCTGAGGGCACGTCATAATCAATATCAAATCTTTCTTTTTTAACTTGCTTGAGCAAAGTTTTAGAGAGTAAATCTTTCAGCATCTCTGGCGTCTCGTTCGCGATGTTGCTCATGTCGAGCCTGATGACCGGGTGCTTCTCGAAGCCGTAGTCCGAACCGTATATCCAAAGCCCTTTAAAAAGCTCTTTGTCCCCGCTGAAGGCTTCGCCTATGGTGTCCAGCAGCAGCGATTTCCCGAACCTCCTAGGGCGCGAAAGGAAATAGTAGTTCCCGTCGTTTATGATGTTGTAAACATACTGGGTCTTGTCGACGTAGACGTAGCCGCCTTCCCTTATTTTGCGGAAATTCTGTATCCCGAGCGGTAGTTTCTTCATTTCTGCTCCCCATCCCTTTCAAGCTCTAAAAGAATTGTCCCGATGTGAACAGTATATAGAAATCCAGCGGCAAAATCAACGGTATTGCGAAAACTTTGTGCCATGGCGCACAAGCGCACAAGCCAGAAGCCGTGCCCAAATCCAATTCGGGCACGGCTCCGGTTCATATTAGCATAATGTGGTTTTCACGGTTTGGATCGTGACACAGGAACCGTCCCCTTTTGTCACGGCTGGTACGGGAGCGTCTCGTAGCCGGGCCAGCCCGCTATGTGCCGCTGCAGTATGGTCAGGTCTAGTGTCGTGATCTCGCCGTCGGCGTTCACGTCGGCGGCAGCTTTGTTTATCACTATGCCGGGCCAGTCTGCCAAGTAGCGCGACAGCAGTGAGGCGTCCATGGGAGCCACGCGCCCATTGTCGTCCACGTCCCCGTACATAAAGGCTGGCGCCGTCACGTCCTGAACGCCGATGAACGACAGTACAGCACCGTCGCCGCTGACAGTGGAAACCCTGATGACGAGCTTGCCGTCTTCAATCTGCTTGTAACTGTGCGAGCATACGCGGTTCTGCCCGAAAGCGCTTAACGTGAATGGTGCCTCAACAGTCACACCGTTGAACATTATTTCCATTTCGCGCGGGTACCCACCGTTCTGTTCGCCTACATCATCGTACATCGGGCCCCACCAGCAGTAGTGTCCGGTAGTGATGATGTAATCTCCTCGTTTCAACTCAAGCGTGTATTCGATAAATTGATTCTTGTCGCCGTATATTTCCCAGTCGTCGAATCCAACGTACCCGGTGGACAGCTTCAAGTCAGGAGAATCCAGGAAAGCTACTTGGAATTGGTAAGCTTCTTCGTTTAGCCCCCAGTCCCCGCCGTAAAACTTGTCCGGCACTTCATTGAGCAAAGATTTGCCGTCTTCTGCCAACTTCGCGGAGATCAAATCATAGGCAGCCGATACGTCGGTGCTCGGCCCGCCGACGTAGCTTTCACCGTCTTCAGTCTGCTCCACGTACGTTGTCCATGGCACCGCACCGTTTGTCCCTGCGTCAACGAAGATAACCAAATCCTGCGGGATCATTTCAACCCTTGCCGTGAGCGTCAAGTCGCTGCCCTCTATTGTTCCTGTCAACACAACCAAACTGTACGCTCCTGCATCAGCAAGCAGCTCGTAGTCCCAAACAACGTCCACGTTTTCCGTTTTGCCGCTATTGTACAATGCCCTTATGGTTCCCGGAAGGTTTGGAAGGTCGTCACCGCCGATGTAAACCGCCTCGTAAAAGCTGGTTTTGCCTTCTAGACTGACGATGCGGTCTATTATTGCTTCATACTGGGCGTTTACAGTCAAGTCTGAAGTTACGCATTTGAAGCTGACGTCCCAACCAACAAAGGCATACCCCTCTTTTTCCGGGGGCTCAGGCGCCAGTGCCGGAGCTTCGTGCCTTACTTGCTGCACGTTCAACACTGTTTCCCCATCCATGAACGTCACAGTATGGAATGGGGTGTCTGGAACTTCAACTTCCTGTACGCCTATGAAGGACAGGACTGCGCCGTCCCCTTCTGTGGTGAGTATCCTGATGGCCAATTCGCCGTCTTCCTCTTGGTAATGGCCGAAAGATGCAACTTTATTCTGCCCGAACGTGTCGAAATCAACCAATTTGCCAACAATGACGCCGTCAAACTGCACCGCCATCTCGCGAGGGTACCCACCGTCCTCTGACTTGTCCCACCAGCAGTAATGCCCTGTGGTGATCCGGTACGCGCCTTTCGGCAGAGCCAGCTTGTACTCAATGTAGGTGTTCTTTCCGTCGTAGTCCATATCCCATGGTCTGAGGTCCCAACCCACGTAGCCTGTGGTCAGCTTCCTGTTGAGCGGTGTAAGGTAGGCCACCGGGAATTGATACGCCTCTGGGTTTAAGCCCCATGCGCCGCCGTACAATTTATCAGATGCTTCGTTTAGCAGCGCTTCGCCGTCCTCCGCAAGCTTCGCCACAACTGCGTTGTATGCAGGCGAGCCCGCAGGCCCCGGTGCCGGCGTATAAATGATTTCTCCGCCGGTTACGTCAACTTTCAGCACACCGTCCTGCAGCCACTCATTGATGTACGGGTACGTGCCAATCGTACCTGCATCGATGAAGTACCGCAAATCTCGCGGGATGACCTCAACGTCGGCGGTCACTGCGAGGTCGCTGCCTTTTACTGTTCCGGCTAGCGAAACTATGTCATACAGTTCGGCATCCAAGAACGGTCCGTTGTCCCAAACAATATCTGCCATGCCCGTGGCTCCGCTCTCAAAAAGCACCTCCACTTTCTCGGGAAGGGTTTCTGGTTCGCCGGCATATGCCGCAACATACATGCTGCTGTCTCCAACTATGGAAACGATGCTGTCTCTTTCTACAGCCTCAATTCCGATGAACGTCAATGTCGGCCCGTCTCCGCTGACTGCCGCGCTCCTGATGCTTACATTGCCGGCTTCTTCTTGCACGAAGCTGTATGTGACGATTTTATTCTGTCCAAATCCGTTGAAAGTGAAAGGCATTCCCCCATCCGGAACCTTGCCGTTGAACAGGACTTCCATCGTGCGGGGCAGCCCGCCTATTAAAATATTATCTTCGTCATACTCCGGATCCCACCAGCAGTAGTGACCCGTTGAAATAAGGTATTCACCGGCCGGCAATTCCAAGACGTATTCGATGTAGGCGTTTTTATCGTCATAAGTCGGATCCCATGGCCTGAGGTCCCAGCCCACGTAGCCCGTCGACAGCTTGCCGTCAGATGAACCAAGATAGGCCACCGGGAACTGATAGGCATCCTGAGCCAGGCCCCATGTTCCGCTGTACAGCTTGTCTGACGCTTCGTTCAGCAAGCTTTTGCCGTCTCCTGCCAGCTTCGCGGCAACTGCGTCGTATGCAGGCGAGCCCACAGGCCCCGGCGCCGGCTGGTATTTCGCTTCGCCGTCAACCACTTCCACTTCCAGCACGTTTCCTTGCAGCCATTCGTTTATAGGCGGGTATACGCCTACTGTACCTGCGTCAATGAAGTATAACAAGTTTCTTGGAACAACCTCTATTGTCGCTGCCGCTGTCAAACTGCTGCCCTCAACAGTTCCTGTTAATGCAATTTTTTCGTATGCGTCAGCATTTGTGAACGGCACTGTATCCCATGACACCTCCACAGGTTCTGTCTTGCCGCTCCTGAACAACGCTTCCACCGTCTGCGGAAGCGAGGCTTCCTCACCGAGATACGCAGCCGCGTAAACCGGCTTTATTTCAACGATGTCGTCTGCATGTTCACCAGTGGCGTCCTCAACTCCGATGAACGACAAGGTTGCTCCGTCTCCGCCCAGAAGCGCAGGAATTGAGATGCTGAGAAGACCGCTTGCCTTTTGTGAAAAGTTGTATGTCTTCACCATGAAGTCGCCCAAATCCTTGAAAGTGAATGCTGTCCCTCCTTCGGGGGCTTCACCGTTGAACAGAACCTCCATTGTGCGCGGATAACCGCCGTTCGGTTTTCCTTCGTCGTCATACATCAGGCTCCACCAGCAGTAGTGCCCGGTTGTGATGCTGTAATCGCCTTCAGGAAGATAAAGCGTGTATTCAATGTATTTGTTTCTTGTCTCATAATCGTCACCGTCCCTGTCGTCCCAGCCGACATAACCAGTCGCTAGTTTCTGCCCTACGGCAGGGTTAACATGGGACACCGGGAATTGGTACGCATCAGGGTTCAACCCCCATGTGCCGTCAAATAGTTGGTCGGACGCGCCATTGCGAAGCTGCCAGCCGTCTTCTGCCAGCTTTTCAACCACAGGCCCATACGCAGCTGAGGCTGTGAATGCCGTACCGTTGCCGTATTGAACTCCATCGTCAGGGAGGGATTCAACCGTTCCTGGGTATACAGGCAAGCCGTCTTTATATATCTGTGCAGTGCCTGCGTCTACATAATACACAAGTTCCCTGGGAATCACTTCGATTGCAACCTCAACCGCATATGCACCGTCTTTGACTGTGCCGGTTAACGCTACTGTGTCGAAGGCTTTTGCGGTCGAGAACGGTGCCACGTCCCATACTACTTCTGCATTTTCTGTAATCCCGCTCTTGTAGAGCAGGTCAACCGTCCTCGGAAGCGAATCGGCCTCTCCTACGTACGCTGCGTATACATCCTTGACGGTGCCAATCACCTCATCGCCGCCCACATCCTGCACACCTATGAACGAAACCACTTGACCGTCGCCCTTGGTCCATTTAATATCAATAGTGAGTTCGCCGTCAGAGGCATGGTGATAGTCGAATGTCAATACGTCCGAGTCGCCAAATTTTGAAAACTCGAACGGGGTGCAACACGGCACGCCGTTTAAGCGCACCTCCATCTCCCGTGGATATCCCCCGGTTGGCTCGCCTGTGACATCGTCGAATGTCGGGCTCCACCAGCAGAAATGCCCTGTTGTTATCTTGTATTCGCCAGCCGGCAGGTACAGCTTGTACTCTAGGCTTTCGGGAGCGCCCTCTGAACTGCCGCCGTTGCCGACAAAACCAGACGCGAGCTTTTTGTTGAGCGGTTCGTCAACATAGGCAACCGGGAACAGTATGCCTTCCGGCTCTACTCCCCACCTGCTGCCTGCAGGGTAGGATTCGGCGTAAAGCCTGTCGGGCACATTGTTCAGCAGCCGTCCCCCAACCAGCGCTTTTACGGCGTTATAGGCTGCCGAAGGCGCGTAGGGCTCCGTTTTCCATTCGTCTGTTATGTTTGGCGGCATGCCGTATTTGTACAGCATTCCCCATCCCTGATAGTCGGTCAGAGTCCCGGAATCAATATAGTACACCAGTCCGCGCGGGATGACTTCGATAACTGCCGTTACAGGCGTGCCGCTGCCGACTGCAGTGCCGGTCAATGCAATCGTGTCGTAAGCTTCAGCAGCAAGGAACTTCTCCACGTCCCACAGGACTGCCGCTTGGACTGCTGTGCCGCCGTCGGCCTTCAGTTCAACGGTCTGTGGAAGCGAATCAGGTTCGCCGGCATATGCCGCAGTGTATATTGCTGCCTGCTCATAGCCCGGAACGTCTGCGTACCCCTTCAGTGCTTTGACAAAAGCCCCGCTTGGGTTTGCGCGGGCAGCCATCCAAGATTTAATCCCGCTTATTTCTGTAGCCCATTTCGCTTCGTTGTAGGTATATGGCCACCTGATCCTGTGCTGAACGAGAGCAGCCGCTATCTCTGCCGCCAGATCGTCCACGGTCTCAGTCATTACGCTGAGGTCAAGCCATTCGTCGAGAGCCTCTAGGTAACGGCTGACAAACTTGAACCTGAACGCGTCGTTTTCCATCAGCTTGCGGAAAAAATAAAGATTGTCGTTTGGCGTGCCTGTTCCCGGCTGAATCAAAGTGTCTGCAATAGTGTTGTAGCCTGCCTGGCCTTGATTTGAATCCTCATAGCCCCACGACTTGTCCGTATCGTAAAGCATCCAGCGGAACCTGCCGTCATGTCCGGGCTGGCCGTCGTCCGCCCCTGTGTAGTACCACATGCGCTGGTTGTTGCCGTTGTACACGAAGGTGCCGAAATACGATTCCCAAGTGCCGCTGAACTGCACCCAGTCGGTGTTGCCGCCAAGTGTTTCAATGACAACGTAATCGATGAGGCTGTCAATGTCAACTATGCCTTCAAGCATTTCATAAGCCTCTTGGGTGTTCATGTCGGTTATGCCCTCTACAGCCGCTATTGTCGTTTCGTAGTAGGCAATTGCGTCCAGGTCGTTGTCGTCGGCAGATGTTTTTCCAATGCCGCTCGGGTTTTCCAGTATCCTGTAATCGCTGGAATTTCCGCCGAAATGCTGCGCCAAGTATTCGTCGTCAAAGCGTTCGAGCATTTCAAACACGCCCCAGAATTCGCCGTTGATGAAAAGCACAGCAGGCCGGTAGCCTTGCGTTTCAATTGTGTCAACGCCACTGGTTAGTGAGCTGCTTATTGCATCGCGAATGAACGATTTTTCGGCGTCGTTGCCGCCTGCACGGAGCATGAAGCGCTTAAAGCCTCCTGTCAGCGCATTGCCGCCTGCACTGCTTGCACCGCCGTTGAACATGTCGTAATTGACGGAATTGCTCCCGTTAATGACCTGCAGGATGCCGTCGTTTGCATCGTCCACATTGGTGCTGAGCGAGCCCGTACGCGCATAGAAGCGCAGGGATTTCTGCGGGAAGTGCCTTGAAGCACCTCCGTGAATGCGAAGCCCCATGCCCTGATCGACCACTGCGTGGGTTTCCCAGCCGGCGCCGGATGCAGGATCGAACATCTCAAAATACACGGGCCTTTCCCATTCGCTGCCCTTCTGGTCGAAGTTGTAAGGGCCGCTGTCAAGGCCGTCGCTGCTTTCAACGCCTTTGACATATATCCCGTTGTTTTCGTTGTCAAACAGGTACCCTGCCGGCGTCGACATGGATACAACTGGAAGCTCGCCATACAGTGCTGCGACGTCCCCGTTCACGAAGTACGAATTGACATAAATATCCGAAACCGGTTCGCCGTCACTGCCAAACAGCCTTGCCTTGACGACTGTGCCCCTGAAGAGTGCACCGATATCATCGCGGCTATAGGAAGGCATTTCGTTCCGTGGCCCTGTCGTCCTCAAATTCCAGAGGAGCTTGTGCGGGTCGCCCCCTGTCCCTGCAATGCGCTCTGTCATCGGCAGCGGTGCGGTATACTCAGCCGACTCGCTTGTCGGGTCCTCGCCGTCAAGGGTATACCTGATTACGGCGCCTGCCGACGTCGTTGAAAGTTCCAAACCAAACGCAGCAGGATAAATGCCTGCGGGTTTGTTGAATACTATTGTCCCTTCGGTACTCGGAGGAGGCGGCGGCGGCGTCAGATCAAGGCCCCAAGCGCCGTCTCCGGACCAGCGCGGACGGTATGTTTCAATGTTTTGGCCCGCCTTGCCCGTCGACCTGTAGTCTGCCGCTTCAAAATCGTACCAATTCTGATCGTAATCCGAGAAATTTATGCGGCGGGCTGCCTGTTGCTTTGACATCTTGCTGGCAGGCCCTGAGCCCTCGAACCAGTCGGCTTCTTCGCTGTTGTTTGCGCCAACTAGGTCGACAACGCCCTGTGCAGCAGCCGGGTTATAGACGGTCAGTGGGTTCTGATGGTTGACCAGCGCGAATTTAAAAACTCTGTTGCTGATTACTACATCTCCCCAATCCATATCCGCATCGGGGATAAACAACCTTGTCCCTGGCAGGTTTGGCCCGTTCTTCGTTGCCCGCACCAGGTAAGAAGTCCGAGGAAGGATTACCCCTTCGAGTTTGCACATCGTCCACTCACTGCCGCTTTCTGCGTATTGCAGCGACCAGCCCGAAACGTCTGTCGCTTTGTCAGTCGGGTTGTAAAGCTCAACGAAGGAGTATTCAATCGCCTTGTCAGAGCTGTCCGTGGTGATGTCGCCGATGCCGGCTGCTTGGTTGATTATCAAATGGTTTGGCAAGTACCCGGGATTGCCCCCGCCTGAAGGCCAAGCGCCGTCCGCGAGGGATCGTGGATAAAACTCATTTATATCTGCAGTGCGGTAGTCGATGGAAACAAAGTCGCTCTTATTGTCAAAAGTGTTGACAAAATCCACCCGGCGCACGGCTTGCTGCTTGGAAAATTTTGCAACTGCGCCGCTGCCCCACCAATAGTCCGCAAAATTATTTGGGTTGTCCGCGCCGACAAGATCCATCACTCCGTCAGCCGCCGTTGGTTCCTTGACCTCGAGCAAAACCTGATTGGACACAAGGGCAATCTTGAACGCCCTGTTGCTTATGATGACGCCGTCCCAGTCCAGATCGGCATCCGGGATGAACAGCCGTGCATTTGGGCTGGCGCCGTTTGCCCTCACAAGATATGAATTCTTTGCCGGGATTTCCCCTGAAAGCTTGAGCATAACCCAGCTGGTTCCGCTTTCGGCGTATTGCAACGACCATCCCGATACGTCAACAGCCGCATCCGTCGGGTTGTAAAGCTCGACAAACGAGTATTCGACTGCGCCCGGCGAGCTGTCGTTTGCCACGTCGCCGATACCGATGGCTTGGTTGATTATCACTGACGGGTTATCAGGGTAATCGCTTCCTCCGCCTAAAGGCCATGCTCCGTCCACCAAGGAACGCGGGCGGTACGCGAGGAATTCCTCGTCTGTTATTCCCGAGCTGTTTGTCGCTGTAGTCAAACCAGCCGGGCGCACTGCCGCTGATTGATATCGGTAGTCAATGTTTGTAAAGTCAGCAAAATTGTCAAAGGTGTTGACAAAATCAGTGCGCCGCACTGACTGTTGCTTCGACATTTTGATCACTTCATATGTGCCCCATTGAAAATCCGCTTTAATGTCATTGCCCGCACCGACGAAATCCACGACGCCATCTGCAACATCGGGCATCCCGTATGGCAATTGATTCTGATTTGCAACCAGCGCGTACATGAATGAACTGTTTCCAAAACCAGCTATGCCCGCCCATTCTTGGTCAAACCCATAAGGCCCAACTGGCCACTCAGTTGCGATGTTGCTTAGAAGCAAGCGGTTTGCTGTGTTCGGCGGCACTTCGCTTTTCATGCGAATCAAGTAGGAGTGACGCGGCGGGAGAACGCCGCCCTCGCCGCCGGCAAGGTTTAGGACTTGCCAGCTTGTGTCGCCGTTTTTCATATACTGCAATGACCATCCGCTGATGTCGAAAGGCTCATCTGTGGGGTTGTATATTTCAACGAACCCGTGTGACAATGCGCCGTCTGCACTGCCGTCTGTGACTTCGTTTACGGCAGCTGCCTGGTTGATAATCAGCGGCGGATACTCGGGGTTTTCACCCCTCTCCTCAAACACCGCTTCAATGGCAGCCCCTTCCGCAGGCATCGTGAAAGTGTACGCCGGCTCTGGCACCTCAACGCCGTTGACGACAAAATGCTTGAGTTTGTACCCGGGGGCTGCGGCGGCTTTAACCGTCTGCTCAAAACCCGCATAGTAAGTGCCTGACCAAACAGATTCGCTGTACGTCAGGTCCATGCCGTTCAGCGTGATTGAACCATTGTCGGGTTCAGTTATGGCAAGCTGGGCGCGGCTGGCGTTTGCCAACGCGTTCAAGCCTTTTGTTATTCCGCTTATTGCAGGATCTTGGCTTGTGCGGGCAGCCATATGAGCCTTTATCCAATTAATTTCATTTTGCCAGCTTGCCAAGTCAAGCGTGTAATTCCAGCGCTGTTTTTGCTCCGGCACAACGGGCTTGATTTCTTCCGCGATTTGATTTAGCACCTCTCCCATGGTTTCAAAACTCAGGTCAGTGTTCAAAAGATCCATATACCGATTGATGAATTTTGCCTTGAACTCGCTGTTTTGCATCAATTTCCCAAAGAAGTAGTGATTTTGCAGCGCCGCCCCCTGCAGTATTTCCGCTATGGAATCGAAGGCCATGCCCTGTGAACCGGCCCCCTCTCCGCCGCCGTTTTCGCCAAGGCCGCCGATGAAAGCCATGTCGCTGTCCTTCAGCAGGAAGCGGTACCTGCCGTCCTGCCCCGGACTGCCTGTAGGCGCCCCGGTGTAGCGCCACATCTCGTTGTTGTTGCCGTGGCGTTTCTTGTTGTAGTTGGTCCGGTTAACCCAGTCGTTGTCACCAATGAACGTCTTAATCACGGTGTAGTCGATCAGGCTGTCTTCATCGACGTATTCCAGCACCTTGGCATATGCTTCAGGTGTGTTCATGTTGGCTATCTTGTTGATCTCGCTGACAGTTGCAAGGAAATAAGACCTTGATTCCTCCGTGCCGTTTGCGTCCGTCATTTCTATCGTGCTTGGGTTTTCAAGAATGTCGTAGTAGTCCTTGTTGCCTCCGTAGTGCGATTCCAAATAGCGGTCGTCGTACCTTTCGGTCATCTGGTAAAGGCCCCAGTACTCGCCGTTGAGGAATGCCACAACCGGGCGGTAGGCTTGCGTTTCGTTCGAGAAATCTCTTGCGATCACATTGACCAAGGAGTCACGTAACATGGCGGAAGCTATGTCGTTGCCATGGGCGCGTATCGTAAAACGCTGGAAATCGTTTATGGCGTTCCCTTTATAATCCTTTGCCTCCCCTTGAAACAAGTCGTAGTCGACGCTGCTGGCACCATTGTGAAGAGGCAGGTTTTCAACCATTCCGTTGCGGGCGTAGAAACGCAGGGATTTCTGTGCGCTGTTTCGCGACACTCCGCCGTGGATGCGCACACCCATGCCCTGGGAGACGACTCGATTATACCCGGCAGCCGGGTCGAACATCTCGAAGTGGACCGGCCGTTCCCAGCTCTGATCCCAGTTCCACACGACCCCGTTCCATTCCGGTCGGTTGTCAGGGTAAATATAGTTGGGGTCGTTTTCATAATCCCCTCTTACATATATGCCTGTGCCAAGATCAAAGAAATAGTCTGCCGGAGTCGCAACTGAAATGATCGGCAGATTGCCATAGCGGCTAAAGATGTTGCCGTTCACGAAATAAGAATTTGTCGCGACTCCCGTAACGGGATTTCCTCCTGTGTCGAACACCTGTGCTTTTACCACTGTCCCCTTGAATACCGTTCCGAGATCCGGACGCACATATGTCCCGTGCATCGAAAGTGCGCTTGTCGTATGCGTTTTTTGCACCATGACTTCGTGGTCGGCAGTACGATCCTTCATTGTCAGAGGGCTTGCATATACAGGCGAGCCGGCTGTCGGGTCTTCCCCATCCAAGGTATAGCGTATGACATATCCCGAAGCGGATCCAGTATCCGCAGCAACGATGCCCAATTCCAAATCAAACTGGTTTTCGTAAAGTCCGGCAGGTTTGCCGAAGCTGATCGACACCACATCTGGCGCAACCGGCAGCGGCGACTTGTCGCCCGCCACCCAAACGCCGTCCCTGGACGAACGGGGGCGCACTTCAAGCAGCTTGTCGTCTGAAACGCCTGACGCGTTGTAATTCGGATGGTTTATGTCCGGCGATCGGTAGTCGATTATTTCAAAGTCAGCTGTATTGTCGTCCGTGTCCGTAAATCCGTTCCGGCGGGCAGACTTCTGCTTGGATACACCTGATTTTGGCCCGCTGCCCTCTCCGTAATCAAGGGGAATTGCCGGCGCGTTGTATGCACCGAGGAGATCGACAACACCGTTGGCATCTGTCGGATTGTATACAGACAGAGCATCTTGGTGGTTCACAAGCGCAAACTTGAATGAATCATTGCTGATGATCAAAGGCCATTCTTCGTCTGCGTAATATATTTCATATCGCGTGTTTATCGTGCGGCCACCGTTTGCGCGGATTAAATACGAAGTGCTTGGCAAAATAACGCCGTTCAGGTCCAGCTTTGACCATGATGCGCCGTTTTCAGCGTACTGAAGCGACCAGCCGGACAGGTCAACCTCGGTTTCAGTAGGGTTGTATATTTCAATAAATGAATGCGAGACCGAACCATCGGCGTTTTTGCCGTTGCCATAGGCTTGGTTGATTATCAAGTGGTCAGGCAGCACTGACGACTCGCCATCAGTCGCAATCACGTTCAATGCCACGCCGGGCAATGTGCTAAATATCAGAGCAATTGTCAAAATTAATGACATTTTTGTTTTAAATCGTTTCGTTTGCATTAAAAAAACTCCTTCCTAAAAGATTCTGCCCCATTTGTTATGTCGTTGTGGTTCGACGTTTTCAGCCTCTTTTATTCTGGAGTTATGGTTCTCTGTTTTCAGCCGCGTTTTTGCTGATGGGAACGTGGTTATCCCGGCTCCTGCTCATCTCATTTGTATTTTTTTGCCAGCCACCTCCTTGCTTGTTTGATTGCACGTGTATATATGTGTGTAATTATACACAATATATCATAATTGTTTGGCAAAATCAACCGTTTTGTTGATTTTTTGTGTAATTTTCCACTTATAAATTTTCGGCCTTTAACTCGCGTTTCTACTTCGTGTAATGTATGAAAAGGTCTATCAAGTCGAGCATGTCTATCACCCCATCCCTGTTGACGTCGCATGAGCTGGCCGTAATGCCCTTGCCTTTGGAATCCTTAACCTTGGCCAGCGTGCTCCAATTAGAGGAACTCTTGTCAAAGCCGCAATACAACAGCAATATAGCAAAATCCTTTGAATCCACTTTTGAGTCCCCGTTCAGGTCGTAGATGCTCCCCGTCGATGCAGGCACTGAGCCTCCCGAACCCGAGCCGCCCCCGGCTGGAGTGGGCGACGGCACCGCCGCAACCGAAACCGTGCCATTCTCTGTTGCAAAGCTTACAGGCTTCAAATCGACGTTGTGGATGTCGCTTCTGGCATTGTACGTCACTGTCACCTGCGAGCTCTTAGCGCCCTGCAGGATTTCAAACTGAAGCACTGCAATTGTCCCGTTTGCTGTGAAGTTCGTCTTTGCCGTGCCGTTGCTCCAAAGCAGTGTGTAGGGCTGGGCAAATTCGGGGCCCATGTAGTGCGCCGCGCTCCCAAGCAGCCCTTTGTCCTCGACCTTGACCAGCTTCAGCGATGATGTGTCGTACCCGACCAAAAGGCGCATCGACGCGACTCCTGGGTTGTTTTCAAGGCTAATGGCGACGTCTACGGCGTCGCCGGCTTTGCCCGAGCCGCTAGCGACCTTAATCATCGGCTCGTCAAGGGCAGACATGCTGTTTACTGCTGCGGTCCCAATCATTGAGAAAGCCCCGAAGACTAGCATCACTGCTAGTATAATTGTTATTAGCCGATATGGTTTCTTTGACATGGTGTTGGTTCCTCCTTAATCCTCATTTGGTGTAGTGTATCAAGAGGTCTATCAAGTCGAGCATGTCTATCAGCCCGTCTCCGTTGACGTCGCACTTGCTCGCCGCTACACCCCTTCCTTGGGAATCATTAACCTTGAACAGTGTGCCCCAGTCAATGGAATCATTGTCAAAACCGCAGTAAAGAAGCATTATGCCGAGATCCAATGCATCGATAATGCCGTCCCTGTTCAAGTCGTATTTTGAATAAATCAACTCAATCTTAGTCGTAGCATTGCCCAATTCAATGATTGCGTCAAGATCAACCTCCTTCGTTCCGTCTGACCCTATAGCCTTTGCATTGGCAAGCGTGAGGGTTGCTTCGCCTGGTGCTCGCGGTGCGAAAACGAGTTTGGCGATGTCAACAGGTTCAATCGAAGTAAGCAGGGTTGTTTCGGGTCGGATCGTTAAAGCAATTGTGCCATGCCAGACGCCACTTCCTGCATTTACCCACAATATGCCTTTCGGTGATTCAAACGGTGAAAACACTGCTAGGTCTCTGCTGGTCAGCATATTGCCGTCTACAAAAAAATCAATTGTAATTTCCTGTACATCAGCTGCATTTCGAACAAACAGGATGTATTCCACGTCCCCTGTGATATAGCTAACCGGATCCGTGCGGATGCTCAACTTGACCGTTTCGTCTGCCTGAACCGTATACATCTTTTGCAGCTCAATCACGTCCAGTATGTCGATAACTCCGTCAGGGCAAGAGAAGTCGCACATGTACGGGTATATCGGCTTGCCGGTTGTGTCGCTGGCTGTCGTGTAGGTGTACCAGCCGGCGTCGTCCTCGGAGAGTCCCATGTACATTAACAGTATGGCCATGTCAAGGTCGTCGATCTCGCCGTCTTTGTTGAAGTCACAAATGTCGCATGTGTCAGGAACTGTGTACCTGATATAAATGTCGATCAGGTCAAGCATGTTGACTACCTCGTCGCCGTTGACGTCGCACAAGCTTGGCGTAATCGGACTGCCTTTGGAATCATGGAACTTAGCTAAACTGTCCCACCCCGGGTCGCTGCTTGTAAAACCGGCGTACCTCACTGCGATGTACAGGTCGAGGCTGTCTATTACCCTGTCCTTGTTCAGGTCGTACTTGCTGAAGACGTTGTAGTTCTGCATCAAAATCGCTGCGTCAATGGGGCTGACTGCCCCGTCTCCGTCGAAGTCGCACATGTAAGGGTATATCGGGTTGCCTGCCGTGTCGCTGGCTGCGGTGTAAGTCAGCCACCCGTCCATATCCTCGGAGAAGCCCATGTAGAGCTGCAGGATGCTCAAGTCGAGGCCGTCGACTTTGCCGTCCTTGTTCAGGTCGTAGGCGCTGTAAATGACGGTGTAGTTCTCAAACAAGATTGCCGCGTCGGACAGGCTGATTTCGCCGTCGCCGTCGAAGTCGCACATGTACGGGAACACCGGCTTTCCTGCCGTGTCGCTGGCTGCTGTGAAGGCGAACCAGTCCACATCGCTCTCGGAAAGCCCCATGTAGAGGTACAGGATGTCCATGTCGAGGCTGTCGACCACCCCGTCCTTGTTCAGGTCGTAGACGCTGCACGGGTCCGGGACTGTGTAATTGGCAATTATGGCGACGAGATCCAGTATGTCGACCACATCGTCGCCGTTGACGTCGCACAAGCTTTGCGTAATAGGGCTGCCTTTGGAATCAAGGTACAACGCAAAGCTGTCCCACCCCGGGTCGCTGCTTGTGAATCTGGCGCACCTATAAGCGATGTAAAGGTCGACGGAATCGACCACCCCGTCCTTGTTCAGGTCGTACTTGCTGTACTGCTCCTCCGGCTCTGTGTAATTGCTGAACAGTTCAGCCATGTCCAGCATGTCGATGGTGCCGTCGACCACGAAGTCGCACATGTACGGGTATACCGGGTTGCCTGCCGTGTCGCTGGCTGCCGTGTAGGCGAACCAGTCCACATCGCCCTCGGATAGCCCCATGTAGAGCTGCAGGATGCCCATGTCGAGGCTGTCAACTTTGCCGTCCTTGTTCAGGTCGTAGGCGCCGTATATATCCGGGACGGTGTACCTAGCGTATATGTCCAGCAGGTCGAACATGTTGACGTCCCCGTCGTCGTTGACGTCGCACAAGCTCGCTGTTATGGGGTTGCCTTTGGAATCGCTGTACTTGGCCCAAGTGTCCCACTTGGGGTTGTCGCTGTTTATGCCGTAGTACCACTTGGCGATGTACAGGTCGACGGAATCGACCACCCCGTCCTTGTTCAGGTCGTACTTGCTGTATGTGACGCTGTAGTTCTGCGTCAAAATTGCCGCGTCGATGGGGCTGACCGCCCCGTCACCGTCGAAGTCGCACATGTAAGGGTATACCGGGTTGCCTGCCGTGTCGCTGGCTGCTGTGTAAGTCAGCCACCCGCCAAAATCCTCAGAGAAGCCCATGTAGAGCTGCAGGATGCTCAAGTCGAGGCTGTCAACCACGCCGTCCTTGTTCAGGTCGTACTTGCTGTCACTCGCCGCCAACACGGGATATTCCATCATTGGAAAAGCCCCGAAAATTAACATGGTTATTAAAATGAATGATATTAGTCGATATGGTTTTTTTAACATGGCTCGCTCCTTTGCTTTTTTGAACTAGTGCTAGATTTGTTATGTAAATTATACATATGCGAACTATGTCTGTCAAAATATTTTTACGGCTGCCCACATTAAAAGCCGTGCCCAAATCTTCTTCGGGCACGGCTCTGGTTCTTTTTTATTTCCTATCGCAATGTGGATTCACGGCTCGGGCGTGACACAGGAACCGTCCCCTTTTGTCACCCTTTTGTCATGGCTGGTACGGGAGCACCTCGTAGCCTGGCCAGCCGGCTATGTGCCTCTGCAGTATCATCAGGTCGAGGGGCGTGACCTCGCCGTCGCCGTCCACGTCGGCGGCGGCCCTGTTTATCACGATGCCCGGCCAGCCTGCCAAGTAGCGCGACAGCAGCGAAGCGTCCATCGGCGCTACCCGCCCGTTTCCGTCCACGTCGCCGCACAAAAATCCTTCGCCCTCTTTTATAAACCGCGCAACGATGCTTCTGTCGTTTTCAGCCGCAAAGACATAGTTTTCGTTTTTTGAAACCAAGCTGCCGCCTTCATACCAGCCTGAGAACTCGCTGCCCTCAAAGGCGTATGCGGTCAAACTGAAGTACTGGCCTGCTATTTTCAGCCCGTCGCCCTCGGCGGCCCCGTCCCCTGCTACAGCGCAGTTGACGTTTACGTATACCGCGTCGCTTGCAGAAACGTCATTCACGTCAACGCCTTCTATTACATTGCCGCCCGCGCTGAGCTGATAGCTTGTTGCATCCGCGCCTGCCGCCCCGGCAACGCTGCCTGTCACAGCCTCGCCCTGCTGCACGGCAATGTTGTCCATTTCAACCATGCGCGCCAGTTCCCGCCCTGCGTATTCTGCGACTGAATAGCTCATGACGGAATCCTCGTCCGGAATTATCTCAACCGTGTAATCCTCGTCACCAGGCAGGTAAACCGAAACCAGGTCGCCATCAAGCACTGCCGCTATTTTCTGCTCAACAATTTCACCGCCTGTTATGTTCAGAACAACTTCGTCGGCAGGCGACCTTACAACAACACTGGCGCCGACTGCGTCGAGCAGCGGTTCGCCTCTGCCGGCGGGCGCAACGGGACGCCTGAGCAATATTGAAAGCGTCTTGTGGTATTCCTTGCCCTTGTACAATTCGTCAGGCTGGAACGACTGCATCCAAGCTGCGTAGTATTCCGGCATGTGGTTGACCATCATGCCCGTTGTTGTGTAAATTGCCGCTTCGGACGCTTTTGCCGGGGGCTTCGCGCTGAAAATGTGCCCCAAGCCGACAGCACCAAACAACTCCTCCAGCACGCTGGCATCGTTTCCTGTCCCATTAAGGTTGGCTGCCGCAAAACCGGCTAGGCTGTTTTGCATCGGCGCATACGCCAAAGTGTTCGGCATTGCTTTGACCAGCAGGGCTTTCAAGTGGTCTTTTCCAACCTCGTAATACGGGTTGTATCTGGGAAAGCCGATTAGATGCCTCCTGACTTCAACGTATTTTGCTATGTACCCGCTGTCCGAATAGACCGACGGCAGGACCATGTCCCTCCCGTAGCGCCTGTACTTCCAGTCGTTGGAGCCATGAAGGCTGCTCATTGCAACGTCTGTGACAAAGTCGCCCGGGTTGATGATGTTGAAAATGCTCTGGTGGTTTTTGTCGGCTGCTGGCATTTTCGTCGCCTGCGGAACTGCGAACAGGTACGCGCAGACGTCTTTGCCTTCGTCAATCAGCTGCTTTGCTACAATATTCGCGACCGCCGCGCCCCTGCTGTAGCTGGCCAGCCAAAACTTCGCGCCGGCAAGGCCGTGTTCTGTTACGTATCCATCCAGCGCTTGCTTCACTTCGCTGGCGCTGGTGTAAAAGCCATAGTGTTCCGGGGACAGCGCTGCGCTTGCCGGGTTCGCCGGGTCGCCCAGATGGAAGTTGCTCCCCCATTCGGTGCCGTAGTTGCCCCCGCGGACCACAACCGAGACAAGGGTCTCTTCCCGCCCTGCCAAAACCACAGTTTTATGGGCAAACGCAAAGGCGGTTTCGTCAGGGATGCCCTGGTCTAGCAGCCTGCTGTAATTGTGGAGCTCGATTTCGCCGAACTCCATGTCCTGGTATGCGCTGAGCAGGTTCTTTGCCCTGTTCAGCGCATCGTTGCTGGAAAAACCAGCCAGCGCAAGGCCAAGCGACATCTGCGCAAGCGTATGGTTGTATTTCACGCTGTCGTTCCTGAAAAACCCGTCCGAGTACGCTGAAGGCCAGAGCGCCTGGTCGCCGCTGCTGCCGTCCGACGCTGGGAACCTTATCGGCACAGGCCCGTCGCCGATCAAGTGGGTCCTTTTCGTGCCGATCGGAACAACGCGCACCGGTATGCTTACCCCGCTGTCTTCCTCGATTCTGACCATGATGTCGACCAGCGTCGACCCGATCGCTTCGCTGTCGGAGCCCCAAGGCAAGTCCTCGTTGATGTACGTGGCAAACGCCTCGATTGGCGACGCGTAGTATTTCCAGACGATTTCGCCGGGGTTTACTGTCAGATGGTCAAAGGCGCCCTCTATGCTTTCCCTCAAGCGCCAGTCCTCAAGGCGCCACTTGCTGCCCTCGCTGCCGTATTCGCCGGCGCTTGCGCTGCTCCGCTTTGCGGCGTAGGGCGCCGCACCCGGAACCTCCAGCGACAGCAGGTCGGCATATGCGTCTTCTGCGCCATCGCGGTAGTTGTGGAACCCGACGTTGAAGTACACCCACCCGTCGTCCACGGTGTCTTCGTATTCAAGGATCAGCTCGACGCCTTCCTCCCCGTATACCTTGATTGGGGAACTGCTGGCAAACCTTGCGGTTATTTCTTCGTTGAACAGCGCCAGCGTCCCCACGTAGTCTGCAGCCACCGGGTACTCGCCCGTTTTGTCGCCCCGCAGTATCCAAGTGATCTTCTTCTGCGTCTGGCCCGGTATTTCAGGCACAAGGACGACTCGCCCGCCCTCGCTTACCTCCGTGTCCATTATCGTCAGCCCGTCAGGGATGTCCAGGGTTATTCTGTTGCCCGTCATTGAAAATTCGCTGGAAGCGTTGTTGACGATCGTAAGGCTGACGTCAAAGAACTCCTTTAGGAAGGCCACGCCCACTGGGATGTCCAGAATCGCCACGGTTATGTAGTCCAAACTGGGGTCGCCTGCTCCGCCGCTGCCTGTGTCGATGACGTACGGTGTCAATTCGCGGCTGCTGGTGCCGTAGATGCCCCCACCGCCGCCGCTGCCGTTGCTGCCGCCGCTGACTATGATCGGCCTTGCAGTCGAGGCGCCTGTCGTGCCGTTGTAGTAGAACGAAGTGGTTATCGTTTCAATGCCGTAGGTCAGTGTTACGGTGATGTTGGCGATGTGCTGGTTCTCAGGCTTGGAGACGTCGATGCCGGCAGCGACGATTTCCTCGAAGGTCAAGCGCTTTATTTCGAAGAAGCCCTCTATCATGGTTTGGCGGACCAGCGTCATCGTTGCCTTTGCTGTTTCCCCCGCCGCGACGACTATGTCCTTTTTTACCGGGAGCCAGTTGTTGTCGGGGATGATGCTGCCGACGGTGTGCCTGCCCGCCTCAGCCGTGAACGTCGCGTACCCGCTGCTGTTGGTTGCGCGGATCACTTGGTCCTCTTCGCCCAAGTCAAAGTAGACCGGGGCGTTGGGCACCGGCTTCCCGTCGCCGTCCACGATGCGGATTTCAGCGTACCCAAGCGCCGCCCGGTCGCGCACGGAGACGGTTCTCACTGCCGAGCCCGTGTTGCCGTCCTCGTCAGTAACTGTCAGGGTAACGTAGTACGTGCCAGTTGCGGCGTACCTGTGCACGGCCCGCCTGCTTGTGGACGTGGCGCCGTCGCCGAAGTCGAAGGCGTAGGCCACGATGTTTGCGCCGGCAACGGACAGCGCGGCGTCGATTTCGTATTCCACGCCGACTTCCATGACCGAGTCGCAGGTGATGACAGCCACCGGCGCGCTCCTGTTGTCAGTGGCCACCGGGTTGGCGTACGCGCTTGACACGTTCCCCGAATTGTCCATGGCGTCTATCCTGTAAGTGTACTGCTCCCTGGCCAGCGCAATGGAGTAGTCTGTGAAAGCGTAGTTGAGCTTTCCGATGGACATGGCCTGCGAACCGACGAGGGCGTAGCCCCCTGCGGCGGTTTTCCTGTATATGCGGTAGCCGATCAGGTCGCTGGCCTGGTCGCTTTCCCACGACACTGTCACATGGTCGCTTCCTGGCTCGTATATGGCCACAGGGTCAAGCGCCACTGGGGCTTCCTTGTCGACTGTGTACGAAACCTCTTTCGGCTCGGACGCGTTGCCGGATTTGTCGGTGGCTGTTATCCTGAGCCAGACAACGTCCCCGTGGGCGAAACCGTCGAGCGGGACTGCAGCCGTCACAGTCTTCTCGTGGTTGTTCACTGCGCTGAAAACCTGCAGCAAGCTGTATTCTGCGCCTTCCTTTTTGTATTCGATCCTGATTTCGTCAAGCATCCTGTTGTCCGTCGCGTAGGCACTGACCGTCCGGTACCCCGGACCGATGCATTCGCCTTCGGTTGGAAAAACATTTACGATGGCCGGCGCTTCTTCGTCGGCTGATATCTGCGCGGACACGGTTTCGGACAGTGCGCTCTCGTTGCCCGCAAAATCGTTGACGGACACTTTGTAGTAGTAGGCCTGCACCTCGTTCACGCTCCGGTCGATGTAGTTCAAGGAGGCAAGCGACGATGCGACCTTCAGGAACCCGCTGTCTGGGAGGGTCGATCGGTAGACGGAGTACCTGTTCAAGTCGGGTTCGGCGCCTTTTTGCCACATCACTTCAATGACGCCGTTCCTGCCCAAGGCCTGCACGCCGGCAGGCGCAGCCGGGGGCGTGCGGTCGACAATGTACTGCACGAACGGAGCCGTGGGCGACGCGTCGCTGGCGTTCCCGGCGAAGTCGGTGGCCACGGCGCGGACGTAGATCGGCCCTTCGCTGTATGCGGCGAGGTCAACCGTGCAGGAGGCAGCCCTTTTCTTCTGAGGGTCGTCGTATGCAGCGGTGTGCACCGTGCCCCAGCTTGCCTGGTCCGCAGACGCCTGGATGGCGATGGTTTTTACGGCGTAGTCGTCCTCAGCCGTGGCGCTCACTTGGACGCCGGCGGCGTAGTACGTCGTCCCGCTGCTGGTTGGGCGCGGGGAAAGGTTCGTCACGACCGGTGCCGTCGTGTCGACGGCGGTGCTCGCGGCAAGGTCGTCCGAAGGGGTGCCCCGGTTTCCCAGGAAGTCGTACCCCACAACCCTGAAGACGTACTCGGTGCTTGGCGCCAGGTTCAGTATGTTCGCGCCCAGCGTCTTGACGTCCGCTACGCCGGCGTAGGCGCCGCCCGCGTTCTTCCGTTCCACGCGGAAGAAGCTGATGTCGTCGTCGGCCACGTCGCGCCATGCAAGGGTCACCGTCACGGACGTGCTGGTGTACGGCGGCTCGCTCCAAGCGACCTTCTCCGGCCCGGTGTTGTCGATGCAGTACGCGTAGGCAAGCGGGTCGCTGACGTTGTTCATGGCGTCGTAGGCAATTGCCCTAACGCGGACAACCCCGTCGGCAAATGCCGTCGTGTCCAGCGTGCCGGAAAACGGCGCCGAGGCTTTTGTTTGGAAGAGCACCCATGTTTCGCCGCCGTCAGTGGAATAGCAAAGCTCAACCTTCGTGACGGCTACGTTGTCTATCGCCGTCGCCGTCACCGTGGCGCTCCCTGAAATGTAGCTCATGTTCGCCGGCGTCAGCTTTGTGACTTGGGGCGGTTCGTTGTCCTCGCCTTTCATGGCCGAGGCCACGTCCGACGCCGGGCCCTCCTGCCCAAAGTCGTTGACGCCCGTCACGTAGTAATGGTACTGCCTGCCAGCGGCGACGGTTGCGTCCCTGTACGTCAAGACGTTGCGGCCTGTTATTGACGCCAGCGCGTAGAAGCCGGCATCAATCTCTGACCGCCTGTACACCTTGTACTTCGTGGTGTCGACCTCGCTGGACATTGACCAGGACAGCGTTATACCGTTGATGTCGCCTACAGCCGTAACGTTGACGATTTTCTCGGGGACAGAGTGGTCGACGGTTACCTGCCCCGTCTTCTCCGCTGATGCCCCGTCCACGTCGGTCAGGACGAAAACCACGTCGTAGGTGCCGGCGTTGACCCCTTCAATGTCCCAGTGGACGGCGTACGTCACCGTGGAGGCGGCAACGGCCTTGACGGCGGCGCTGCCGATCAGCACGCGGTTTTGCGTTCCGGGCTGCAAGTAGAAAAGCTGCCCGGCCGTCTGCGCATCTCCCATCGGGAGGTGGTTCTTCGTGTTTGGCGTTTCCATGTAGACGAAGCTGTTCGTTGCGCCAACTTTGTTCAGCACGTTGTCCGTTCTGATGCTGTTGACCGACGGCGCTGCCGCAGTCGCCGAAACCGGCGCTTTGCCGGATTCCTCGCCTTCCGCAGTCAGCCCGCAGACTTGATAGGCGTAGGTCTGCCCCGTAGCCAGGCCCGTGTCGTAGAAGCAGCACTCCGCAGTCTCGCCCAGGAACGAGCCGTTTCGCTCAATTTTGTATTTTACGATGGATTCGTTGGTGTGGGGCGACCAGGAAAGGTAGGCCGATTTGCTGTATACCTTTTCCGCCTGCAGGTTGCGCACCGGCATCCTGAGCGTTTCATAGGAAAACTCGACCCCGGCTGGGACCCTCGCCGAATAAGCGCTGACATAGGCCGCGTACGCCTCCCTCGGGACGTATACCGTCTTGAGGTTCGTCATGACCGTCAGCTCGCTTGCGGCGGCCAGCGTCGGCACCGACGTCCCCTTGAACGTGATGTCCGCTATGCCCGTGCACCCGTAGAACGCTTGGCTTCCAATCTGCGTGACCTTCTCGCCAATGACGGCGCTTGTCAGCTTCGGCATCCCTCGGAACGCGTAGTTTTGCACTGTGACTACTTTGTCCGGTACAACCAGCTCGCCAGTCAGGTTTGCGCAGCCGTAAAACACGTTGGCGTTGATTGTCGCAAGGTTTGCCGAAAGCTGGATCCGCCCGTTGAAGCCTGAGCAGTTGTAAAAAGCCTGTGTGCCGATGCTCGTAACGCTGTCCGGGACTATTAGGTCCCCTGTCATCTTGCTGCAGTTGTAAAACGCTTGGCTTCCAATGGCTACGATACCGTTTGCCAGCGTCAATGCGCCGTCTAGGTTTGTGCAGCCGTAAAACGCGCCGCTCCCTATTGTCCTTGCGCTGCCGGGCACCGCAATGCCGCCTTCGAGGCTTGTGCAGTTTTGGAAGGCGTAATCGCCGATTGCCTCCACCGACTGTGGGATTTCGAGCGCTCGCAGACTTGTACAGTTTTGGAAGGCGTAGTTCCCGATTCTAGCTAAGCCCTCGCACAGCACGATTTCCGTCATCGCCTTGTTGTTCTGGAAAGCGCCCGTGCCTATTTCCGTTACGCCTGTGGGCAGAACCACTAGTTCATCTGTGCCCAAGTACGTCAGCAGCACCCCGTCCTGGATGACGAAATCCTCTTCGCCCTTGGCGACTATTATCTGCGCCCCCGCCGGCACTCGTGCCGAATACGCCGCGACATAGGCCGAATACGCATCAGGCGGGACGTACACCGTCTTCAGGTTCGTCATTACCGTCAGTTCGTTTGCGGTGTTCAGCGTCGGCACTGCCAGCCCTTTGAACGTGATTTCCGCGATTCCTGTGCATCCTTGGAATGCCGTGCTGCCGCTGCTCCCAATCCGGGCTGTCTTTTCTCCGAAAACGACGCTGGAAAGCTTGCTGCAGTTGTAAAACGCGCTGTAGTCCACATTCACTACATTGTCCGGGATGACCAGCTCCCCTGTGATGTTTGAGCAGTTGTAGAACGCGCCGCTGCTTATTGTTGTCAGGCTTGACGAAAGCTGCAGCCGTCCGTTGAAGCCGGAGCAATTGTAAAACGCAGACCCGCTGATGCCTGTTACGCTGTCCGGGACGGTTAGGTCACCGGCCAGTTTGCTGCAGTTCCGAAACGCGTTGTTGCCAATAGTTAAGGTTCCGTTGTTCAATGTCAGTGCCCCGTCCAGGTTCGTGCAGCCGCTGAACGCATAGTTGCCTATCGACTTCACGCTGCCCGGCACCTCAAGGCTGCCTATAAGCCCTGTGCAGTTTTGGAAGGCGTAGTCCCCTATTGCAGCCACCCCGTTGCCTATGACAAGGGTCTTTAGCCCTGTGCATCCGTTGAACGCGTATGTGCCGAAACTCGCAACGCTTCCAGGCACGGCAAGGCCGGCTATCTTGCTGTCCCCTGAAAACGCATAGGTGCCGATAGCCGACAGACCGTCGTTCAGCACAAGGCTCGCAATCCCCGTGCAGCCTTGGAAAGCGTAGCCGCCGACAGATTCCAGCGCGAGTGGGAGTTCCAGCGCTTCTAGGCTTGTGCAGTTTTGGAAAGCGTTGCTGCCGATGCTCACAAGACCCTCGTTGAAAACCGCCTCAGTCAAGCCCGTGCAGTTCTGGAACGCATAGTTCCCAATCTTCTGCAGGCCTTCGTTCAGCACGATGCCGGTTACCGCCGCGTTGTTCTGGAAGGCTCCCGTACCAATCTCAGCCACGCCCTCCGGGAGCGCCACCACGCCGCCCGCGCCGAGGTACGTCAGCAACACCCCGTCCTGAACAATGAAGTCGCCTTCGCCGCCTGCAACGATTATCTGCGCCCCCGCCGGCACCCTTGACGCGTAGGCGCTGACATACGCAGCATACGCCTCTTGCGGCACATACACCGTCTTCAGGTTCGTCATGACTGTCAATTCGTTTGCAGTGTTCAATGTTGGCACCGTCAGCCCCTTGAATGTGATCTCCTCTATCCCCGAGCAGCCTTGGAACGCCGTGCTGCCGCTACTCCCTATCCGGCCTGTCTTCACCCCAAAAACTACGCTGGTGAGCTTGCTGCAGTTGTAAAACGCAGAGTAATCGATGTTCACCACATTGTCCGGGATGACCAGCTCCCCTGTTGTATTCGAACAGCCGGAGAATGCGTATGCGCTTATCGCCGTCAAGTTCGCCGAAAGCTGCAGCCTCCCGTTGAAGCCTGCGCAGCCACTGAATGCATACGTGCCGATGCTGGTTACGCTGTCCGGGATGATCAGATTCCCGGTCAGTCTGCTGCAGTTTCTAAAGGCGTAGGTGCCGATGGTTTCGATCCCGCTGTTCAGCGTCAGCGCCCCGTCCAAGTTCGTGCAGCCGCTGAACGCATAGCCGCCTATCGTCCTCACGCTGCCCGGCACCTCAAGGCTGCCTATAAGCCCCGTGCAGTTTTGAAAAGCGTAGTCCCCTATAACAGCCACCCCATTGCCTATGACAAGGGTCATTAGCCCTGTACAGCCGTTGAACGCGTATGTTCCGAAACTCGCAATGCTCCCCGGCACGGCTAGGCTGGCAATCTTGTTGTCCCCAGAAAACGCATAAGTGCCGATAGCCTGCAAACCGTCGTTCAGCACAAGGCTTGTCATGCCCGTGCAGCCTTGGAAGGCGTAGCCGCCGACGGATTCCAGCGCAGCCGGAAATGCTACCGCGCCCAAGCTCGTGCAGTTTTGGAAGGCGTAGCTTCCTATTTCTTCCAAATCCTCGTTGAAAACGACCTCTGTTATTGCCGCGTTGTTCTGGAACGCGCCCGTGCCTATCGACTTCACGCCCGCCGGCAACACCACTTGGCTGTCGGAGCCCAAGTACGCGAGCAGCACCCCGTCCTGAATCAGAAAATCTTCACCTTCGGCTTTTACAGTTATCTGCGCCCCCGCCGGCACTCGTGACGAATACGCCGCGACATATGCAGCATACGCCTCGCGGGGGACGTAAACCGTCTTCAGGTTTGCCATTGCGGTCAGTTCACCCGTGCCGTACAGCGTTGGCACCGCCAATCCCTTGAACGTGATCTCCATGACCCCCAAGCAGCCTTGAAACACCGGGGTGCCGCTGCTCCCTATGCGGGCCGTCTTTGCTCCGAAAACAACGCCGGCAAGCTTGCTGCAGTTGTAAAACGCAGCGTAGTCGATGTTAACCACACTGTCCGGGATCACAAGCTCCCCTGTGATGTTCGTGCATCCGTAGAAGGCATAGCTGTTTATCGTTGCTATGTTTGACGAAAGCTGCAGCTCCCCGTTGAAGCCTGCGCAGCCGTAGAATGCATACGTGCCGATGCTGGTTACGCTGTCAGGGATGACAATTTCCCCGTTCAGTTTGCTGCAGTTCCGAAACGCGTAGTTGCCGATGGTTTCGATCCCGCTGGTCAGCGTCAGCGCCCCGTCAAAGTTCGTGCATCCGCTAAACGCATAGTTGCCTATCGTCCTCACGCTGCCCGGCACCTCAAGGCCGCCTAAAAGCCCTGTGCAGTTTTGGAAAGCGTAATCGCCAATGGCAGCCACTCCGTCGCCTAACGCAAGTGTTTTCATTCCTGCACAACCGTTGAACGCGTAAGACCCAAAAGCTGTCAAGCTCCCGGGCACGGCAAGGCTGGCTATCTTGCTGTCTCCTGAGAACGCATAGGTGCCGATGGCCGACAGCCCGTTGTTCAGCGTCAGGCTGGCTAGGTTTGTGCATCCTTGAAAAGCGTAGTCTCCGACCTGCTCTGTTGTCGGTGGGAGCTCAAGCGCCTCAAGGCCTGTACAGTTTTGGAACGCGTATGCCCCTATCCTCGTAAGCCCCTCGTTAAAAACGACCCCTGTTACAGACGGGTTGCCCTGAAAAGCTGCCATGCCAATCTCCAGCACACCATCCGGCAGTTCAACCTCGCCGCCTGCTCCCAAGTATGCCAGCAGCACCCCGTCTTGAATTATGAAGTCTTCGCTTTCGCCTTTTATCGTTATCTGCGCACTTGCCGGCAATCTGGACACGTACGCCGAGACATATGCGGAGTACGCCTCACGCGGGACGAAAATTGTTTTCAGGTTCGTCATCGCCGTCAGTTCGCCTGTTGTGCCCAATGCCGGAACCATCAGCCCTTTGAACGTGATTTCCGTTATCCCCGTGCAGCCGTAAAACGCAGGGCTGCCACTCCCTATTCTGGCTGTCTTTTCACCAAACACAACGCTGGTCAGCCTAGGCATGTCCCGAAACGCGTAGTTGTCGATGTTCGTCACATTGTCGGGGATTACCAGTTCGCCTGCTATATAGGCACATCCGCAGAACGCATATGTGCTTATCACCGCTAGGTTCGCAGAAAGCTGGAGCCTGCCGCTAAACCCTGAACAGTTGTAAAATGCGTAACTGCCGATGCTCGTCACGCTGTCAGGGATGATCAGGTCGCCTGTAAGGTAGCTGCAGCCGTAAAACGCATAGCTCCCGATTGTTTGCAGGCCGTCGTTGAACGCAACCTCTGTTATGTCCGTCCGTCCGCGGAACACGCTCGCCGCTATCTCCGTAACCTCGCTTGGAATGGCTATCATGCCGCCGGGGCCGGAATACGCCGTTAACACGCCGTTGGATATCGTGAAGTCGTCCATTCCTGACGGTACCGCAGGAACTTCCTCCTGTGCCGGTTCTTCAACTGCTATTGGTTCCGTGTCGACGCTCAAGTCTTCAGTAAGCGCTGCCGACGGCAAAACACCTACAATTAGCATAAGTGTCAACAGAATAGAAATGCTCCCTTTCAAACGCCTCTTCATTTTATAACCTCCTTCGTGGCTTGACTATTATTCATAATGTATCATAATTGTTAGATAAAATCAATCGGCATGTCGAAATAACGCAACAAAGCTGCGAAAGCTTGGACATTCTTTCCAATAAACCTTCACAGCTTTGTTTGAAAAACAATTGTATTCTGTTAAATCCTGTGCAACCTAAACGTATGCAACCCCCTCCGCCACGATCCTGACGCCCGTTTTTATCCAGAGCCTTGTACCAGAACCTTGGTTCTTGGCAATGACGGTTATGGCACCGCCCGGCTGCCCAACTTCAAGCTCTGTGTCCTTACAGTCTCGGCTTGCCATGCAGGTCCCCACGGCAGCAGTTCCGGAGGCGCAGCTGCGCTCCCATATCGGTGCTCCGATGTCCCTAACGTACACGACAGGCACCATGAATTGCTTTGCCTCGTCGAAAAACATGATTCCAAAAGCTTCGCCTTTGATCTTTTCGGAAAGCTCCGCAATTGCCTCCTCTGCGAAAGCCTTCTGGTCAGAAAGCTGCGCTGCGTCCACTATAATATGCGAAATGCCAGGCAGGTGGACGATGTCCGCCTCTACAGGGCTGCCAGACACAGTGAAGCTGATCTTTGCGATTTCTTTCGGCGGCGGCATTTCGGCTTTGCAGACAAAAACATCCCCCTGTGCAGACACTTCGCACTTCAGGATGCTGTCTGCCCCTGAAACCTCGAGCATTGTCTCCAGCGTTTCCCCTTCGTTCAATCCAGTATCCTTGGCAACCACAGCGGCAAGCGACATGGTGGCGTTCCCACAAAACTCGCCGCCCATCATCTGAAGCCGTGCGCTCGCCGCAGTATCCGCTGCCGATTCTATAAATCCGACCTGTTCGGCGTGAATGCTGTCGTACCGCATGAGCTTCTGAGCTACTGTCCAGTGCATGCTCCTATCCAAGATGTCTCTCACAAGAATCGTCATGTTTTGCGCCGGGCTGGTTTTTATAAAATTCATTTTCATGCCTGTCTCCTTTTTGTTCAGCTCCACTCGAACTCTCCCAGAAGGTTGAAAAACTCGCCTGCCTCTTTAATTGCGTTGGCTTGCCTCCTGACCTGTGCCGAGTGCGGAATGCCCTTCAGATACCAGCCGATGTGCTTCCTCATCTCCCTGACTGCCACGTACTCGCCCTTTTCTGCAACCAGGTCGGCAAGATGCCTGCAAGCGGCTTCTTTTTTCTCTTTTGGAGAGGGCGGCACAGCCTTCTCGCCTGACTGCCACAGCGAAACGGCTTCCCTGAAAATCCAAGGGTTTCCCAGTGCGCCTCTTGCTATCATAGCAAAATCGCAACCAGTTTCCGAGAGCATCCTCAAGGCGTCCTCTGCCGTGAATATGTCTCCATTTCCGATAACAGGGATGCTCACGGCCTTTTTCACGCGTTCTATTACTTGCCAGTCGGCCTTTCCGCTGTAGAATTGATCCCTGGTCCTGCCGTGAACCGCCACCGCTGCCGCACCTGCTGACTCTGCGGCTTGAGCGGCTTCAACAGCGTTTAGGCTGCTGCTGTCCCAGCCTGACCGTATCTTGACAGTCACCGGCTTACATGCTGCAGACACAGCCGCAGATACGACATCATGTACCAAGCCGAGATTTCTGAGCAGGGCCGCGCCTTCTCCGTTTTTAACGATTTTGGGCACAGGGCAGCCCATGTTTATGTCCAGCAACGCGTTTTCAGCTGTGGAAAGTTTCCCCGCCGCCGCCGCGACGATTTCGGGCTCGCTTCCAAACACTTGGTACGCCACAGGTTTTTCTTCTTCATAAAACTTGAGAAGCCCTTCGGTCTTTCTGTCGTTGTACAGAAGCCCTTTGCAGCTGACCATCTCCGAATACACGAGGCTCGCCCCCTGCTCCCTGCACAGCCTCCTGAAAGGGGCGTCCGTTATGCCGGCTAGGGGCGCAAGGACAAACGGGTTGTCCAAAACGAGACTGCCTATCCTAAAATGCCCGCTTGCATTCATGTCTGCTCGGTGCCTTTGTTCAATTCGTAAATTCTTGCCAGGCCTTCAAGCGTCAGTAGTTTGTCGATAATATCTATTCCTTCTACCCCGCTCTCGAGCAAATTGGCTAAACCTCCAGTGGCGATGACCGTGGCAGGCTTCCCCGACGGGGTTAGAGCTTCCAACTCCTTTTTCATTTTTTTGAGGATGTAGTCGACAACACCCATGTGGCCGTATACGAGGCCCGACTGCATACTTTTAACCGTGTTCTTGCATATGACGCAGCCAGGTTCTTCAAGTTCGACTTTTGGAAGCTGTGCAGTCCGTTCAACGATGGCATCGAGAGAGATTTTCAAACCCGGCGCAATGGTTCCCCCAAGGTATTCTGCATTTTCTGAAATTGCGCAAAAGGTGGTGGCTGTGCCAAAATCAATTATGATCAGGGGCCCTCCGTATTTTTCATAGGCCGCAATGGCGTTGACTATCCGGTCCGCGCCTACCTGCTTCGGCTCGTCGTATCTTACAGTCAAGCCAGTCTTTAGTCCGTGTTCGACAACAATTGCTTTGATGTTAAAGTACTTTGAACACATGTGCTGCAGCGTGAACAACGCCGAGGGGACGACAGTCGATATTATGATGTCGCCAACATCCTTCATTTTGAACCCTTCATAGTCAAAAAGCTGTTTGAGCGTCATGCCGTATTCGTCAGCGCTTTTGCTGTTTTCAGTTTGGAGCCTCCAATTCGTCAGCAGTACGCCGTCTTTAAAAACTCCTACGACAGTATTTGTGTTTCCTACATCAAATGCGAGCAGCATGGTTTGACCTCCTTCCATAGGTAAAGGATGGGAGTAGTCCCATCCTCTCTGTTAAAGGTTGCAGTTCCTATTTCAACGTCACGAGGACGTCGCCGGAATTCACATTGGCGCCCTTGGCCACTGGGACGGTGTCAACAACGCCGGCTGCAGGTGCAAGAATTTCGTTTTCCATCTTCATAGCTTCAAGTATCAGCAAAATATCGCCTGAGTTCACGGATTGGCCAGGGCTTACCTTGATGTCGAGGATGATGCCAGGCATCGGCGAATTGACTGACTGTGCCCCTGCAGACGGGGCTGGTGCCGGTGCAGGCTTTGCCGCAGGCGCAGGCTTTGCCGCTGCAGGCGCAGGCGTCGCTGCGGGGGCTGGTGCCGTCACCGGGGCTGGCGCCGTCACCGGGGCTGGCGCTGATGCAACCGCTTCTTCGACCTCAACCGCGTAGCTCACTCCGTTAACAGTTATATTGTACTTCTTCATGCTAGTATCTCCTTTCTGACGCGGGTGCTGCCCGCAGCCCAACACTGGGGTTCTGCCCCGGCATTAATTCAATTACATTTTTCTGCTGTCTATGCAGTCTGACCGCCCTGCGCTGTTCCACGCGTTCCCTTGGCCGGAGACCCTCCTGATCCGGCGCACGACCAACCCGTCTGCCCCGGTGCCGCCCTCAAAAGCCGCAATTGCAGCCGCAATAACAGCCGCAAGCTCGCCATCGTCCACACGCTCGGTAAAAACTTCTTCCGGCGACGACGCAGCAGCAGCAGCATGCGCCATGTCTCCAGGTGCTGTGGAATCAGCCCGCAGCCCAGCCGAACCTCTCTTTTCTGACAAAACGAATGCTTTTGTCATTATTGTGATTATTCCCCAAAGCAGGACAAGCACTGCTAACGTTGTTCCCATGCCCATGAGCATCGTGATCAGCGAGCCGGCCATCCTATCGCCCATCGACATGGCAGATGATCCTATTAGGCTAGGGTCAGTAAACCTCTCCATCAATGGAATGTCTGACATATATACACCTCCTGCGGTTAAAGCGGGATGTTCCCGTGTTTTTTCGCCGGCAACGATTCGCGTTTTGAAGCCAGCATGTCAAAGGCGCTTATGATCCTCGGCCTCGTCGCCGCCGGCACTATGATGTCGTCAACGTAGCCCATTTCAGCCGCCCTGTACGGATTGTTGAACTTTTCTTCATATTCTGCGATCTTTTCTTCCCTCTTCCCTATGGGGTCGTCAGAATTCGCTATTTCATTTTTAAACACTATATTGGCCGCCCCGGCAGCCCCCATCACTGCAATCTGTGCGCTGGGCCATGCAAACACGACATCAGCCCCAAGTTCCCTGTTGCACATGCCAATGTACGCCCCGCCGTAAGCTTTCCTCAGTATAAGAGTGACCTTGGGCACTGTGGCTTCGCTGTATGCGTAGAGCATCTTTGCGCCGTGCCTTATTATCCCGCCGTATTCCTGATCCGCCCCAGGCAAAAACCCGGGCACGTCTTCGATGGTGAGGAGCGGTATGTTGAAGGCGTCGCACCTTCTGATGAACCTCGCCGCTTTGTCGGATGCGTTGATGTCGAGGCAGCCCGCGCCGACTTTGGGCTGGTTAGCTATGACGCCGATGGACTGTCCGTCCAGCCTGATGAAGCATGTCACTATGTTCTTCGCGTAAAGAGGCATAACGTCGTAGATTTTGCCCTCGTCCGCAAGGCTCTTTATGATTTCGTACACGTCGTAAGCCTTGTTGGGGTTTTCCGGTATGATATCGTCGAATTCAGGCACCAGCCTGTTAGGATCGTCTCCAGTCGGAACGGGCGGCGCAGTTTCCAAGTTGTTCGAAGGCAGGTATGACAGGAGTTCCCTCACTTTAAGTAACGTGTCCTCGTCGTCCTTGCCAATGAAGTGAGCAACCCCGCTGATGGTGTTGTGCGTCATGGCGCCTCCCAGCTGTTCTGCTGAAACGTCTTCGCCGGTTACAGCCTTGATCACCTGCGGCCCTGTTATGAACATTTGGCTCGTTTTGTCAACCATGAAAACAAAATCCGTAATAGCCGGCGAGTACACGGCACCACCCGCACATGGTCCCATGATGACAGAAATCTGTGGAATCACGCCCGAAGAAATTGTATTGTTGTAGAAAATTTTCCCGAACCCCGAAAGCGCGTTGACCCCTTCCTGTATCCTTGCCCCGCCTGAATCGTTCAGCCCTACGAAAGGTGCTCCCATTTTCAGCGCCATCCTTTGCACCTTGACGATTTTTTCAGCGTGGTATTCGCCAAGCGAACCGCCAAGGACGGTGAAATCCTGTGCGAAAGCGTACACCAACCTTCCGTCTACCGTTCCATAGCCGGTGACTACCCCGTCGCCAATGGCTTTTTTGTCTGCCATATCAAAATTGTGGCACCTGTGCGACACAAAAACATCCATTTCGACGAAGCTGCCCTCGTCAAACAGGATGTCCAGCCTTTCCCTCGCTGTCAGCTTGCCGCTCGCATGCTGCGCATCGATCTTTTTCTGGCCCCCACCCATGGCAATTTCCTGCTTCATGCGGCGAAGTTCATCGAGTTTGCTCATATAGGTCCCTCCTTACGTTATTCATGTTTTTACCAGTATATTATTTATACTATAAAGCATATCGCCTGTGTTTACAAGGGTGTTTGGCTGTATTTGTCATTGTCCTTGGGGTTCGGGCAGCTCTGCCTCCTTGTCGAACAGCCACTTGGCAGCTTCAAGGATTTCCTCCGCGCAGACTTCAGATGCTTTTACGTTATCTGGGAGAAGCACCATCAGCTCTTGGTTGTCGAGGTACTCCCTCCCCGTAATCACTTTGTAGGCTTCCCCAGGCGCCATTGTCTTGTTCCTGTACAATACAAGCGGCGTAGCAAGCCTGCTGCTCCCAATCCCCCGGCTAATGTATGTAGTTCCAGCCTGCATCATCGTGCGCGAGCCACCATAATAGACGTAAACGTACCTGCCGGAATCCATGGTGACTGATTCGGCGCCGACTGCTTTCATGCACTCTGACAGCGGGGACAAAACGGAGCCGTTCTTGTATTTTTGCGCAAACAAAAACTCTTCGTTCACTGTGAAGGTCAGCGGGATGCCGTTGCAATACCCGTAGTGTTCGCCCGCCTTCACTATTAGGGAGTTTTGCAGCACTTCCCCGACCTCTTGACTAACGTCTTGGTGGGCAGCCAAGAACGCAATCATGTCTGCAGGATCCTCGAACTCTTCCAGCCTGTACCCGTACCTCTTGTCCAAAATCCAAAGCTTGGATTCGAAAGACCAGAGCAGGTAATTGAGGCTGGCAACCGTTTTCCCGTTTGACGTCAGTACAAGCCTCAAATCGTGGCGCCCTTCTTGAAGGTCGCTGACAAGTTCGTCGGTAGCAACTTGGCCGTCGATCAGATATACCCGCGTTTTCCCTGCCCCGTTTTTTATTTTTACGTCTTTCAGGCTCTTGAAGCTTTTTTCCGGCAGCGAAAGGTCGCACAGTTTGGCGCCGCCGTCAAGGAGATAGTACGATCGCGCAGGCTCTGCGAAATCAGCAGGGATCAGTCTGTTGGCATAAACCCCGTAGACTCCGTTTGCCATTGCTTCCTCTGCAGCCTCAAAATCTATGACCGGGTGGTAGTAAACTAGGACGCCGTCGTTTGCCAGCCTGTATTTCAAATCCTTGATCAAATAATCATGCGCATCCCCCACTGTCACTGCATACAGGGCGTGGTACCTGACAAAACTCAGCAATTCGTCGTAGTCAATGGTTGGCATGGCATAAAGCGTCAAAATTACGTCACGGTACCCAAGCCTTTTTACAATGCTGTACTGACCGTATGAATATATCTGCGGGATAATCCTTTCAATATAGCTTGGAAACATTTCAGCTATTGCTGAAAGCACCCCGATATTGTCGTCTTTAACGTCTGTGATCACCCTGACGTCCTCTGCTTCGTCCAATATGGCAGTAAGCTTTTCAAACGTCAGCGTGTGAAATTTCCCATTTACCAGTATTTCACCAAATTCTTTTTCGCTCAGTTTTTCGTTGAATGCGGCGCCAAAATAGTATCTGGCCGTCCTGCTCCAATCGTGTATCATGATCGGCTTGCCATCGCTTGACAAGTCGATGTCCAGCTCTATCAGCTTGTAGCCGTCGGCTATTGACTGCATCACCGCCTCGACGGAATTGGTTGTTTCGTACCCGTTTATGAAACCTCCCCCATGGGCGACCAGTGAAGGTTTGCCCACCTCCGCGTAGCTCGCTGCTGCTCCAAAAAATACAAACACGGCAACTATGGCTGCTGCTGCCGCCGCTTTTATCATAAATCCGATTTTGCTGTCCTGCACAATCGGCTCCCCCCTTCTCAATCGTCGTCAAGGCCTTCGTAATCATCATCGTCGTTGTAGTCATCGCTGTCATCGTCGCTGTAGTCGTCGCTGCTTTCCTCTTCCTCTTTGCGGATCCTCTCGGATTCTGCCGCCTCTTTCTCGTTGGCCTCCTTGATCTCTTCTTCCCTTTGCTTAATGTCCAAAATAAGCTCTTCTGCAGTCATTTTGCCGCTGTACAACACTTCAAACTGCTCACCGTCCAAGGTTTCAACTTCAAGCAAAGCGTTGGCGATGACATGGAGCTTGTCGATGTTGGCGGCAAGAAGCCTTTCTGCGTCTAAAAAAGCGTCTTCGACTATTATCTTGATCTCTTCGTCTATTTCGGAAGCAATCTCTTCGGAATAGTTCCGCCTGGTTGAAAAGTCTTTGCCTAGGAACACTTCGTCTGAAGCACTGTAATTAACAGGCCCAAGCCTCTCGCTGAACCCGTATTTCGTCACCATCTCCCTTGCTATTTCCGTCGCTCTCATAATATCGTTGCTGGCGCCGGTGCTGATGTCGTTGAGCGTCAGTTTTTCTGCAACCCTGCCGCCGAGCAGGTGGACGATCTGCTCACGCATCTTCGTCTTTGTGCTGTAGTATTTGTCTTCTTTCGGCAGTATCATAGTAAACCCGCCAGCCCTGCCCCTAGGTATGATCGTAATCTGGTGAACCGGATCGGTATTCGGCAGGCTCCTTGCCACTATTGCATGCCCTGCTTCGTGGTAAGCGGTCAGTTTCCTCTCCTCTTCGCTGATGACCCTGCTCTTCTTTTCAGGCCCTGCGATGACTTTTGTGATCGCTTCCTCTATCTCATCCATCCTGATTTTGAGCCCGTTCCTCCTGGCTGTCAGCAAAGCCGCTTCGTTGAGCAGGTTTTCAATGTCTGCCGGAGTGAAGCCCGGGGTCCTCCTCGCGAGGACTTTAGGCACGACAGTCTCGTCTAGGGGTTTGTTCTTCGCATGTATCTTGAAAATCGCCTCCCTGCCTTTTATGTCAGGAATGCCTATCACTACCTGCCTGTCGAACCTGCCCGGCCTCAGCAGCGCAGGATCCAATATGTCTGGCCTGTTGGTCGCAGCCAGTATTATAATTCCCGAATTGTCACCAAACCCGTCCATCTCAACCAGTAGCTGGTTGAGGGTCTGCTCCCTCTCGTCGTGGCCGCCGCCAAGCCCTGCGCCTCTTTTCCTTCCGACGGCGTCAATTTCGTCAATGAAAATGATGCACGGCAAATTTTTCTTCGCTTGCTCAAACAGGTCCCTGACCCTAGAAGCACCAACACCGACGAACATTTCCACGAAATCTGAGCCGCTTATGCTGAAAAACGGCACTCCCGCTTCGCCTGCAGCCGCCTTTGACAGATATGTCTTGCCTGTTCCCGGAGGTCCTACAAGCAGGACGCCTTTTGGTATCCTCGCCCCCAAGTTGTTGTATTTTTTGGGGTTCTGAAGAAAATCGACGATTTCCGCCAACTCCTCCTTTTCCTCATCGAGCCCCGCAACTTCTTTAAACGTCACCTTCTTAAGGTCGTCGTTCTTGTGCAGCCTTGCCCTGCTCCTCCCGAAGGACATGACTTTTCCCCCGCCGGCGCCCTGGTTCATGATGATGAACCAGAAAAACACAAGAGCCAAGATCATGATAATCGTGGGGAGCATCGTAATGTACCAAGGCTGATGCACAGGCTTGTCGCTGTTGTACTTAAGCGTTGCCGCGTCCACTTGGGGCATGATGTACTTTGTGCTGATGTATTCGAAATCTATGCCGGTTGGTATGTATGAAATGATGCTTTTGTCTGAATTCAGCGTGGCTGTAAGCGTCCTGTCCGTCACATTCATCTCTTTGATTTCATGTGCTTGAAGGTATTTCGCAACCTGTGAAAAATCAACCTCTTCAACTGCTTCTTTAGGATCCCTCTGGTAAAACCACGCCATGCCTAAGACTAAAGCGAAAATAACTGCGTATATGCCGATATTCTTAACGACTTTGTTCAATTCGTCTTGTTCCTTCCCTTATCATTTATTAACACTACAATCCTATATTATATTACAATTCGCTGCTGATTTCAAGTAGGAGAACTTCTTTTGTTCCTTCGGTAACTTTATATTTTTCATTGATTTCGCCGCGCCAGCCTGAAAAGGGGTTCAGCACCCAGATAGCTTCCTTTCCAAGGCACACAAGCCTGAAGCGCTCCCTTTCCGTCTTTGGTATTTTCCGGTCCACGAAATAATCCTGAATTTTCTTCTTTCCAGATTTCATGCCCTCCGGAGTGAAACAGTCCCCTTGCTGCCGGCTGCGCAGGACAATGCTTTCGGCATCAGCCCTTGCAACACCGCCTGTGGCATCCCCTGCCGCAGCACATATGCATCCATAGTCGAAGGCCGCCCAAAGGCTTGCACTCTTTGCGCCGCTTTCTGATTTAAACTCTTCCACTGTCAGTGTTTTTTTGATCAGCGCCCATTGTTCTGCCAAGTTTTCATGTTCTTTGCTTAAATGCGCTACTGCGTCACCGTAGGACACCGACATGACGTACCCGCCCGGCAAATTCACTTCTGCCGAAGCGCTGCCACCGGATATGACTTGGTCCATCATGCTGAAATGGGTTGCCGCAATGTCCTGGTCAAGGCCAATCTCTTGAAAAGCTGCGAGGATTACCCTGTGCCTAATTGCCGGCTCTGCCTTTTTCAGCCCGCCCCTGTCCAGCACCACTGCCTTGTCCGTGCCGCCTGCACCGCCAAGCGCCTCTGCTTCCCTTCTCAGCGATTTGTACGCAGCATTTGCATGCTCCCATAAATAATCGTTGTCTTCCTTTGCGCTGGCAGACAGCCTTGCAAGGGCGTCTACAATGTTTTCGTTGAAGTTTGCAGACAAATACGGCAAAAGCTTCAGCCTTATCCTGTTCCTCGTGTAGACAGGCTGCTGGTTGGTGTGGTCAATGCAGGGCTTCAGGCTTTTTTCTTTGCAATAGCTTTCAATTTCTGGCCTGCCAAGGTCAAGAAGCGGCCTGATGACCCATGTGCCATGTTCCCCTTTTCGCTTGTACCCGATCCCCGAAAGGCCGTTTACCCCGGTTCCTCTGACAATTCTCATCAGCATGGTTTCTGCTTGGTCATTTTTATTCTGGGCAACTGCGATTTTAACCTTATCCGCCGGAATCCCCTTGTCGATCAATTCCTTTGCCGCGTCGTAAAATGCCCCGTACCTGATGTTCCTGCCTGCCTCTTCGTCCGTTACCCCCTGCTCCTTGGCTATTTTCGCGCAGTCGCAGGCAACCGCTTTGCACGGCACCCCCGCTTTCCGGCAAATCGACAGTACGAATTCCTGATCCCGGTCCGCATCGCCCGGCCGCAGCATGTGGTTTACGTGAACTGCCTGCAGGCCAAGTCTGTATTCTTCTTTCAGTTCCAGCATAACAGAAAAAAGGCACACGGAATCCGGACCCCCTGAAAGCCCGACAATGACGTGGTCGCCTTTATCAAGCAACTCGTTCTTTTCTATTGTGTTTTTAACTGTTTTCGGTAAAGCTGTTTTATTCATTTCATCACACAGTAGGCAGCGGAATGGTTATATGCTTTTTTCATAATCAGACGCACCATAGACCACCCGCATAATCGAGACAAGTTTTCTGCTTTCGGATACAAGGTAAAGAGCAATGTAGTTTTTTTCAATCAGTTTCCTGTACCCTTTCGCTTTTAGCAATTCATCGTCGACTGCCGGGCAGGAGTATGGCATCTCCTCAAGCCGCTTTGTCTTTTTTTCAATTTCTCCTATAAGGTTTTCAGCTGCCATCGGTGCGCGAAGCATATCAAAAATGTATCTGTAGATTTCGTCCATGTCGCTTTCTGCAAGTGGTGTGAACTTTACACTGTATTTACTTGACATACTTTATCCTCAGCTTGGCAAACACATCATCTGCGTCAAGCAATTCCGCACCATCGGCTGTTTGTTTCTCAGCTTCAGCCAGTTTGGAGTATATTGCCGTCCTCGCAAGCTGCCTCTCATAGTACTCAATACTCATGATAACCAAATCACCGCAACCATTTTTCGTGATGTAAATGGGCTCAAGGCTTTGATGGCATGTTTCAGATATTTCCGTTGTGTTTCTAAGGTCAGTTATTGGTCTGATCTGTGGCATAAAACACCTCCGCATTATTATGTCATTATTATAGCATGATAATAGCATTAGCTCAAGTGCTGCGTCAACAATATTTCCCAACGACTTGCTTTTCCCGTACATCAAGAATCACGTCGACCGACAAAGCTGTTGGCGTAGGTTATCTGTAGTTTTTTGCGTATTTACTGGATTATTCGCTTGATATTTACACGAATGTAATGTATAATTGCCCTATATTGAGCAGGAGGTGTCGTCATGAAACGGAAGATCAGCAGGTATCTTATGGAATGGAAAAACAGCCCTTACCGAAAACCCTTGATTTTGCAAGGTGCCCGGCAAACAGGAAAGACATATTCAATACTCGCTTTCGGGCGTATGCAATACGAAAACGTCGCTTACTTCAATTTTGAACTCAACCCAAACCTTGCGAAGACGTTTGATGGTAGCATTGAGCCTTCGACCCTCGTTCCGATCCTTTCCAGCGTCAGCCGGCAAACCATTGTGAAAGAAAAAACTTTGATCGTGTTTGACGAGGTGCAGCTTTGCGAGCGGGCGTTGACTTCGCTAAAGTACTTCTGCGAACTTGCCCCGGAGTACCATGTCATAGCTGCGGGCAGCCTGCTTGGCGTAGCGATGGGACGCAAGACTTTCTCTTTCCCGGCCGGCAAGGTGGACATCATGACTTTGCGCCCACTGGATTTGGAGGAGTTTCTGCTGGCATTTGGCGAACAGGATCTCGTATTGAGAATCCGCGACTGCTTTGAAACGGATGCACCCATGCCTGCGGCACTGCATGACGCGTTGCTGTCGTATTACCGCCAGTACCTTGCTGTTGGTGGGATGCCTGAATGCGTGGAAAAGTACGTTGCCACAAGAGATTTCATCCTAGTGCGACATATTCAATCGCTTATTCTTGAGAGCTACCTAAACGACATGGGCAAGTACAACAAAGAAAACGAGATCAAGAAGACGCGGCTGGTCTACGACAACATCACCGTTCAGCTTTCCAAGAAAAACACC
>WRJK01000017.1 GCA_009782285.1 Clostridiales bacterium
TGGGCTGCGTACACGTTCACGAACCTGCCGAAGTACGGTGACGACCAGAAATTGATAGAATACACGATCACGGAGGACGCAGTGCCCGGCTACACGACGAGCCGGGAAGGGAACGCGTTCACGAACACGCTGGCTCCGGGCGAGACCTCGGTGCCGGTAGCCAAGGCGTGGGCCGACGACGGAAACGCCGACAACACAAGGCCGACCAGCATAACGTTCAGGCTGCTCGCCGACAACGTTGAAGTCAGGAGCTACACCATGTCAGCGCCTTGGAACGCTTACACGTTCAGCGGGCTGCCTAAGTACGGCGACGACCAGAAGCTGATAGCATACACGATCACGGAGGACGCAGTGCCCGGCTACACGACGGCAATGCAGGGCAGCACGTTCACGAACACGCTGGCTCCGGGCGAGACCTCGGTGCCGGTGGCCAAGGTGTGGACCGACAACAACAACAGCGACAACACAAGGCCGGCCAGCATAACGTTCAGGCTGCTCGCCGACAACGTTGAAGTCAGGAGCTACACCATGTCAGCGCCTTGGAACGCTTACACGTTCAGCGGGCTGCCGAAGTACGACGGAAACCAGAAACTGATAGAGTACACAGTGACGGAGGACGCAGTGCCCGGCTATACAAGCGCGAAGTCGGAGACGGGGAACACCTTCACGAACACGCTGGCCCCGGGCGAGACCTCGGTGCCGGTGGCCAAGGCGTGGGTTGACGACGGGAACGCCGACAGCACGAGGCCGGCCAGCATAACGTTCAGGCTGCTGGCAGACAACGTCGAAGTCAGCACGTACACGATGACAGCTCCGTGGGCGGCTTACACGTTCAGCGGGCTGCCGAAGTACGACGGAAACCAGAAACTGATAGAGTACACAGTGACGGAGGACGCAGTGCCCGGCTACACAAGCGCGAAGTCGGAGACGGGGAACACCTTCACGAACACATTGGCTCCGGGCGAGACCTCGGTGCCGGTGAGCAAGGCGTGGGTTGACGACGGGAACGCCGACAACACAAGGCCGGCCAGCATAACGTTCAGGCTGCTGGCTGACGATGTTGAAGTCAGCACGTACACGATGACAGCACCGTGGGCGGCGTACACGTTCAGCGGGCTGCCGAAGTACGGCACGGGCCAGAAGCTGATAGCCTACACAGTGACCGAAGACGCGGTGCCCGGCTACACGACGACAAAGCAAGGGAACACGTTCACAAACACGCTGGATCCAGGAGAGACCTCGGTGCCGGTGGCCAAGGTGTGGACCGACGACGGAAACGCTGACAACACTAGGCCTGCAAGCATAACGTTCAGGCTGCTCGCCGACAATATTGAGGTTGGCACGTACACGATGACAGCGCCTTGGGCAGCGTACACGTTCAGTGGGCTGCCGAAGTACGGCACAGGCCAGAAGCTGATAGCCTACACCGTGACTGAGGACGCGGTGCCCGGCTACACGACGACAAAGCAAGGGAACACGTTCACAAACACGCTGGCTCCGGGCGAGACCTCGGTGCCGGTGGCCAAGGTGTGGACCGACAACAACAACAGCGACAACACGAGGCCGGCAAGCATAACGTTCAGGCTGCTGGCAGACAACGTTGAAGTCAGCACGTACACGATGGCGGCGCCTTGGAACGCTTACACGTTCAACGGGCTGCCGAAGTACGACGAGAACCAAAAACTGATAGAATACACGGTCACGGAGGACGCAGTGCCCGGCTACACGACAGTAATGCAGGGCAGCACGTTCACGAACACGCTGGCTCCGGGCGAGACCTCGGTGCCGGTTGCCAAGGTGTGGACCGACAACAACAACAGCGACGACACGAGGCCGGCCAGCATAACGTTCAGGCTGCTGGCAGACAACGTTGAAGTCAGCACGTACACGATGACAGCTCCGTGGAACGCGTACACGTTCAGCGGGCTGCCGAAGTACGACGGTAACCAGAAGCTTATAGCCTACACCGTAACGGAGGACGCAGTGCCCGGCTACACGACGACAATGCAGGGCAACGCGTTCACGAACACGCTGGCTCCGGGCGAGACCTCGGTGCCGGTAGCCAAGGCGTGGGTTGACGACGGAAACGCCGACAACACAAGGCCGGCCAGCATAACGTTCAGGCTGCTGGCGGACAACGTTGAAGTCGGCACTTACACGATGGCGGCGCCTTGGAACGCTTACACGTTCAGCGGGCTTCCGAAGTACGGCGACGACCAGAAGCTGATAGCCTACACCGTGACTGAGGACGCAGTACCCGGCTACACCAGCGCGAAGTCGGCGGTTGGCAACACGTTCACCAACACGCTTGCCCCGGGAGAAACCTCGGTGCCGGTGGCCAAGGCGTGGGTTGACAACGGGAACGCCGACAGCACAAGGCCGACAAGCATAACGTTCAGGCTGCTGGCAGACGACGTTGTAGTCGACACGTACACGATGACAGCACCGTGGGCGGCGTACACGTTCAGCGGGCTGCCGAAATACTCTGCAGCGGATCAAAAGCTGATAGCGTACACAGTGACTGAGGACGCAATACCCGGCTACACCAGCACGAAGTCTGAGACGGGGAACACCTTCACAAACACACTGGCTCCGGGAGAAACCTCGGTGCCGGTGGCCAAGGCGTGGACCGACAATAACAACGCCGACAACACGAGGCCGGCAAGCATAACATTCAGGCTGATGGCAGACAACGTCGAAGTCGACACGTACACGATGGCGGCGCCTTGGAACGCTTACACGTTCACCGGGCTGCCGAAGTACGACGGGAACCAGAAGCTGATAGCCTATACAGTGACTGAGGACGCAGTGCCCGGCTACACAACGACAATGCAGGGCAGCACGTTCACCAACACGCTGGCTCCGGGAGAGACCTCGGTGCCTGTGGCCAAGGCATGGGTTGACGACGGGAACGCCGACAACACAAGACCTGTGAGCATCACGTTCAGGCTGCTCGCCGACAACATTGAAGTTGGCGAGTACACGATGACGGTGCCGTGGGCAGACTACACGTTCAGCGGGCTGCCGAAGTACGACGGGAACCAGAAGCTTATAGCCTACACCGTAACGGAGGACGCAGTGCCCGGCTACACGACGAGCCGTGAAGGGAACGCGTTCACGAACACGCTGGATCCGGGCGAGACATCGGTGCCGGTGTCCAAGGTCTGGGTTGACGACAGCAACGCCGACAGCACGAGGCCTGAGAGCATCACGTTCAGGCTGATGGCAGACAACATTGAGGTCGCTACGTACACGATGACAGCTCCGTGGGAGGCATACACTTTCGCAGGGCTGCCGAAGTACTCTGCCGCGAACCAGAAATTGATAGAATACACTGTCACGGAAGACGCAGTCGCGAGTTACACGAGCGCGAAGTCTGAGACAGGGAACACGTTCACCAATACGCTGTCTCCAGGCGAGACATCGGTGCCGGTGAGCAAGGTGTGGGTTGACGACAACAATGCGGACAACACGAGGCCGCAAAGCGTAACGTTCAACCTTTTAGCTGACGGCGTGAAAGTGGGCGAACACGTGATGACGGCGCCTTGGAACGCTTACACATTCGAAGGGCTGCCGAAGTACGACGGAAACCAGAAGCTGATAGCCTACACCGTGACGGAAGACGCAGTGCCCGGCTACACAAGCGCGAAGTCGGAGACGGGGAACACCTTCACCAACACGTTGGCTCCGGGAGAGACATCGGTGCCGGTGAGCAAGGTGTGGGTTGACGACGGAAACGCCGACAACACAAGGCCTGCGGGCATCACGTTCAGGCTGCTGGCAGACAACGTCGAAGTCAGCACGTACACGATGACGGCACCTTGGGCAGACTACACGTTCACAGGGCTGCCGAAGTACGACGGAAACCAGAAGCTGATAGCATATACCGTGACGGAGGATGCGGTGCCCGGCTACACCAGCGCGAAGTCTGAGACGGGGAACACCTTCACCAACACGCTGGCTCCGGGAGAGACATCGGTGCCGGTGGCAAAGGTCTGGGTTGACGACGGGAACGCCGACAACACAAGGCCGGCAAGCATCACGTTCAGGCTGCTCGCCGACAACATTGAAGTCAGCACGTACACGATGACGGCACCATGGAACGCTTACACGTTCACAGGGCTGCCGAAGTACTCTGATGCAGACCAGAAGCTGATAGCGTACACGGTGACCGAGGACGCAGTGACCGGCTACACCAGCGCGAAATCAGAGACGGGGAACACCTTCACCAACACGCTGGATCCGGGCGAGACCTCGGTGCCGGTGAGCAAGACTTGGGTGGACGACACCAACGGCGACAACACGAGGCCGCTGAGCATCACGTTCAACCTGCTGCGCAACGGCCAGCCGTATGACACATACGAGATGGAGGCACCGTGGGAAGACTTCAGCTTCGGTCCGCTAGACAAATATGACGGCGATCAGAAGCTTATCGAGTACACGGTGACAGAAGACGCGGTTGCGGGCTATACAACAGATCGCGATGGCAACGCGTTTACGAACACCCTTGATCAAGTCGAAATCTCGGTACCTGTGAGAAAAGTTTGGGTAGACGACGGGAACGCCGACAACACGAGGCCAGAGATCATTACGTTCAACTTGCTGCGCAACGGCCAGCCACATGACACATACGAGATGGAGGCACCGTGGGAAGATTTCAACTTCGGTCCGCTGGACAAGTACGACGATAGCCAGAAGTTCATCACCTACTCAGTGACGGAGGACGCAGTTGCGGGCTACACGACAAGCCGGGAAGGCAGCACGTTCACGAACACGCTGGCACCGGGCGAAACGAGCGTGTCGGTCAACAAGGTATGGGATGACGAAGGCGACGAGGACGGTGTGCGTCCATACAGCATCACGTTCAGACTGTGGCAGAATGGTATCGAGCTTGAAGAATACGTGATGGAGGCACCGACACTCAGCTATACGTTTGACGGCTTGACGAAGTACGACGAAGACCAGAAGCCGTACGTTTACGCAGTGACGGAAGACCCGGTGGCGGGTTACACTACGGACGTTGCGGTCAACGGCAACAATTATACATTTACCAACACTCGCTCTACCGGCCCCGATGAGGGTACGCTCACTGTCAACAAAGTTCTGCTAGACGTTAACGGCTTGATAATTGACGAAGGGCACCCCGATTTTGAGAAACACCAAGATGTCGAATTCACGATCCAGCTGGCTGATTCCACCAACCCTGAAATTGGAACAGCGATAACAAGGCAAAACGTGAGCAACATGGGGAGCGTGTCATTCTTTGTAAGCGACACGAAGAGGGCATCTGAGCTGGAGCTTAGCGAAATCAACATACCTGAAGGATATGAGCTGGAAGAGATCATACAGCCCATACACTGGAGCAATGGCAACGGAGTGACAACTGTGGTCAACCGGGTGCAAGGCGAACCGACCGTTGTCGAGCCTGGCTCGGTGCGGGTGGTCAAATACATAGTGTACCAAGGGGAGCTGATCAATACCAGCAACGTCAACAGAGTGTTCGACGTTTCCATATCAACGCAGGAAAACGCTTTTGGAACAGTGGTTGTAGATGTACAGGCCATTGAGGAAGGCATTGAGGAATTCTACGACAATTCAACCAACACCGGAGAAGGCGAGTTTGTGGAAGGCAACGTTGTTGCGGTGTTGTACTCAGAAGGCACAAAGATATACGAAGAGGTCTCCGACGGTAGTGACATTGAGTTCTCTGGACTGCAACAGGGCAAACCTTACGACGTCAAGATCATGCTGAGGGATCTCGAACTGGAAGAAGACATAACGATATTTGAGGATACGATTGAGTTTACAAGCCACCTGACCTATCGCGTCGGATTCGCAGAATCAAGAGGCATGCCAGAACCAGAGGCCGGAACGGCAACGCTTAACGACGGCGAGGAGCTGCCGGATGATGCAAGCCTAAATGACGGCGACGACGATGCCGATGGCAACTACGGAGACGGAGACGGCAACAGCACAAGCGACAGCACGAGCGACGGCACTTTGGGCGACGATGACGAAAACGAAGGCATTGTGGGCGACGGTGACGAAAGCGGTGATGCAGCCGGAAGCGATGGCGACAGTGCATTGGGTAGCGACAGCGAAGTTGCCGACAGTGACGGCGAAGACACTGATTCTGTAGACAGCGCAAGCGATGAGGCTGTGAACGCGGACAGCGGAGACGAAAATGTGACCAGCGACGAGAGCAGCGATGAGCCAAAAGCTAGGTTTGCATGGTTTGCAGTATCAAAAGTCTACGCCGCAACGTACATTCCAAATGAAGAGCTTATCGAGTTCATGATGGCAAACATTAGTTCGGCATATACAAACGAGGTTGGTTCTATCGGCGCTGCTGAAAGATTCAGCGGCAAGGTGACCGCAAACGACCCGAACGGCTTGTTTATTGACAATCTGCGGCAGGGGATGTATGTTGTAACCGAGACGGGCATTCCAACGAACTTCAAGTTCTATGGGATGAAGCTTGGCAACACAGACTTGTCCATGTCGGGACTTGGCCCAATCAACGGCATATCGGTGGAAGTCGGCATATCGGGCGCGGTGGTCGTAATCTTTAACGAATACGTTCCGCCTACACCACCAACACCACCTTCGCCGCCGAGACCAAGGCCGGGACCTGGACCGGAGCCTGGACCGGGGCCGATAGATATCCCAGACAACCCGCCGCCACTTGACGAACCGCCTGTCGAAGGCGGGGACGGTCCGGTTGTCGACCTGCCTGATGTGGACGTGCCCCTTGACGATTTGCCAAAGACAGGGCTCGGCTCAATGGCATGGCTCTTCGGGCTGATGTTCATAAGCGGACTGGGCATCGTATTCGGCAGAAGAAGAGATGAAGAATAACAACTGATTAATCCAAAGCAGGCTGTTGCTTATTGAAGGAGCAGCCTGCTTTTTGCCTTTACCCTTTTCAGCGTTTGCGATTGTCAATTGGACGGTTTTCATGGTATAATAGGGGCAAGTAAGGCGCAAGGAGACATATTAATGGAAATCATTGTAAATACAGGGCCCAAAAGCGACCGCGTCGTTGTATCCGTTCCAACTGGAACGAAAATCGAGGAATTAGCCGGCATGTTCAAGCAGAATGTGCCGTTCAGGATTTTGGCGGCTAAGGTGGACAACAAGGTTGAAGAATTGAGCAAAGCATTAAACGAGCCGTGTACGGTCGAACTGCTGGACATGCGGGATCCGGCGGCAAACCTGATCTACCAGCACAGCTTGACGCTAATCTACTTAAAAGCCGTGAATGACATTTTCGGAAATGTACGGGTCGATATCAAAAATTCTATCAATAAAGGGATTTATACATCTGTAAAACTGCCGAAATTAATAACAGAGGAACAAATAAAATCAATAGAAAACAGAATGCAGGAGATGGTTAGCGAAGACATGCCGCTTGTCAGGAAATCGGTTACCCGCGAAGAGGGCTTCAAAATACTGACTGCCGACGGCCAAACAGAAAAGGCGCGGCTTCTGGCGAGGGACACGGGAGCAGAATGGGTCAGGTTTTACTACTTAGGAAGCTACAAGGATTTTTTCTACGGGCTTATGGCGCCATCTGCAGGGTACTTAGAGCATTTCGAGCTTAGGAAGTACAAAAACGGTGTGCTAATCAGGTTCCCGCACCCGTCTGCACCCAACATCATACCCGAATACGTGGATGAGGTTAAATTGTACGAGGCTTTCAGCGAAGCTACAAAGTGGAGCAAAATTCTGGGGACATCTTTTGTTGCTGACCTGAACGAGAAAACACAAAATGGGCAATACAAGGAATTGATTCAACTGTCAGAGGCTTTGCATGAAAAAAAGACGGCTGAAATTGCCGACATGATAACGACGGAGAAAAAAAGAATTGTGCTCATTGCAGGACCGTCTTCGTCCGGCAAGACAACTTTCGCGAAAAGGCTGTGCATACAGTTGAGGGTCAATGGGAAGGAGCCTTTGTACTTGAGCACCGACGACTATTTCGTGGAGAGGGACATGACACCGCTTGACGAAAACGGCGAGCCTGATTTCGAGGGCCTCAGTGCCATCGAAGTGCGCATGTTCAACGAGCATATGAATGCGCTCCTGCAAGGCGAGGAAGTGGACATCCCGACTTTCGATTTCATAAAAGGAACAAAGGTGTTTGGGAAAAGAGCATCAAAGATTAAAAACGGGCAGCCTATTGTAATTGAAGGCATTCATGCGTTAAACGACGCTATGACGCCTGCAATAGAAAGGGGCGAGAAATTCAAGATATACATCAGCCCCTTTACGCAGCTAAACATAGACAACCACAACAGGATACCTGTAACGGACGGGCGGATGCTGAGGAGGATGGTGAGGGATTACCAGTTCAGGGGGCATTCGGCACAGGGCACAATCCGTGGGTGGAGTAAAGTCCGTGCCGGAGAAGACAAGAACATTTTCCCGTACAGCAACGAGGCGGACGTGTTTTTCAATTCAGCCCATGTTTACGAACTTGCAGTGCTGAAAAAATACGCAGAGCCGCTTCTTGCAGCTGTCAAACCAGATGAGCAGGAATACTGCGAAGCCGTGAGGTTGCTGAAATTCCTGAGATTTTTTGAAACAATTGAGGATGACTCGATAATAGTTAACAACTCGATAATGCGTGAATTTATCGGGGGAAGCATTTTCGTTTGAGATTTTCAGGGCGGTGCGAAGTGAAGAAGTTCATCAAGACTACGCTTTCCATTATGCTGTGCATGATATTTCTTGCCGGTGCGGCAGGGATTGCATTTGTTTACGTGCTCATAAAAGACGCGCCTGCCATTGACACGAAAAACATAACGGCGCTCCTCTCCGAAAACTCTGTAGTATACGACAGCAACGGCGGGGTACTGGACAGCGTGTTCCTCGAAAGCAAGCGCACAAACGTAAGCTTTGCCAGTTTGCCGGACGACCTGAAGAACGCCTTTATTTCAGTCGAGGACAAGACGTTTTGGGAGCATCATGGTTTTAACGTGGTACGGCTCATAGGTGCAGCAGTCGAAGGCTACAAGACAGGCGAAAAAATCAGCGGAACGAGCACCATAACCCAGCAGCTTGCGCGCAACCTCTATCTTACTGAAATGCGCAGCGAGTATTCATTAAAAAGAAAAGTGATCGAAGCTTATTATGCACTTCTTCTTGAAAGGGATCTTACGAAAGAGCAAATCCTTGAAGCCTATTTGAACCGTATTTCTCTGGGGTTCGGCACCTGCGGCGTACAAGCCGCTTCTCAGGCTTACTTCGCTAAGGACGTTGAGGAGCTGACCCTGACGGAATGCGTTGCCTTGGCAGCCATAACGCAGGAGCCAAATGCTTATTCGCTCATCAAGACGCTTCCCAATGCAAGCGTGGCAGACGACAACGAAGATGTTTTGTTCAGAAACAGCACTTATGCGTACCTGTGCAACGCAAAGGCGTCGGAGAAAAGGCGGCAGTTGATCCTTGAGCTAATGAAAGAGCAGGGATACGTCTCAGAAGCGGCGTACAGGGATGCGCTGGCTGAAGATTTACGGGACGACATCAAGCCGTTTTCGGAGGGCGAAGCGGAAAACACTTCATCTTACTTTACGGATTTCGCGATCAGGGAAGTTGTCGCAGATTTGGTGCGCGAGTACGGCTTCACAGAAGAGAACGCATGGGACATGCTGTTCAACGGAGGGCTGCGCATTCATACCACGCTGGTTCCGCCGCTTCAAGACATCATCGAAAATGAATTCGCAAGCAAAGAGAATTTCCCAAACGTGGCGCACTTGATCCGCGACAGGGCAGGGAACATATTGAGGCCGAGCGGTGGCATACTGTTGTACCGCTACGACAATTTCTTCGACGAGGATGGGAATTTTACATTTTCGCCTGACGAATATGGGCGGCTCAGCAATGGGGACATGGTACTGTTTGCGGGCAAAAGGCTTAGCTTCTACAAAACCGAAGCAAATGAAAGCATCGACTACAGCGTGAATTTCAAAGGCATGTATACAATTGAAGACGGAGTGTTCAGCACTATAAGCGAGGGCACCGTAGCAATCCCTGCCGAATACAAATACAGGGACCAAGACGGGAATTTAGTAATTGAGTCGTGGTTTTTCAAAGAACACCCGAATTTTTTCAGCGAAACGGAGAAAGGGCTGGTCATTAGCCCGGAAAAATACACGCTTAAACAAAAAGTCGTGCAGCCACAGGCTGCAATGGTCATAGTGGATTATGAGACTGGGGAAATAAAAGCGATGGCCGGCGGCAGGGGCGGCGAGGGGAGGCTTTTGTACAACAGGGCGGCAAACCCGCGGCAACCGGGGTCGTCGATAAAGCCAATTGCGGTGTACGGGCCAGCGCTTCAAAGCTCGGCAGACATGGTTTCCGGGACAGCAGGGCATGAACTGGTGCCGCTCAAGCAGTTTACGCCTGAGATAGTCTTCAACGGGAAATATTGGACTGCAGCCAGTGTCATTCAGGACGAACCGATTTTCTTGGGAGGAAAGCAGTGGCCTAAAAACTGGTATTCCGGCAACCGCGGCGCGGCGTCGCTCAGAGGTTCCATAGAGCAGTCGATAAACGTAAACGCAGTAAAAGTGTTTTCGAGGATCGGCCCCGACTATTCGTCGAGTTTCTTGAAAAAGCTTGGAGTGACCACGGTGGCAGAAACAGGACGCATCAACGACATGAATGCGGCAGCCCTTGCGCTTGGAGGCATGTCTTCAGGCATTTCGCCGCTTGAGATGGCAGGGGCCTACGGTACGTATGCAAACCAAGGGCGCTACAACATGCCGGTAGCGTATTCCACAGTAACGAACAGGAACGGCGACGTCCTGCTGGAAAACAGGCCTGCAAACATACAAGCAGTGGATGCCGGAGTTGCGTTTATTATGACGGATATGCTAAGGACGACGGTTTCGTCGGGCATAGCGAGGCCTGCTTCTGTCCCAGGCAGGGTTGTTGCAGGAAAAACAGGGACCACCAGCGACAATTACGATGCATGGTTTGTAGGCATTACCTCGGGGTACGCAGTTTCCCTTTGGATCGGGAACGACCTCAACATTGAATTGAACGAAGGCAGCATGGCAGCAGCCAGGCTTTGGAGCAAGATTATGAGGCAGGTGTTGGAGGATGCGCCTGAGAAGGATTTCCCACCTATGCCCGACAACGTTATCCGAACTTTTGGCGAGTATTACATCGTTGGTACGCAAGGGGGCTCTTTCATTGAATACGCGCACGAGCAGGAGGAGGAAGAAGACGTGATTGTTGCAGAAGCCGAACCAAACGAAGAAAGCAGTGCAGGAGGGGCAGGCGGTTCGGCCGCCGGCCTTGCAAGCCAGCCCGAACCTGCGAGCCAGCCCGAACCTGCAAGACGGCTTGAACCTGCAATCTCCCACGAACTCTCTGACCTGAACGGACCTGTTTACACACCCAGCCTGCCCGAGCCCGTAGGGCAGCCGGAATTCATTGATCCGTCCGAAAGCTGGCAGGAGGCCCAAATCCCGCCGCCGGAATGGCTGTTCCCTGCCTTTGACTACTGAAGCCGCTAGCGATGCTTACCCTTTCCAGAGCTTTCTGAAACATCTGGAACTTCTGGCGCTTCAGGTGGCGGCGGATCGGGGGAGAAGAAATCGTCGGCTACAGTTATCGCTCCTCCAAACAGTGCGTCAATCAAATCAGCGTTGGGCACGACAGCCCAAGTGTTTTTTTCAACACGGTGAACCTTAACAGCCACTTCGCCAGTGACCGTCCCTAGGTCTGCGTCTGCCGCATGTTCGGCAAGCAAGTCGGATATTTTTTTTTCGGCTTCCGCTGGGCCAAGCGTACCGCCCGACTTCACGATGTCCAATTTGAACGCCATGTACTCTCTGATGACTGGAGCCATCAGGTGTTTGAAGTTCAGCGCTGTCAATTCAGCAACCATTTCGTATTCATCGTCGCTGACCTTGCTCGCCTTTGAAGGGGTGTTGAAATCAAGTTCTGCAAATGTGGCGTTCGCAATTGTTTCGGTATCTATGAATTCAAGGTATTCTTTTCCGAGGCATGGGTCTGGTATTGTCACAGACGACATGTCCACGTATTTCCCTGCGCTTTCGAAGTCAAGGGCTTTAAAAGAGGCAAGCATGCCCTTGACAGCGTTTTCGGCGCCTTTGGCTCCGCCTGAGCCAAAGGCGGGCAGTTTCGGTTTTGGCAGCTCAACAGACTTGACTGTTTCCTGCAGGCTTAGGAACGGTACCGATTTTAACGGTCCAATGCCGCGGCTGCCGAGGAAAGCAGCAGAAGCGGCAAGAACCAAGACAAGAGCAATGGGTATAACGATTTTAGGCAAATTGCTCTTGGGGAGGTCTTTCTTTGCCGTTTTTATCTCTGCACGAAGGTCTTTTTTAAATTGTTTTTCTTTTTTTCTGCGTTCCTTTTTAGCAAGCTTCTTTTCAGCATTGCGCTCTCTTTTAACTCGCAGTTTTTCGACGCGGCGAAGGCCTTTTGAACGTATTTTCTCTGCTTTGCGCTGGTTTTTCTGTATGGTTTTGTTCTTTTTTGTTTGTGCCTTCTCTTCTTTCGTCAGCTTAGGCGGTTTCTGCTTTTTTGCTTTCGGCTTGCCGGCGCGCTTTGTCTTCACCTTGCCCGAAGTTTTCTTTGCATTCTGTTTCTGTTCCTTCTTTTGCTTTTTTGCAAGCTTTTTTTCTTCCTTCGCTATCTTTTTTTCTTCCTTCGCTATCTTCTTTGCTTCTTTTTTTGACAGCTCTGCCGAATCATCTGGCGTTTGGATTTCACTTAATGGTTCTTCATTCATCAAACATCAGCGCGGAGGTATGCGCACTCCTTTCTGTCAACAAAATATCAACTTCATCAAATTCGCCCGACATAACCCCTTTATGTATATTTTATCATAAATTTCCACAAAATAAAGTTGTTTTTAGATCAAAAGTAAAAACACACGGGGCAGTGTGCGTAAATCAGAGAAAAAACTATTGAAATTGTCAAGTAAAATAAATAAAAAAATATCTAATATTTATTCAAAAAACACTTGCCAAACGTTTCGATTTCGTTTATACTACAAAGGCTTGCTTATGGCGATGAGGTAGGAAGTTGCTGTGCTATCAGGTAATTTCTACTGAGAATTGTCCCCACACGATGGGGGCGAAGGGATTCGCTGGCTTTTGATTGTGCCAACAATAGGGAAACACACGGTAACGTGTATCGCAAGCAGCCTTTCCCGAAAACCCAAATGAAGCCCGGCACACGTTGAAAAAGCAGAAAGAGGACCCCTTGTACAAGTATAGCGATAACGTACAAAAATCATAGGAGGAACCAAAATGAGCGAACAACAAAAAATCAGGATCAAATTAAAAGCCTACGACCACAAAACCCTTGACCAGTCTGCTGCCAGAATTGTAGAAACAGCGAAGAAAACAGGGGCAGACGTGGCAGGCCCGATCCCGCTTCCGACAGAGAAGGAGATCGTTACGATACTGCGGGCTGTGCACAAGTACAAAGACAGCCGTGAGCAGTTTGAGCAGAGGACCCACAAGAGGCTCATTGACATCACCAACACCACAAACAAAACCGTCGATTCTTTGATGAAGCTCGACCTGCCAGCAGGCGTGGACATCGAAATCAAATTATAAACAGAGGGCTCATCCGAGCCTGCGAAGGGCACCCCCCTTAGTATGATTGTTTTGCTGAAACGGCGAAGCAATCCGCTGTAAGAAAGAAGGAGGTAATGAAGTGAAGACACTATTGGGAAAGAAAATCGGCATGACGCAGATTTTTACGGAAGCAGGGGAAGTGGTCCCTGTAACGGTCATCGAAGCGGGCCCTGTTTCGGTCACGCAGATAAAGACCGTTGAAACCGACGGCTACAACGCCGTGCAGGTGGGTTTTGCAGACGCAAAGCCGCAGCGGGTCAACAAGCCGCTCACAGGCCATTACAAGAAAGCGGGCGTCACTGTCAAAAAGCATTTGGCTGAGTTTGCGCCGGAGGACGGAGAAAGCTATGAATTGGGCCAAGTACTGACTGTTTCAGTGTTTGAAGAAGGGAAGAAGCTTGACATAACAGGCATTTCAAAGGGCAAGGGGACCCAAGGCAACATCAAGAGGCACGGGCACCACAGGGGCCCGATGACCCACGGCTCAAAACACAAAAGGCTTGCAGGTGCCCTCGCAGCAGGCACTTACCCTTCTAGGGTCTTTAAAGGGAACGCGGGCCCAGGGAGGATGGGGCGCGACACCGTTACGGTTCAAAACGTAGTTCTTGTCAAAGTCATTGAAGAAAGAAACCTTTTACTGGTAAAGGGGGCAGTGCCTGGTAAAAGAGGCGGGCTGCTGCGCATTCGGTACGCAATAAAAGGTCAAGGCAGATAGAGAATGAGTTTCAGGAAGGAGGATGTAAAATATGGCAACAGTTAAAATGCTTAACATGGCGGGAGAGGAAGCCGGGACAGTAGAGCTGAGCGATGATATTTTTGGAATAACGCCCAATCAAAACGCCGTCCATGCAGTTGTAGTGAACTATCTGGCAAATCAGAGGCAGGGCACTCAATCCGCAAAAAACAGGGGCGAAGTCAGGGGCGGAGGAAAGAAGCCTTTCAGGCAGAAAGGGACCGGGCGCCACAGGCAGGGAAGCTCCACAGACCCGTCGCAAGTCGGCGGCGGCGTAGCGTTCGCCCCAAAGCCGAGGGATTACAGATATACGCTGCCTAAGAAGCTGAGAAGGCTGGCAATGAAGTCGGCATTGTCCTCAAAGGTGGAGGAAAACGAAATAATAGTCCTTGACGCGCTGTCCTTTGCAGAACCAAAGACAAAAGAAATGGTGAAAGTGCTGGACAACGTCAAAGCTGAAAAGAAAGCGCTGATCGTTATGGCTGAAAAGGACGACAATGTGGTAAGGTCGGCAGCGAACATCCGAGGAGTGCGGACGACCATCGTTACGGCTATGAACGTTTACGAGATCATAAACCATACGAGTTTCATAGCGACTAAAGACGCTATCAATAAAATTGAGGAGGTGTATTCATAATGAGGACCCCTTATGACATTATTATCAAGCCTGTAATCACTGAAAGGAGCATGGACGACGCGGCAAACAAGAAGTACACGTTCAAGGTTGACAAAAAAGCGAACAAGACGCAGGTCAAGCTGGCTCTCGAAGAGATTTTCGGAATTGAAATCAGTAAAGTGAACATCATGAACGTAAAAGGCAAAGTTAAAAAAATGGGTAGGTCTGTTGGAAGGACCTCAAGCTCGAAGAAAGCGATTGTGACACTTTCACCGAAAAGTAAGGAAATCGAATTCTTCAAGGGCTTGTAAAGGAGGGAGAAAAACATGGGAATCAAAAAGTACAACCCGACCTCGCCCGGCCTTCGAGGAATGACGGTTTCAACATTTGAGGAAATAACAGCAAAGACCCCTGAAAAATCGCTAACCGTTACCCTGAAGAAGCACTCCGGCAGAAACGCCAGAGGCGTGATAACGGTCAGGCACCGGGGAGGGGGCACAAGGCACAAATACAGGATAATAGATTTCAAGAGGAACAAAGACGGGATTCCAGGGAAAGTCAAGACGATCGAGTACGACCCAAACAGGTCGGCGAACATAGCGCTGATCTTTTACGCCGATGGTGAAAAGAGGTACATAATCGCGCCGAACAAGCTGAAAGTGGGCGATGTTATCGAATCCGGGCCAAAGGCTGACATCAAGATCGGCAACGCGCTGCCGCTACTGAACATCCCTGTTGGTACGATCATACACAACATTGAGCTTAAAATTGGCAAGGGCGGGCAAATGGTGCGCTCTGCGGGGAACGGTGCGCAGCTTATGGCCAAGGAAGGCAATTTCGCACAAGTCAGGCTCCCCTCCGGCGAAGTGAGGAAAGTGAGGATCGAATGCAGGGCGACAATCGGTGAAGTCGGCAACATCGACCATGAAAACATCAAGATCGGCAAAGCAGGAAGGAAGAGGCACATGGGCATCAAGCCTACGGTCAGGGGTTCTGTGATGAACCCGTGCGACCATCCCCACGGCGGTGGGGAAGGAAAGGCGGGGATAGGCCGGGTAGGGCCTGTAACGCCTTGGGGCAAGCCTGCGCTTGGGTACAAGACAAGAAAGAAAAACAAAGATTCAAATAAATATATCGTTAAGAACAGAAAAGAAAAATAGGAAGGAGCATGAATAATGGGTAGATCACTTAAAAAGGGTCCTTTCGTAAACGCCAAGCTGCTCAAGCGCATAGACGAAATGAATGCGGCTAACGATAAGAAAGTCTTGAAAACATGGTCCCGGCCATCTACGATATTCCCACAGATGGTGGGCCATACGATAGCGGTGCATGACGGCAAGAAGCATGTTCCGGTGTACATCACGGAGGACATGGTAGGGCACAGGCTGGGGGAGTTTGCCCCAACTAGGACCTATAGAGGCCACGCAGCAGACAAAACGTCAAAAGTGAAGAAAAAGTAAGGAAAGGGGAACATGAAGATGGAAGCAAGAGCTATTGCGAAATTTGTGAGAATGTCTCCCATCAAGCTTAAGCCGGTCGTAAACCTGGTAAGAGGCAAAGACTTAAAAGAGGCGCTTACAATTTTAAAATTCACTCCGGGCAAGGGTTCGGAAATCGTTGAGAAAGTTGTCAAGTCAGCTGCCGCTAACGCTGAAAACAACTTTGACTTGAATCCTGACGATCTATACGTGGCAGAGGTCTATGCCAACAAAGGGCCGACAATGAAGAGGTGGCGCGCCGGCGCACAGGGCAGGGCAATGATGATTTTGAAGAGAAGCAGCCACGTAGGCGTAACGCTTAAAGAAAAAAATAAGGAATAGGAGGTTTCATTGAATGGGTCAGAAAGTAAGCCCTCACGGCCTTAGGGTGGGCATCATAAAAGATTGGGATTCAAAATGGTATGCAGATTCCAAAAATTTTGCAGATTATCTCATAGAAGACAACGAAGTCAGGAAGTTCATAAAAAAGAGGCTTTATGTCGCGGGGGTATCGAGGATTCTGATTGAGAGGGCCGCGAACAACCAGATCAGGATCACGGTGCTGACCGCCAAGCCCGGCATGGTGATCGGCCGCACAGGGAGCGGCATCGACGAGCTGAAATCAGAAATTGAAAAGCTTACGAAGAAAACGACCTCCATCAACATCGTCGAGGTGAAAAGGCCGGAGCTCGACTCGCAGCTGACTGCGGAGAGCATAGCCCAAGCCCTTGAAAAAAGGATATCTTTCAGGAGGGCCATGAAACAAGCCATCGGAAGGACGATGAAAGCGGGCGCAAAGGGGATAAAGGTTCTCGTTTCAGGGAGGCTTGGCGGAGCTGAAATAGCGAGAAGCGAAAAATACAGCGAAGGGAACGTGCCGCTTCACACGCTAAGGGCAGACATCGACTACGGTTTTTGCGAAGCGGACACCACCTACGGAAAACTCGGTGTGAAGGTGTGGATTAACCACGGTGAGATACTCGACAAAGGGCTCAAAAGCGCGGTTCCTGAAGACAGGAACGAAGGGAGGCCGCCTAGAAGGGACGGCGACAGAAAACCGAGGAGGGACGGCGACAGGCCGCCCAGAAGGGACAACAGGGACGGCGACAGGCCGCCGAGGAGAGACAGGGACAGAGACATGAGGGACGGAAGAGCTGAACTGCCAAGGGCAGTCAATCCAAGGATGAAAAGAGCGCCAAAAGCCGCGCCCGCCACAGAACCAAGAGGAAGTTCGCCGCAAGTTGCGGGTTCCGTTTCGGCAGAAGCACATGCACCTGCCGAAACTGAAAAATAGACGGAATGTAAGAAAGGAGAGAGACGGCGATGTTGATGCCAAAACGCGTTAAGCGCAGAAGAGTTCACAGAGGCAGGATGAAAGGCGTTTCGACCAAAGGAAACAAAGTTACCTACGGCGCATATGGCCTTGTGGCTCAGGAATGCGGATGGATCACCTCCAACCAGATCGAATCTGCCAGGATTGCGATGACAAGGTCTATAAAGAGAGGCGGCAAGGTATACATCAAAATATTCCCCCACAAGTCGGTCACGAAAAAACCCGCCGAAGTGCGCATGGGTTCCGGCAAAGGGGCGCCTGAATACTGGGTGGCAGTCATTAAACCGGGAAGGGTAATGTTTGAAATAGACGGAGTTTCAGAAGACAAGGCTAAGGAAGCTATGAGGCTTGCGTCCCATAAACTGCCTGTAAAGTGCAAATTTGTCATCAAAGGCGAAGAAAATGGCGAAGAAAAGAAAGATTTGGGTGGTGAAGCATAATGGAATTAATAAAAATGAGGGAATTGACAGAAGCTGAGCTGAATGCCGAACTCAAGAAAAAGAAAAACGAGCTGTTCAACCTGAGGTTTCAGCACGTGACGGGGCAGCTTGAAAACCCAATAAAAATGAGAGATGTTAAAAGGGAAATCGCAAGAGTGAAAACCATAATACGCGAGAACGAGCTTAAGAGCGTTCAAGGCTAAAGAAAGGAGGATGTAATATGACAGTTGAAAGAAACAGGAGAAAGACAAAGGTTGGTGTTGTCGTAAGCGACAAGATGGACAAGACCATAGTGGTTGCGATTGAAGACTTCGTAAGACATTCCCTTTATGGAAAAGCCGTAAAGAGGACAAAAAAGCTTAAGGCTCACGACGAGAACAACGAGTGCAACATTGGCGATAAAGTCAGAATAATGGAGACGAGACCGTTGTCTAAGGACAAGAGGTGGCGGCTCGTCAACGTTGTAGAAAAAGTAAAGTAAAGGAGGCGCCGGATTATGATTCAGACAGAAAGCAGGGTGAGGGTCGCCGACAATTCGGGTGCGAAGGAGCTCTTGTGCATCCGCATTCTTGGCGGCACGAGCCGCAAGTACGCAAACATCGGCGATATAATAGTTTGCGCCGTGAAAGAAGCGACTCCAGGCGGAGTAATTAAAAAGGGCGAAGTTGTGAGGGCCGTCATCGTCAGGACGAAACACGGCGCAAGGAGGTCCGACGGCAGCTACGTGAAGTTCGATCAGAACGCGGCGGTCATTATCAAGGAAGACAAGAATCCTGTTGGGACGCGCATTTTCGGGCCTGTGGCCAGAGAGCTGAGAGAGAAGAGCTTTATGAAGATAGTGTCGCTGGCACCGGAAGTGCTGTAGGAGGTGTTGCAGGGTGAAAATAAAGAAGAACGACATAGTCATGGTGATAACAGGCAAAGACAAAGGCAAGAAGGGAAAAGTCCTGAAAGCCATTCCAAAAGAGAACAGGGTAATAGTGGAAGGCATAAACATGCAGACCAAGCACCAGAAGCAGACGCGGAAGGTGAAAGCGGAAATCAAGCACCAAGAAGGGCCGATAAACGCATCGAACGTAATGTACTTCGACAAGAAAACAAATGCGCCGACGAGGATCGGGTACACAATCGACCATGGCCATAAAGTCAGGGTGGCAAAGAAAACCGGCGCAATAATCGATTAAGAAAGGAGGAGACGGTTTTGGCGGCAAGATTAAGAGGAATATACAACGACGAGGCATTTAAGGCGTTGATTGACAAATTCCAGTACAAAAATGTAATGGAAGTGCCGAAGCTTGAAAAAATCACCATCAACATGGGGCTGGGCGAAGCCAAGGACAACCCCAAAATGATGGAAACGGCGGTGTCGGAAATAGCGCTCATAACCGGGCAGAGACCGGTCGTAACCAAAGCCAGGAAGTCGATAGCGAACTTCAAGGTCAGGCAGGGCATGCCTGTTGGGGCCAAGGTCACGCTTAGGGGCGACAACATGTACGAGTTCGCAGACAAGTTTTTCAACATCGCTCTTCCGAGGGTGAGGGACTTTAAAGGCGTCAGCAAGAATTCATTTGACGGAAGGGGCAACTACTCAATGGGGATCAAAGAGCAGTTGATATTCCCTGAAATCAATTATGATAAAGTCGATAAAATCAAAGGCATGAACATCGTGTTCACAACTACGGCAAAGACAGACGAGGAAGCGGCCGCGCTTCTGTCGCTGCTGGGCATGCCGTTTGAGAAGTAGGAGGGGATTATGGCAAAAACATCTCTCAAAGTAAAGCAGCAGAGAAAACCAAAGTTTTCTTCGCGCGCATATACAAGGTGCAGGATCTGCGGAAGGCCGCATTCAGTTTTGAAAAAATACGGAATATGCCGCGTTTGTTTCAGGGAGCTTGCTTACAAAGGGGAAATACCAGGCGTAAAAAAAGCAAGCTGGTAAAAAATATCACACGAAAGGAGACAACTGTAATGACAATGACAGATCCTATAGCAGACATGCTAACAAGAATCAGAAATGCCAATACTGTAGGGCACCCGACAGTTGACATCCCGGCTTCAAAAATGAAAAAATCAATCGCGGGAATATTAGCTGACGAAGGGTATATTCTGGGATATGATGTTATTGGCGACAACAAGCAGGGGGTTATCAGGGTCCACATGAAATACGGAACCGACAAAGAGAGAGTCATTAGCGGCATAAAAAAAATATCCAAGCCCGGGCTGAAAGTCTACGCAAAGGCGACCGACGTACCAAAAGTGCTGGGAGGCCTTGGAATAGCAATTATATCAACATCCAGCGGCATCATAAGCGACAAGGAAGCGAGGAAGCTGGGCGTTGGTGGTGAAGTAATATGTTATGTTTGGTAGGAGGGAACTAAGATGTCGAGAATAGGTAAGATGCCTGTCAACCTTCCTGCCGGCGTGGAAGTCAGCGTTGACGGTAGCAATTTGGTCACAGTCAAAGGGCCGAAGGGGGAGCTGCAGGAACAAGTCAGCAAATTAGTTAAAGTGGAAATAAACGAAAGCGTGCTTTCAGTTACAAGGAGTGCCGACGACAAAAACTCGAGATCGCAGCACGGCCTTGCACGGGCTCTGATAAACAACATGGTGGTGGGAGTCACCAGCGGCTACGAGAAAAAGCTGCAGCTTGTCGGAGTTGGCTACAAAGCAGAAAAGAAAGGGACAGCCCTCCATATGAACCTCGGGTATTCCCATCCAATTCAGCTTGAAGATCCGGACGGCATTACCACCGAGGTGACTACGCCGACAGAAATAATCGTCAGGGGCATCAACAAAGCAGCCGTCGGAAACTACGCAGCCGACCTCCGGGCATGGAGGAAACCTGAACCTTACAAAGGCAAAGGTGTGCGTTACGCGAACGAAGTGGTACGCAGAAAAGAAGGCAAGACAGGCAAGAAATAGAAAGGAGTGAAATAGGTATGGCAAAAGACAGCAGAAACGACAAACGCCTGAAGAGGCATGAAAGAGTCAGGAAAAACCTTCATGGAACTCCTGAAAAGCCGAGGATGTGCGTCTTCAGAAGCCTGAAGAACATCTCTGTCCAAATTATCGACGACACGCAGGGGAACACGCTGGCAGCTGCTTCAAGCCTTGACAAAGAAGTCAAAGCGAAGATGCCCTACGGCGGAAACAAAGAAGCTGCAAAAGCAGTGGGTGAAGCAATCGCAAAAAAAGCTCTTGCAAAGGGTATAGAAAACGTAGCTTTTGACAGAGGCGGGTTTTTGTACCACGGGAGAGTAAAAGAGCTGGCTGACGGCGCCCGCGCAGCCGGCCTTAAATTCTAACAGGAGGAAAATGGAATGCGACAAAATATGATTGATGCATCCAAGCTGGATCTTAAAGAAACCATCGTAAGCATCAGGCGCGTGGCGAAAACCGTCAAAGGCGGGAGGAACATGCGCTTCAGCGTGACCGTGGTGATAGGGAACGGCGAGGGTTACGTAGGCGTGGGGCTGGGCAAGGCTCAAGAAATTCCCGAAGCCGTGAGGAAAGCAACAGAGGATGCAAAGAAAAATTTAATATTGGTCCCTATGGTCGGGACGACGATCCCACACAGGATACTCGGCATTTTCGGCGCAGGGCAGGTTTTGATCATGCCAGCCGGACAGGGAACCGGCGTCATCGCCGGGTCTTCGGTGCGCGTGGTGCTTGAATCTGCGGGGATTAAAGACGTGAGGGCAAAATCGATAGGGTCGAACAACAACGGCAACATGGCATACGCGGCTCTTGAAGGCCTTAGAAACCTCAAGACTGTTGAACAGATCAGCAGGCTCAGGGGCAAGACTAGAGAAGAAATTTTAGGATAGGAGGAAAGCGCAAATGGCAAAAATGGTTAAAATAACCCTGACAAAAAGCGTGATTGGTGCTTCCGAAAAACAGAGAAGAATTGTAACAGCGCTGGGGCTGAAAAAGATGCATCATTCAGTTGAGCTTCCGGACACACCGCAAACCAGAGGTGCAGCGTCAAAAGTATCACATTTAGTAACGGTAGAAGAACTGTAGGAATGGAGGTGTGAAAGGTATGAAGTTGCATGAATTAAGAGCGCCGGCGGGTTCGAAGAAGAACCGCAAGCGAAGAGGTCGGGGCACTGCCACCGGCCAAGGCAAAACCGGCGGCAGAGGCATGAACGGCCAGAATTCAAGGAGCGGCGGCGGAACCAGGCTCGGTTTTGAAGGCGGCCAGATGCCTCTTTACAGAAGAATCCCAAAGAGGGGGTTCACAAACATATGGAAAAAAGAATACAATATATTGAACGTCAGCGATCTGAACAGGTTTGAAGAGGGCAGCGTTGTTACGCCCGAATTCTTGAAGGAAGCAAGAATCGTTAAGAATCTCAGGGACGGCGTGAAAATCCTCGGCGAGGGGACAATCGAGAAAAAAGTGACCGTCAAGGCGCACAAGTTCAGTAAAACGGCGATAGAGAAAATAGAGTCTGCCGGCGGAAAGGCAGAGGTGATTTAGTATGGGTATGTTGAGGACAATCGGCCAAGCATGGAAAATCGGGGACATCCGCAAGAAGATTATATTTACGCTTGTAATGCTGACCATTTTCAGGATCGGCGCCTGCATCCCGGTGCCGGGCATCGACAGGGCTGTCCTTCAGGGTTTTTTCGAAGGCGGTGCCGCGCTGTTCGACCTGTTTGACATATTTTCAGGAGGGGCGTTCAGCAACTTTACGATTTTCGCGCTCAGCATAACGCCCTACATTACAGCGTCGATTATTCTGCAATTGCTCACCATCGCTATTCCGGCACTGGAAAGGCTGGCCAAGGAAGGGACGGAAGGCAAGAAGAAGATAGCGCAGTACACCCGTTACCTTACAGTTATCCTAGCGTTTATTCAGGCTATCGGCATGTCGGTGGGGCTGTTCAGGAACGCGCTTATGTATGACGACTTTTTCTCGGTTTCGGTAATCGTCATTACCCTTTCAGCCGGCACGGCGTTCCTTATGTGGCTCGGCGAGCAGATCAACGAAAACGGAATAGGCAACGGCATTTCGCTGATAATTTTCAGCGGCATCGTAGCGAGGATACCGGGCGGCATAAACAATGGGCTTTTAAAATTCGCTGAGGGCACTGTAACCATCATCACGCTGATAGTGTTCGTGCTCTTTGCAGTCTTTGTAATAGTCGGGATCATCGTGATCCAGCAGGGGCAGAGGAGGATACCTGTCCAATACGCAAAGAGGGTAGTCGGAAGGAAAATGTACGGGGGGCAGTCGACGCACATCCCGCTCAAGGTCAACCAGGCGGGCGTCATCCCTGTGATATTTTCGCTGTCGATGCTGCAGTTCCCGCTGACGATGACTTACTTTTTCCCCAATACGGGGTTTTCGAGCTTCATGTCCACGTGGTTTTCCCCATCAGGGATATACGGGGCGTGGATATACGCGTCGTTTAATGCGCTGCTTATTATATTTTTCACGTATTTCTATACGTCTGTGACATTCAACCCCATGGAGGTCGCTGGAAACATGAAAGCGAACGGGGGCTTCATCCCTGGCATCAGGCCAGGCAAGCCAACTGTTGAGTATTTAAGCAAGGTCATGACGAGGATTACTTTCGTCGGCGCGATATTTCTTGCGATTGTCGCGGTGATGCCAACGATAATCGATGCCGTTACGGGCCTTGGAATCAGGTTTGGAGGCACGTCGCTGCTCATTGCCGTCGGCGTTGCCCTTGATACGATGAAACAACTGGAAAACCAAATGGTTATGAGGAATTACGAAGGGTTCTTGAAGTAAAGGTTTTAAGGAGGGAGTGCCATGTTGAATTTGATTTTGCTTGGGCCTCCGGGTGCCGGAAAAGGCACCCAGGCTGTTAAACTGAAGGAAAAGTACAGCATTCCGCATATTTCTACAGGGGACATTTTCAGGAAGAACATCAAAGAAGGAACTGAGCTGGGAATAAAAGCAAAGATGTACATGGACAAAGGCGAACTGGTTCCGGACGACGTGGTCATCGGGATTGCCCTTAGCCGCCTATGCGAAAGCGACTGCGAGGGCGGGTTCCTGCTGGACGGGTTCCCGAGGACGGTGCACCAAGCTGAAGAACTGTCAGCATTCTTAGCGGATTCAGGCAGGGCACTTGACTTGGTGCTGGACATCAACGTAGACAAAGACGAGCTGGTGCGAAGGCTTTCGGGGAGGAGGGTCTGCAAATTGTGCGGCGCGACATTCCATGTCACGGGCATGCCTCCCCAAAAAGACGGTATTTGCGACAAATGCGGTGGAGAGCTGCTCCAGCGGGCTGACGACAGCGAAGAAACGGTTACGAACAGGATTGAGGTGTACAACCGGCAGACGATGCCTCTTGTAGACTATTACGAAAAAATGGGAGTCATCGCCCACATCGACGGAGCCGCCGGGCTTGAAAACGTGTTTTCAGAAATAACAAAATCAATCGAGGCATAAGATGATCATCATTAAATCGGATCAGGAGATTGACATTATGCGTGAATCCGGCAAAGTTGCGGGACACATCTTGAAGGAGCTGCGTGACATGATCAAGCCGGGGATTTCAACAATGGACATCAACGATTTCGTGGAAGGCACAATTCGCAGGAACGGCATGGTTCCAACCTTCAAAGGCTATAACGGTTTTCCAGCCGCTGCCTGCGTGTCGGTAAACGACGAGGTCATCCACGGCATTCCGAACAAGCGGCGGCGCTTGATGGAAGGCGATATTGTCAGCGTGGACATCGGCGTCACCCACCGAGGGTACGTTAGCGACGCGGCTAGGACCTATGCAGTGGGAAGGATCGACGAGGAAGCCCTGCGGCTGATTAACGTCACTGAAGAGAGCTTTTTCGAGGGGATAAAATATTGCAATGCAGGCTGCAGGCTTTCCGATATTTCAAGCGCAATCCAAAAGCATGTTGAAAGGGCCGGATTCTCAACAGTACGGGATTTTGTCGGCCATGGTGTTGGAAGGTCAATGCATGAAGAGCCCCAAATACCGAACTACGGAAAGCCTGGAAGGGGTCCGAGAATCGCCAAAGGAATGGTATTCGCGATTGAACCTATGATAAATCAAGGGAGCTTCGAGGTAGATGTGAAACTTGACAACTGGACTGCTGTGACGGCAGACGGAAAATTATCAGCACATTATGAAAACACTGTTGTTGTCACTGATGGTGAGCCGGAGCTGCTTACCTTGTAAAAGGAGAGTGTATGACATGGCGAAGAAAGACAGCATTGAGGTACTCGGCACTGTAGTTGACGCCCAGCCGAACGCGATGTTTATTGTAAAACTTGAAAACGGATACGAAGTGCTCGCGCACATTTCAGGAAAGATAAGAATGAACTTTATTCGCATCCTTCCAGGGGACAGGGTCAAAGTTGAGCTTTCCCCTTACGATTTGACGCGGGGCAGGATTACATGGAGAGATAAATAAAAGGAGGGGCAGAAATGAAAGTTAGAGCTGCTGTTAAGCCGATTTGCGAAAAATGCAAAATCATCAAGCGAAATGGGAAGATCATGATCATTTGTGAGAACCCAAAGCATAAGCAAAAACAAGGTTGATAGAAAAGGAGGAAAGAGTATGGCTCGTATAGCCGGTGTTGATTTACCAAGAGACAAAAGAATCGAAATTGGCCTCACCTATATTTTTGGGATAGGCAGGCCGACGGCCACTGCTATTTTGGAAAAAGCCGGAGTCAATCCCGACACCAGGGTCAAAGACCTGTCGGAGGAGGAAGCCGGCGCAATCAGGAGAATAATAGACCAAGACTACGTCGTGGAAGGCGATTTAAGGAGAGAAGTTTCCCTCAACATCAAAAGGCTGATGGAAATAGGCTGCTACAGGGGCATAAGGCACAGGAGGGGGCTCCCTGTCAGAGGGCAGAACACAAAGACAAACGCCAGGACGCGCAAGGGCCCGAAGAAGACTGTAGGAAGAAAGAAGAAGAAGTAAGGAGGTAGGAAAGATGGCTAAAACTGTAAAAAAGACAGTGAGGAAAAAAAGAAGAGAGCGCAAGAACATTGAAAAAGGCCAAGCACACATTCAATCTACCTTTAACAATACGCTCGTAACTCTTACAGACCTTTCAGGGAACGCCCTGTCATGGTCAAGCGCAGGGGCGCTTGGATTTAAAGGTTCAAGGAAATCGACTCCTTTCGCGGCGCAGATGGCGGCGGAGGAAGCTTCAAAAGCGGCTATGGAACACGGCCTCAAGACCGTTGAAGTTTATGTTAAAGGGCCAGGGTCAGGAAGGGAAGCTGCAATCAGGGCGCTGCAGACTGCAGGGCTTGACATCAGCATGATCAAGGACATCACGCCCATCCCGCACAACGGGTGCAGGCCACCAAAGAGAAGAAGAGTGTGAGAAAGGAGAGGTAGTTTAACATGGCAAGATACAGGGATGCTTCCTGCAGGTTGTGCAGGAGGGAAGGCCAGAAGCTGTTCTTAAAAGGCGAGAGGTGCTACAGCGTTAAATGCGCGATGGAAAAGAGAAATTACGCTCCGGGGCAACACGGCCAAGGCAGGAAAAAGATATCGGAATACGGCGTTCAGCTCAGAGAGAAACAGAAGGCAAAGAGGTTTTACGGGCTTCTGGAAACGCAGTTTAGGAATCTGTTTGAAAAAGCCGCCAAGAAAAAAGGCATCACAGGTGAAAACCTTCTGGTGATGCTTGAGACAAGGCTCGACAACGTCGTGTTCAGGCTGGGTTTTGCATCGTCGAGGAAAGAGGCTAGGCAGCTTGTGACCCACGGCCATTTTACGGTAAACGGGAAAAAACTCGACATACCGTCGGCTATGCTGAAAGCTGGCGATGTTGTCCGGGTTAAGGAGAAGAGCACTAATTCTCCAAAGTTCAAGGAAATTAAAGACATGTCTATCAGTGTGCCGAACTGGGTCAGCGTAGATGTTGAGAATCTTGAGGGTAAAATAATAGCTATGCCCACTAGGGAAGATATAGACACTCCGATTGCGGAACATTTGATCGTTGAGCTGTATTCTAAGTAAAGCAGCTTCCATTGACCTGATAAATAAGGAGGGTTTTGAGTGATAGAAATCGAAAAGCCAACAATTGAGTGCGAATATTTAGACGACGACATAAATTACGGTAAATTTATCGTAGAGCCACTCGAAAGCGGCTATGGCACAACGCTTGGGAACAGCCTTAGGAGGATACTGCTGAGCTCGCTTCCGGGGGCGGCAGTGACGTCTGTGAAAATTGACGGGATACTTCACGAGTTTTCGACGATACCAGGGGTTAAAGAGGACGTTACGGAAATTATCCTGAACCTAAAACAGCTCGCAGTGAAAATCACGGGTGACAACACGAAGCGGGCGACAATTAACGCTGTTGGGCCAAAGATTGTGACAGCGGCAGACATCAGCGGAGATGCTGAGATAGAAATATACAACCAAGACCTGCACATCGCAACCCTTGAAGAAAACGCTGCCCTTGTGATGGAAATTAATTTCGCGAAGGGGAGGGGCTATGTTTCTGCCGAGCAGAACAAGACAGAGAACACGCCAATTGCGGTGATCCCCATCGACTCAATTTTCACGCCTGTCCGCAAAGTGAATTTCTTTGTGGAAAACACTCGCGTCGGGCAGGTTACCGACTACGACAAGCTTGTTTTGGAAATTTGGACAGACGGATCCATTTCACCGGAAGAAGGGGTGTCCATTGGCGCCAAAATCATGCAAGAGCACCTGAACCTTTTCATCGAGTTGACGGACAGCACCGATTCAATGGAAATCATGGTTGAAAAAGAAGAGGATCAGAAGGAAAAAGCACTGGAAATGACCATAGAAGAACTCGAGCTTTCGGTGCGTTCCTTCAACTGTTTGAAGAGGGCGGCAATTAATACGGTAGAAGAGCTCACGCATCGTTCGGAGGACGACATGATGAAGGTCAGGAACCTCGGCAAGAAGTCTCTCGAAGAAGTCAAGCACAAACTGGAAGAGCTTGGGCTTGGCCTCAGGCCGAACGATGATTGATTGCAGGAAAAAGAGCAAATGAAAGGAGAACAGCCATGCAAGGATACAGAAAACTAGGCAGGCCTACCGCGCACAGGAAAGCTATGCTCAGAAATATAGTGACGGACCTTTTCAGGGAGGGGCGCATTACGACGACTGTCTTCCGTGCGAAGGAAGCGAGGCGGGCAGCAGAGAAAATGATTACGCTGGCTAAACGCGGGGACCTTCATGCAAGGAGGCAGGTACTGGCGTATGTTTACGACGAAACAGTGGTCAAAAAACTGTTTGACGAGATTGCGCCCAAGTATACTGAAAGGCACGGCGGGTACACCAGGATACTGAAACTGGGGCCTAGGCGGGGCGACGGCGCAGAAGTCGTCTTTTTAGAGCTTGTATAGCTACAACCAAGCGGGGCGTAGCGTTAGGAGGCGGTGGCATTGAAGAAATTTTTGCTTGCGTCATTGTGCATGCTGGTGCTGGCAGCTGCCCTGTGCGGCTGCGCGTCTGCGCCTGCTGAAATCCAGGCAAAATACATAGAGATGCTGGGGGAGCCGGCAAGCCCGCAAAGCATCTTGAGCATCGGGGATTTCCTCGACAGAAACCTCAAGAAGTTCGATGTGGGCCAAGCGGACGAGATGGTCGCTGCGTTTGAAGACTATATTTTTTCCTTTAACGGTGAGGATCCCGACTACAGGGAGTTTTCAGACAGGTACAGCAAGCATGTAAGCACCCCCATGAGCAGCCTGCTGGAGATAAAGCTGTATGAACAGGAAAACCCCATGACGGGGGGCGACGCGCAGCTGCAGCTGTCATGGAGGCAACTGGCTGGGCGCGCGCTCAACTTGGAGGTGTTCATAAAGGAAAACAAGAATTACCAATTGGTCAGAGACGAAGCAGACAGAATTTTCGAGTATTATATAAGAGCCATGTTGATGGGGACGGCAGGAACCCCGATTTTTGAGCAGGGCAGCGGGGATTTCAAAGAAGACGCGAGAAACTCCTACGCCGAGCTGGCTTCGGCGTTCCCCGACACATCGGTTGCATCGGTGATAGACGAATACTTTGAGTACTTGGACAGCGTGAATTTCAACCTCGACTACAAGAATTCAGACGAAAACACAGCTTTTTCGGACACTTGCGCATATCTTGTGTCGGAGGCAGGGAAGAGGGCCATGCAATAATGACTGACATAATCAGGGTGGAAGACCTGATGTTTGAATACAAGCAGGAGGGCAGCGAAGACAGCGTAAAAGCTATAGACGGCGTCAGCTTGAGCGTTGAGCGCGGAAGCTTCACTGCGATCATCGGAAAGAACGGCTCAGGAAAGTCGACTTTTGCAAAACACATAAACGCCTTGCTGCTGCCCAGCAGCGGGGCTGTTTACGTTAACGGCGCCAATACGGCAGACGAAGACAAGACTTGGGAAATCAGGCAGACTGTCGGTATGGTGTTTCAGAACCCGGACAATCAGCTCGTCTCCTCAATTGTTGAGGACGATGTTGCTTTTGGGCCCGAAAACCTTGGGATTGAGCCGACTGAAATCAGGCAGAGGGTCGATGGGGCTCTGTGTGCGGTCGATATGTACGAAGCCAGAACGATGGCGCCGCACCTGCTCTCAGGTGGCCAGAAACAGCGCGTCGCAATTGCCGGAGTGGTGGCCATGGCACCGGAGTGCATCATTTTCGACGAGCCTACCGCTATGCTTGACCCCAGTGGGCGGCGCGAAGTCATGGACATTATTAAAAAACTCAATGCGAGGGGCATTACTATAGTGCTGATCACTCATTTCATGGAGGAAGCGGCGGCGGCAGACAGGATAATAGTTATGGAAGATGGGAAGATCGCGTTGGACGGCGCACCAAAAGAGGTTTTTTGCAATGTGGGATACATTGAAAGCCTAGGTCTTGACGTCCCTCTGGCGGCGAGACTTTCCCACAAGCTGCGCGGCAGGGGTATTGAGGTGCCGGCTGGCATTGCCGATACGGATGAACTGGTAGGCTTCTTATGTCAATACAGGTAAGCGGATTGTCTCACATCTACAGCAAAGGACTGCCGTATCAGTCGGTAGCCTTGGATTCTGTTAGCTTTGAGGTTGCGGGCGGTGAATTCTTCGGGATAATAGGCCATACAGGATCCGGCAAGAGCACACTTGTCCAGCATTTGAACGGCCTCCTCAAGCCTGATTCGGGCAGTATAGTGATTGACGGCGTTGACATCACAAAGGGCAAGGTTCCGATGCACGGCATAAGGCGCAAAGTCGGGCTTGTCTTCCAATACCCCGAGCACCAGCTCTTTGAAGAGAGCGTTTACAAGGACGTGGCATTCGGTCCGCTTAACCTGGGGCTTTCCGCTGACGAGGCAGAAAGGTGCGTCCGCGAGGCGATAGCCCTCGTAGGCCTTGATTTTGAAGAGGTTTCCCAGCGATCGCCCTTTGAGCTTTCAGGTGGCCAGAAGAGGCGCATCGCAATAGCCGGAGTGCTGTCGATGAAACCGGAGATTTTGATTCTGGACGAACCCACCGCAGGGCTTGACCCCAAAACCCACAATGACGTTTTGCTCATGATAAGGAGGATTCATGAAACCACCGGCAACATTACAATCCTGGTTTCCCACAACATGAGCGACATAGCCAATTGCTGTGAAAAAATCCTGGTGCTGAAAAAAGGCGGCGTACTCATGCAGGGGGCGCCGGCGGAGGTGTTTGTGCGAAAAGACGAACTCGCTGCATCTGGGCTTGACGTCCCGCCTGTGATGGATTTCATGCAGAAGCTCTCGGCTGGCGGACTGGACGTGAAAACCGATATATTCAGCGTTGACGATGCAGTGGATGAAATAGTTAGGGCTTTGAATGATGGAAAGAAGGAAACTATTGCAAACATGAACATCTGTGTCCGAAATCATCCCTGCTAAGAGCAAAACTGAAGGCAGAGATTTTGTGAGTTTAAGCCTCTGCCATGCTGCGATGCTCATCCGCATTTTTTAAAAATTCATCAAGTGGCATATCTTTGTACAAATTCTGCCGCCATTTTGTGTAGTCAAACGGTTCCAAACAGATGACTGCGGAAACCTGTTCATCAAACGGACGGTTGAAACAGCAAACATCAAGATACACGCGCATGGCAAGCACTCCTCTCAACGTATTTATTATATGCCAGAAACAATAAATAAGCAAGAAAAATCAAGCCAAACATTGCTTGAGAAGGATGCGCCACAACAGCAACATCAATATCACTGGACAAATGCGCATCCCTCTTACGGTAGAGCCGAATACAAAAACAAGCGCATCTTTATCAAGTTCTGAGCGTACACGGGCAGCAAACTCTTTTCCGGTTCTAATCGCTTTATCTGCAAAAAATTTACAGCGGCTTGAGGTGAAAAACGTAGGTTTCCAATACTCGGGCATCATCTTCAGGTAGAAATGGCATTATTACCTCAGAAAAAATATCATTCCATTCAGCCTCAAGCCCATTTACGAATACAGAATTGCTTGTATACCCCCACATAGCAACATCATAGATTTTTTGCCCTTTTTTATTTTTAAACACATAATAAATTCGTGCATCAACACGAGTCTCATTTTCAACCGGTATTAAATCAGTATTGGCTAACTGGTTGAGTATATCAAAAATCTCATCTTCCAGTAACGTATCGCTGATTATTATTTTATAATTGTACCTACCATGTATTTCGTTTTTCTTTCTTGGAGGTTTGTCACCGTAAATTAATTCATCGACACTTAATGCCACTAAGGTACATGCTATAGGCGTTAAATAGTATATTGTTAGGCTAAGCCCTTCATGCTCTCCTTGCTCAATAAATTCAGAGAGTGAAACAGATGATTTGTTTGAGTTCATAATATTAATATTCATTCCTACACATAAAATTATGATTGCAAGCAATGGTAATATTATAATAAACCTTCTTTTTTTTAGATTCATCGCTATCCTCTTTTCATCGGACCTGTCCCCAATCAAGCCATTGCCATTCTACACCATCTTTATTTATAACGTAGAACTTCAAAACTATTTATTTTTTCATTATATTCTACATCGCAGTTAGCGTTAGAGCAAGAGGAATTTTTGGCAGCAGAAAGGATTGTATTGCAATGCCAACGCAATTACGATATATTAGTAGGTGTGTATGCAGTTAAAAAGGGACGAAAGTTGATAAGAGACATAACTTTGGGGCAGTACTACCCCGGCAATTCGACAATTCACAGGCTGGACGCAAGGGTCAAGATAGCGAGCACTCTGGTATTTGTCGTTGCCCTTTTTATCGTCAGGGATTTCATCGGGTTTGCCGTGTGCGCGGCTGCCCTTTCAATAGTTGTTGCACTGTCGAGAGTGCCGTTGTCTTTCATATTGAGGGGCCTTAAGCCGATATTCGTCATTATCATGCTGACCTTTGTGCTGAACCTGTTCATGACTGGAGGCGAACCGGTTTTCCGGTGGGGACTCTTGACTGTGACGAGGGAAGGGGCTGTGCGTGCAGTTTTTCTTGTGATCCGCCTAGTGCTGCTGATTATTGGCTCGTCGGTGCTGACGCTTACAACAAAGCCGATAAGCTTGACAGACGGCATGGAATACTTGCTGAAACCGCTAAAACTATTTAGAGTGCCGACTCATGAGCTTGCGATGATGATGAGCATTGCCCTGCGCTTTATACCTACGCTGCTTGAGGAGACGGACAAGATAATGAAGGCCCAGATGGCAAGAGGTGCGGATTTTGAGAGCGGGAACATTTTCAGAAGGGCCAAGAGCCTGATACCGATACTGGTTCCGCTGTTCATAAACGCATTCAGGATCGCCCAAGAGCTCGCCATGGCCATGGAGGCAAGGTGCTACCGGGGAGGAGGCCTGCGGACGAGGCTTCATGCCATGAAGATCAAAAAGCCGGATGTGCTGGCCATTGTCTGCGTAGCGGTTTTTACATGCATAATAACGGGAGAGGCGTTCTTTCTATGAAGACGAAGCACATATTACAGGCTGCTGTGATTGCCGCCGCGTACGCTGCTGTTACGATACTCCTTGCCCCACTGTCTTACGGGGTGATGCAGATCAGGGTTTCGGAAGCGCTTTCAATCCTTCCTTACTTTACGCCGGCTGCAGTGCCGGGGCTTTTCGTCGGATGCTTCATCGCCAACTTGGCGAGCCCAAATGGGATAGCCGACTTGGTGTGTGGAAGCCTTTCGAGCTTGTTTGCGGCATGGTTTTCCTATAAGCTCAGAGACTGGCCTGCTCTTGTGCCGATGCCGCCGGTGGCAGTCAACGGGATTGCGATCGGGGCGATGATTTATTTTGTGTACGGCATACCGATGCCGCTTCTTGCATGCATGGCTTGGGTAGCAGCAGGGCAGGCGTGCGCATGTTACATCTTGGGGTACCCGCTTCTCTGCTATTTGAAAAAGTTCGAGGGGATTTTCAAATGAAAAACGTCAACTTGATCTTGGCGGCGCTTTCGTTGTGCGTGGTTTTGCTGGGAGCTGCAATACTGGCGCCGGTCATCGAAGAAGTGAAAGAATACCCAGAGGCTGAAACAGAGCCGTTAATCGAGGTGCCACCGACAGGTGAAGTGCCGCTTTCCGAAGAACCGCCTATTCAGGAAGAGCAGCCCAATACCGTGAAATTTGATCTTAAATACGACAAGTATCTCATTCCGGAACCATACACGTATGAAGCGAACGGCGAACTGAGAGTGTTCCAATTCGAAAAAATGACTGAAGCATTGGAAAAAGCGGATACAGAGTTTGCACGGGGTGTCGTCGCTTATATTGACAATTACAAAAACCGCAAAGGGTATGCCCCGTACTTCAATGGCAAGAGCACCGACTCGGCAGGTGGCAGCAGGTCGGCAAGCGCCCCCGGGTATCCTGACATCTCAAATTCAAATGAATTTTTCTACATACCTGACGGTACACTGGTCAGGGTAATCAGTGAACAGGAGGGTTTCATCAAAGTGGTTTTGATTGAAAGCGACAAGATATGCTATGTCCCAGCCAAGTACGTCCGCACTGACGACTGCCTTACGGCTTTAGAAAAAGCCATTGTCGTAGACCGGGGCAACCAGAACATAGCCGTTTTTGAAAAACGGGATTCTGGCGAGTGGACAGTTGTATCGTACAGCCTCGCAACGACAGGGATGGTCGGCATATACCATCAGCCAACGCCTCTTGGATATTATTTCGCCATAGAAAAGAAGGAACGGTTTTACTACCTCTTCGACGGCACAGACGAAGTTGAAGGCTATGCGCCTTACGCCATCAGGTTCACCGCAGGGGCATACATTCACGGCATTGGGGTGGCTTTCAAGCATAGTGAAGATGGGGAGAGGATAACCCCCGGGATACAGGAGTTTTCAAAAAGCATAGGGACGGTTCCGCTGTCCCACAAATGCGTGAGGAACTACACCTCGCATGCGAAGTTCATCTATGACTGGTACGTCCATGGTGAGACCATTGTAGTCGTCATTGAGTAAGAGGAGCAAAAGGGCATGCGGCAGAGGAAAGTCAAAAATCTCGAGGAAAGATTGAAAAGCCACAATCGGTTTTTTGTAGAAGACGCTCGAAGGCTCAATGGCAGATGGAGCCGCGCTTTTGGCAACGAGAATGACCTGTACCTAGAGATTGGCTCAGGCAAGGGGAGTTTCCTGATAAAGCAGGCTGGTGCGCACGAGTACAGAAACTACATTGGCGTCGAAGGGCAGCTCAGCGTGGCGTTCCGTGCACTGCAGAAGCTGGAACCGACAGGGCTTGCCAACGTCAGGTTTGCCTGTGGGTACGTAGACAACCCTGGCGAGTGGTTTTCCGAATGCGAGGTGTCAGGGATATACTTGAACTTCAGCGACCCTTGGCCGAAGAAAGGGCATGCTCACAGGAGGCTTACGCATAGGAATTATCTAAGGCAGTACCAAAAAATCTTAAAACAAGATGGTTTTGTAGAGTTCAAGACCGACAACGCTGCGCTCTTTGATTTCACGGTGCAGGAAATCGAGGACACTGGGCTGTTTGCCATATGCGAAATTACGTCGGATTTGCACAACTCAGGTTTGGATGCATCGCAAATCACCTCCGAGTACGAGGAGAAATTCATAGCGGCGGGGTGCAGGATCAATTATGTGCGGCTAGTCAGGTCAGGGAATGAGAGGGTGTTGCATTTCCAATAGAATTGTGATATATTAGGCAACACAAGTGATAAAAAACTAAGCGTAGGCAATCGCTGGAAAACAGGAGGCGGTAAACGATGAAAGTGGCTGTGGAGAATTTAGGCATCATAAGGAAAGCGGATTTCGAGGTTGGCGACCTGACTATCATATGCGGTAACAACAATACTGGGAAGACATATGCCACGTATGCGTTGTATGGCTTTATCTCGTTTTGGAACGAAGCGTTTTCCCCCGTTTTGTTTGGGGACGAGGCGGTTAATAAACTATTCAACAGCGGCAGCATAAAAATAGATTTGGATGAAATACATCGAAATTCAAATGACATTGTCGACCAAGCGTGTAAAGAGTACATCAAACAGCTTCCGATGGTTTTCGCCGCCGCCGAAAAGCACTTCAGCAATACTGACTTTAAAGTGTGCATAAACGAAAGTGAAATTGATTTTTCCAATATAGAGGAAGCGATACAAACCATAGGGCCCAACAGAAAACCAGTTTTTAACTTATCCAAAAAACGAGGCGAGCATTTTGTTACCATAAACATGGTAGCAAAAGCAGAGGATATTGATGAAATCAACAAAGATTGGATTATTCATTGGGTTACCCGGCAAACACTGGACATAGTGTTCGGCAGGGTATTCCCGGAAGTGTTCATTGCAAGCATTGAAAGAACTGGCGCGACAATATTCCGCAGGGAATTGGACTTCATAAGGAATCGGCTGCTTGAGAATGTCAGCAACAGGGACAAAGACATTGATCCATTTGCATTAATTGACGCTATTAATGACAAGAGATACGCGCTTCCTGTTAAAGCGGACGTCGAGTTTAACAGGAACCTAGAAGATGTTGTAAAAAAAGAAAGCGCAATATCACAAATCAATCCTGATATATTGAAATCGTTTGATTCAATAGTTGGCGGTGAATACAAGAGTACAAAAGAGGGCTTTTACTATGTTCCTGACAAGGGCAACGTTAAGCTGTCGATGGGGGAAGGTTCAAGCTCTGTCAGGTCGCTGCTGAACATGGGGATATACATTAGGCACATTGCAAATCCCGGCGATATTCTGATGATCGACGAGCCAGAGTTGAATCTGCATCCGATGAACCAGCGGCGGATGGCTCGTACACTAGCAAAGCTGGTAAATGCAGGAGTAAAGGTATTCATAACGACTCACAGCGATTACATAATAAAGGAGTTTAATACGCTAATAATGCTCAACCGTTCCGATGCTTCAGCAGGTCGTGTTATGGAAAAATATCAGTACCAAGAAAATGAATTGCTGGACGCAGGCAGGATTAAAGCATATATTGCAAAAAAGGAGCTGATAACCATTGAGGGAGCAAAAAAAAGGCAAAGGCACAATACTTTTGTATTGGCGCCGATAGACAAGTATGGAATAGAAATATCTGATTTTGACGAAACGATAAACAAGATGAATGAAATACAAGACGAGCTCTTGTTTGGAGGGCAAGTGACATGATGCCAATGGATTTGCTTATCTGCTATGACAAAATATATATAGATTCTTTCGTTATTCATCCTGACGAAGCGGGTGGCAAGTATAGTATAACTCTGATCGAGAACGACACAAGCGCTAGTTTAAAAAAACTGACAGTAAGCAATGTTCCCCAAGACACAATCCTGCTCCCCTTGCAAAGATATTCAGAATTGCATATAGGAGAAAAGCTTAAGGGTATCATTAAAGGTGCCCCAGGTATTTTCAAGTGCTGCGATTACCTAATTATAACAATTACACAAAGCGGTATGTATTTAATTTTTATTGAAATGAAATCCAATGAATTTATCCAAAGCGATGTTTCAAAAAAATTTAAAGGAGCAAATTGTTTTATTGAATACTGCAATGCAATAATTGACAACTTTTACGATGTGCCGTTGAGAAATAAAATAACTCCGAAAATGCGGTATGTTTTAATAACCGGGAAAAGATTCAACAAAAAACAGACAAAACTCAAGGGAGAGAAATACACAAAACTTTCATCACCTGACAATTACACATGCCATATGGTTGGAATTGAAAACAATTCGGCTTCTGTTCCGTTTGATTTATTAAAATAGTTGTTTGGTTGGGTTAAGCTAAAGTCATTTAAGTGGTTTTGCTGTCAGCAGGCAGGAATCTCAAACCAGAATGTGCTGCCCTTGCCCGGTGTTGACAAAACACCGTATCTGCCTCCGTGCATTTCCACGATTTTCTTTACTATGGAAAGCCCAAGTCCGGAGCCTGTTATGGCGCGGTTGTGCCCTTTGCTGCTTTTAAAATAACGGTCCCACACGTAGGGCATTTCGGCATCGGTTATGCCTTCGCCACTGTCGAAAACGTTGATCCGCACAATTTCATCCGCAAATGTCTGTATAACGATTATTTTCCGGCTGTCGCCTGAGTAATTGACTGCGTTTATCAGCAGGTTGTAAAAGGCTCTGCCAATTTTTGGTTCGTCTGCGTTCACGAAAACATCATCTTCATAGTAAAAATAGATTTCAAACCCTCTGTTTTTCAACAACGCTTCCATACGATTGACCGTTCCCAAGACGTTTTGCGTTATGTTGAAATTGGAGATGTTCAGATGCTCCATGTCCGATTCCAGCTTTGACATGTCCAGAACGTCATTGACAAGCATGGCAAGCCGCTGGGTTTCGTCCATTATGACCTGCGTATGCTCCGGAGTAGCTTCGCTTGGGAAATCGTGCATCATTTCGGCATAACTGTAGATTAGCGCAAGCGGCGTCCTCAAATCGTGTGAAACGTTTGCTAAAAGTTCGCGACGCAAGCCTTCAGCCCTGCCCAATTCAACCGCTGCGGTGTTCAATGTGTCAGACAGGGCAGCGATCTCGCAAAACCCTTTTCCATCAAAACGCGTACCATAATTGCCTTTGGCAAGCTCCAGTGCACTTTTGCTGATTTCCTCGATCGGCTTTGACACGTGCCACGCGATTAAAAACGCCAATATGACAGAAAGGAGCAGCATAATGCCGGACACCACGCAAAGCTGGTACCGCAACGTAGCCACAGTGGCATTCACTGGTGAGACGACTGCCCTGATGACAATGCCAACCTGACTGCCTGCACCGGTTTCTGCCAGTTTCACGTATATCAGCGATTTCATGGGCGGCCGGTCCGGAGGCGGGTTGATGTTGCCCGGCAGGACTCGCGTGATGTCGAAGTATTCGTAAAACTCACCTCCTCTGTCGCCTGCCTGGAGGATCAGCATCAGGTTTTCGTCCTTGATGTGACGGTGCTGCGGCTCAAGGGTCGTTATCAGGCGGTTTCCTTCGAAATCAGCAATATCGATGGCAAGTTCGCTGCTTTCTGATATTTCATCAATGATTCCGGGCAGATTTTCGCTGTGCAGGTTGCTTGCAATTATCCCTGCGTTCTTTTTTATCTCCGATATCCTGATGCTGTTGTAGAACGCGTCTAAGAATACGGTTTGAAAAAGCCACAGCATGGCCAGCATCAACGTGCAAAAACCGAGCAAAAATATAAATATTTTCC
>WRJK01000018.1 GCA_009782285.1 Clostridiales bacterium
CCGGCAGCCAAATGCCAACTTTTGAGTCGAAAGCTGCACGGTAGTCCACGTTGTTGAAAGTGTATCCGCTTGAAGACCAGCCGCCCGTTCCGAATACTGCTGCTACGTAGGGGTGGTTGTTTACGATCGTGCGGCCTTGCGAACCTGAAACTGTCGTACCGCCAAAGCTCAGGCCTCCCGTCAGTTCAGTGTACCCTGGCATAGCCAGTATTCCTGTGCCTGTGCCCACGCCTGTGCCCGTGTTCGCGTCTGCGTAAACCTTGATCTCTGCAATGTTAAAGACGTCAGGCATGCCGGAAGTGCCGATCAGGCGATAGTACTTGTACGCTTTGCTGGCGTCCAGCCCGTCCGCAGTCGACACGTTGGTTGCACCGCTAGTGTTGACTCTGCTTACAGTATAAAGCGTAGTGTAGTTCACGCCGTTGTCCGACCCTTGGAACTGTGCACCCACAAGCCGGTTCGTAGAATAGCCTTGGCGCGGCATCAGTGCAATTTGCGTGACTTTCTGAGCTGTCTTGAACTCAATCCCGGCGTATCCGAGTTTGGCACCGTCGAAATAGCTGGCACCGGTCTGCCCGTCGCCGACTGCCGAGTCAAAAGCTGCGCGGTAGTCCACGTTGTTGAAGGTGTAGCTGCCGTTTGACGACCAGCCGCCAGTCCCAAAGACGGCAGCGGCGTACTCGTGGTTGTTCACAGTTGTGCGCCCTTGCGAACCTGAAACCGTAGTCGCGCCAAACTGTAAACCCCCTGTCAATTCAACGTAGCCCTGCAGGCCGTAAACGGCCTGCACGTTGTACGTCGCCCCTGATGTGAACACTGCTAGGGTGAGCACCATGGCTGCAGTTAGAACCATAGCCATCACTTTTGTTCTTTTTTTGTTAATCATAATCCCTCTATTCCTTTCTTGTACAAAAATTTAACGTTAAAATCCCCTGGCTGCTATTTGGTGTAGTGTATAAAGAGATCGAGCAGATCGAGCATGTCAATCACCCCGTCTGCATTGACGTCACACATACTCGCCGTGACGCCTTTGCCCCTTGAGTCGTTGACCTTAACCAGAGTGTTCCAATTCGTGCTGTCGCTATCGAAACCGCAGTAAAGCAGCATGATGCCAAGGTCAAGGGCATCGACTACATTGTCCCTGTTCAAATCGTATTTCGAGAAGACGCGTTGGTCTATGTTCGTCACAGCACTGCCTAATATCAAGGCGTCAAGGTAGACGGTCGTACCATCGAGCCCTACTGCTGTAAAACCTGTCAGTGTGAAAGCTGCGTCGCCTACGCCTCTTGGCGCAAATATGAACTTCGCAACGTCAACTGCGGCAACGGACGTTAGCCCGGTTGTGCTCCCTGAAGGAAGCCCAAGTGTGACCGTGCCTTTCCACTTACCGCCTCCGGCAAATGACCAGAAGATGTCGCCGAGGGGAGTGAAGCCATTGAGTCCGACAAGGCCTTTGCCCGCCAGCAAATCGCTGTCCACTTCAAATTCCAGCGCAATGTTCAACAGGTCCTCTGCATTGCGGATCGACACGGTGAATTCCACGTCTCTTTCGATGCCGCTCTCGGCGTCCGCACTCACGCTTGCGTAGACCGTATCCAGCGGGACTGCTTTCAAAAGCAGGCTCTCGGTGAAATTGACGTTGAGGGTGATTACCCCGTTTGCGTCCGCTTGATGCACTGCTTCGTAAGTGTTGTCGTAATACTCAGTTATCTTGTAAAGGAATCCCGGTTCAAGCCCGCGGAGCTCTGCAGGGCCAGTGTAGTTCATGGTGGTCTCGCCGCCGCCCGCGTACGCGCTCCCGCTGGTAAAGCTGCTCACCGGCGCATTTGAGGCAAAGACGCTGTAGTACTTGGTGTTCGTTGCCGGCTTGTCGTATGCCAGTATTTCGGGGTATTCAAATCCGAACTTGTACATATCCATGTAGTATGCGCTCGGTATACCCTCTGCAACTGCTGTCTGGAAAGCTTTTACCTTGGCTGCTGTGATGGTGCTGGCAGCCCAGAATTTCGATTCCATAACATATCCTGCACCCATAAGGCTCTTTACCCTGTTGCCGAAGTTCTCGACATGGTCGCTCACAGCTGTGGCGTTGTCGCCGTAAAGGCCCTTCCACATCCTGATGGAGTATCGCGCCTTTCGGACGTTGCTGCTTCCGGGGTCGCCGGTTATCGGACGGTTCGTGCCGTTTTGAGTAAAGAAGCTCATCATCGTGCCGCACTGGCAATGCTTCATCCAAGGATCCTCGCCCAGAATGGCTTTTGCCTTGTCATAGATGTATTTCCAGTACAATGCGTAATTCTCAAACCCGGCGTTCGGGTTGCCGTCATGGCCATGGCCTATAGCAAGGCATGGTTGCGTGCCCCACTGGGTGTCGATCTTGAGGCCGTCAAAGCCATACTCGCCAAATATCAGGTTGCAGAAATAATCCGTGTACTCGTCCAAAACCCTTGGGTTGCCGAGACATAGCTCGCCTGTTCCGTTCTGTGGGTAGTATCCGGTCTGCCTTCTGTACTGCGGCCTAGGTTGGTCTGGCAGGAGCTGACCTGTGGCCGGGTCGAATTCCACTGCGTTTGCAGTAATCAAATAGTCGGGGTGGGCCAGCGTAAACGGCGTGTCAATCTGGATGTTCCTGCCGCTTATGACCGCACCGCTTCCTGCTATCGCGCTTGACCAGCCGGTATCGCTGCCTGGATGCAGATATACGCTCATCGGCATGCACCATGCAGCAGTTTTGAACCCGTGTTCGTGCATAAAGTCGTTCCACGCCCTGACGACCGCTTTTGTGTCTTCATCTGTTTCGTTTGGCAAGCCAAAATAGCTTGCCACGTCTCTCCACTTGCTCCCGATAGTGATATAGCCGCCTTCGCCGCAACGTTGTGTCTGTTCCAGCAACTGCAAAGCGGTCATGCCGCTAGTGCCGCCGGGGCTTCTGGATCCTGAGCCGTTGCCACGCGGGTACCATGCCGCGTCAAGTATGATGTATTTCAAGCCCCATTCGTCAAATGTACCGTCCAGGACGAAATTGATCGACTGCAAGGGGTTGAAGCTCTCGCCGCCGCCCCAGCTTTCCCAAGTATTCATCCAAGCGTCTTCAGGGTAGTTCGCCGGGTCGGGCGGCGCCAGCCAGTCCGGCTCCAGCTCATGGCCGTTTATGACAAGGTTGGGGATGTAGGACATCGCCTGAGTATACTGTCTGCTGCCTTGGTAATTGTCGCCTGTGTGAACGCCGACGTAACTCACCCCTGCATCCGTAAGCACTCCTGATTCAAGAGCCTTTCCGGGCCAACCAACCCATGCGTATGCTGTGTCGTGGGCGTTGGCTATGCCGCTTCCGCGTGTCGGGAGTTCTCCGCTGCGCACCATGTGAGGCGTGGCGAAGCCGATGGTTATGCCCACGTTTTCACCCCAGAACACATTGAATGGCAAGCCGCCGTTTTCGCCCCAGAACCAGTTGTTTTTTGAAACGTTGTCACTGTTTGCACACCTTTGGGAATCCATTGCCGTTGTATTGTTCAGGCCCATCGTATTGAATACTGGTACTACGTAATCAAGGCCCCAGACAAGGGTTGCGCCTTGTTGTGTCCAAAGGCCGGCTTCCCTTTTGTTGGCGATGTAATCGCCTGCCGGCAGCGGATCATAGATTTTGTAATTGTTTTCTACAAACCTGGCTATGTTCAATGTGCCAGCTCCGTCGTACCTGTACTTGGAAGCTACAGACACAACGCCGGGGTTCCTGTAAGAAGTCTCAATAACAAGAATACGTGTAAGGTTGGCAGAAGCGCTCTTTCCCGTTACGGTCAAGCGGTCTCCAGGCCCGAAATACGTTGCTACGTTTGTTTCGTTTGCAAAATCGCTTACTGCAAAATCGTCTATTGCCACTTCGTTCCCTGTTACCGAGCCGGTTGATCTGGTTCCGGTCGTCACGTACCCCGACTTGTCGGACAAAAGCTTGGCCGAGCCGTTGTTGAAGTTGGTGGCACCCGTTCCGGTACCCACAGACCATGGAAGCCTATTGCTCCAAGCGGTTTGTATCGCCGCAGCAAGCCCGGTAGGAACGATGGGTTCCGGCTTGTTCGTCATGCGCGTGCAACTGCCGTCTGCTTCAATGCGGTACACTGTCATGGACATGCTGTCGTCAACTTCGACATAGACACCATCTCCGGCTAAGGCTGCTCCTGCTGCGTTGCGGGCAGCTTCCGCTTCTGAATCTGCCGCTGCTGGGACGACATAAGTCATAACAAGCATCAGCGACAATGCGATAACTAGAAATCTTTTCATTTTCACTTAACCTCCTTATTTATTTTCATTCCTTGCCTCTTTTGTTCTGTCGTTAAGGTTCGATGTTTTCAGCCTCATTTTTTTGGGAACTTGGCTAACCCTTTTCATAATTGTTGGTTATCTCCCTCCTTTTCAAAAATGCCTCCTTGAGTTTGCTTCCGTTACACATTAGTATCGACAAATATTATACAACACCACCGTTAGGTTATGTGTTAGATTAAAGCCGCCTGCAAACATATTTTTTGGATATGCCCATGGACATTTGTCCTTTTGCTGTGCTTGCCATTACCGCGAACGTGTTCATTTGTACGGGATGCGTAATCATATTGCCAATCGGTGTTTGATTATTGTTAGTTTTTTGTTGGGTAATTGTATTATTCTTCAATTATGTTGTTTTCTAATGATTATTTTTGCAACCTCTTGGGTGAAACAAAGAACCAGCTTGGCCGACAGCCAAGCTGGTTCTGGTATTGTTCTGTGCATTTCGGATGGAGGGAAGGTTCACGTGTCTTGTTTGGCAAGACACAGGAACCTTCCCTATTGTCCTATTTGGTATAGTGAATGAACAGGTCGAGCAGGTCAAGCATGTCGATCAAGCCGTCGCTGTTCACGTCGCACATGCTTGCCGTAACCGGGTTGCCCCATGCGTCGTTGACTTTGACAAAGACTGCCCAATCCGGGGAATCTGCGTCAAACCCGCAGTACAGGAGCATGATACCAAGGTCGAGGGCGTCAACCACGCCGTCCCTGTTCAGGTCGTATTTCGACCTGGCAATTATTGTGGTGGCTTTGCCGTTCTCAATGAACGACCCAACGAATTTCGTCGTGCCGTTCAGGAACACGAGCCTTGCCGACGTTATCGCCATGGCTGCGTTGCCAAACCCCTTTGGCGTGTAGGTGAATTTTGCAATGTCCACAGGGGCTGCAGATGTCAGGCCGGTGGTGGTTCCGGAAGGCAGCGCCAGTGTTACAGTGCCCTTCCAGTTGTTGTCGCCGGCAAAGGTCCACAGAATGTTGTTCATGGCGTCGAAGCCGTTTAGCCCCTCAAGCCCTTTGCCTGCAAGCATGCTGCCGTCAATGATGAATTCCAGCTCAACCGCCAGCACGTCCACTGCGCCTGCCAGCGAAACAGTGTAGCAGGCGTCATTGTTGATGTAGCTCACTAAGTCTGTGTTCAAAGCTATCGTTGTGATTGGGGTATCGCTTATTGTAAGTACGGCTGGAGCGTCGATCGCATCCAGCTCGAGCGTATACTTGTCGCCAGCTGCGACGACTTTGTCATTTACGTCAACCATATCCAAGTACACGAACAGCCTTTCGTCTAGTTCGATGTTGATCTTGTCGCCATAGAACGCGTACGCGGTCTTTTTGACAGGAGCGTCGCCGGTTAAGATTGTTTTGCCATTGACAGTCGCCTTCAGGCCGTCTCCGCCAATAAACTCAACGTTAACGTGATTGAAGGTGTGGTAGATTTCTACCGAAGTCAGCGAGAACCTATCAAGCCGTGCCCTGAGCACTACCTGGTCGTTCAGCCTGCCGCTCGTTGGATCCCAACCACTGTCCCTGCCGTAGCCGGCACCGCGGAGAAGGCGCCCGGAGGCGTTTTGCACACCATACGGATCCGACGCGCCGGTGACACCGTCAGGTATGAGCCTGATGTGGCGCGCAGTGTAAGCCTTGTCAAGCAGGATTTCCACGATATAGGAGCGCGATTTGGTATTGTCGTATGTTTCGTCGTACAGAAGGTTGTTCCAATCGGCTGTCTCTCCCGTTGCGGCAGAAATCTGAAGCCTTACCCTGTCGGGCACCCCGCGGCCGACGAGGCACGGGTTCCATTCTTGATATGAATTTTCATTCCAGCGGCTGATCACCTTGTCAAAAGTCTGTGCCGATCCCAAGTTGGTGTAATGGGCGCTCCCGACAGGTATCTGGGCATAGCCGGTGGTGGAGGACGTGGCGCCGTCAGCCATGATGCTGTCGAGGACAGAATTTGCCCTCTCGTTGGCAAACGTTACGAAAGTGGCATTCGTAATACGCGTTGGCGCGTTTCCGGTGTTTGTAGCCATGGTGTTGGGACCGGTGGCGTTGCTGGCAACTGTAGCTACGCTGCTGCCCACGTTTCTCGCCAAGTTTGTTGTTCTGCTGGTTTGTGTTTGCGGTGCAAGACCCCATGCCGCCCATTCGTCGGAATCGGGGTCGCCCGGCACATAATTGTTGCCGCGGCTTAGGTTTCGTTCTTCTCCGCTTATTATGTTGTTGTAGCAGTCAACTCCAATGTACGCGTCCTTGCCGCCAAGGTTGTCTGCAAAATGCCATATTGTTATCGTGCGAGACTCACCCGGATACAGTGTTATTAGGTTGTCGTCGTAGTTTACCGGAGTCATGTTTGCTTTTGTGCTGTCTGTATATGCCTTCATCTCGATGCCAAAAGCGATGTCTCCTGTTGGGTTGGTTATGGTTACCGTTTGTTCCCACATGCTCTTGTCGCCTGCCCTGAACCCACCGGGATTCCTCTGCACTGTCAAGTCAACTTTGGGAAGCATGTTAACCTGGGTAAGGTCGGCTGCCTGTGACATTGCGCGCCCTGCGCTCGACTGGGTCGAGATAACTTCGCGCTTGCGAGCGACTGCATAGTCGTTGCGGCTGAACAGCCCACCATCTTTGTCTCTCAGTTCGAGCGACACAAAGTAAACGTCTGTCGTCGGCTTAATAAGGGAGCCTACTATGTCGGCATTGCTCCAAAGGTCGAGGTTTCCTGATGCGCCTGCGGCCCTTCGCCCTGCGGCGTTGGCGGTTGAGTATTGGGTATAGAACGGCTCAAAGCTGCCCTCGAACCAATCGTCGCCGTTTCGCTGATTGGGGACAAACCCGGTTAGCCTGTCTATTGTCGTGCCTGACCAGCTTGTCACGCCGTCTGCCGGAAGGTTAAACGTTTTTTTCAGCGTTTCATTGATCTGGTCGCCGTATATGTCATAAACCTTGAGTGTCGCGGTTGCCCCGTTAACTGCTTCGCGAGTGTTGTTCATTGCAAACGCTTTTCTGCTAAATTGGTCGTACGCTACATGAACAGGAGTGTTGCCCTTCGCTGAACCGAACGAGTTGCCAATTGGGTGCAGGTAGAAGTCGAACTGGTTCCAGAACGTGCTTGGCCTTGGCGAGTTGAGCATCCAGTTTACAAACCCCGTCCCCTTGCTGAAGCGCGTCACGTGCAGTGCTTCGTGGATAGCCCTTTGCTGGTCGTACTGGAACAGCTGGGCGCGAATGTTGTATTCATCAATAGTATTTGAAGGGCCGAACGCGCTTTCGACGTACAAATTGCTTACGTCTAGGGATTCGAAGCACCCGCCGCGCGCATTAAGGTAATTCCAATGGTTGTAGTTGCCTGGCCCGGCGCCCAAAGCGCCTCCGTTGCCTTTGTTGTATGGCCACCAATTCTCTTCGGGGAGTACCTTTTTCAGCGTTTCAAGCGTAGGTATGCCCATGCCGCCGGCAGTTTCCGAATAGAACCCGATCAACCCGCCATAAGCTCCAGTCGAGTTGTCCGTTGGGCTGAGCCCCTGATAGAATTTCCCAGGCGGAACGGTTTCATACCCGCCGCCCATAGTCAATCCTGAGCCGGCGCCTGACAGAACCGAGGCGCCAGAGGTGGCTGCGGCAAGCGTGTTCCCGATTTGGAACCATCTTACCCGTCCGGCAATTTCCCACATCTTTCTTTCTATGTTCGCGCCTGATGGGTTGGCTGCGGTCGCACCGTTGCTCTTCGTGCGGTCGGAACCGTTAAGGAATGCCCACCCGGCAGCATGGCTCCTAAGTATGCGCATTTGGGAATAAACGGATTCATAGATTATCATGCGTTCTGCGCTGGAGAATCCCTGAGCAGCCACTTCGTTGCGGTCGCAGCACATGAACCCGGTCATGAGGAGCAGCCCGGCTTCATCCATTAAGTCATACAGTTTTTCAGAAAAGAACTTGCCCTCGTCGCGCCACATGTTGTGGCCCATTGTTTTCACAATTTCCACGAAGTTTTTGTTTGCCAAGTCGTCCATGCGGTAGAAATGGTCAAGCGCGCCGAAGCCGCCGCCTTTCATCACGACAGGCTGATGGTTAATGAATACCTGAAGGCCAATCGTGCCGCTTGAGTTTGTGTTGTTAATTTCGTGTCGCAATTCCCTTATCCCGAAACGATGGGTGAGTGTGTCCGAAACGACGCCGTCAACGGTGATTGTGTAATCTACCGTGTACAGCGGCTGGCCGCCTGCCCCGTTGGTCCACCAGAGCTGGGCGTTCGGGATCAAGAAGTCTTCAAAAAGTGGAATGTCCCAGTTGTAGGCTTTTGCGGGCATTGTTGCGCTAACGTTGGAGAATGTGCCGTTCGGGATTGGCACTCCGTCCGGGCCTTTTACAACGCCGCTCAGCAGCGCAGTTACCGGGGCGTTTGTCATGTTGGAGGCGTTGACGTAGAGGGAGAGCGCGGCGTCGCCGTTGCCGCCCGGAGTCACTGTGCCTTCGATAACTTTTGCAGCCGCCATTGGATTGGCGAGGCGCACCGCTCCAGTTATGTCGAGGGAAGCGGCGCCGGTCAAGCCCATGTTGTTGTCAGATGTCGTGGGGTGCCAGTCGTGCCAGAAGGGGCCGAAGTCGGCAACGTTGAACATCCTCTTCACCTTGATCCTGATAGTGTTCACTCCAGGCTTTACAAGATCAGTAATATTGATGTCGTATGTGCGGAAAGCGCCAATAAACAAGTTTTTGTACTTGTCGAAATCGCCATGCCCGAACTGGGCAACTGAGGAAAGCTTCCCACCGGATTCGTTTTCGTTACCGTCTGACTGCGACAGGTAGCCGGAGCCTACGGGCCTTCCAAAGTTCGTGTTGGTTGCGGTTTCAGACAGCGCCTGAGTAAGGCCGATGTTGTTGGTGTTGTAAACAAACGGTGGCGGCGGATTGCTGCCTGCAGTGTATTCCGGGTAAGTAGCCCGGTCTACGCTCTCTTTGTTCATTACTTCCTTAACGTCTTTAATGTTTGTGTTTTCATTGAAGAGCTGTGTGCCGTTTACATAGACTTCACCTTGGTAGCTCATGTTTTTTAAGTTGAGGTTGAAGAAATTGTCAACTTGGTCTGCGCCTACATTGAAATCAATGCTGTACCACCACCAGCCGGCAAAGTCGTCCCTGGGAATATGCTGCATATTTCCGTCAAAATAGACGTCTCTTTCGCCTTCGTTGTTGGGTACGAAAACATCGTCGTACACTCCTGCATCAAGCAGGTTGCCGAGAACCGTGCCTGGCACCTTGGCGGGAATCCAGTTCGCGGTGCTCACAGTCGGCGCAGAGGCGTCGCCCGCGCCGGCAGCCTTCCAAGGCGCAATCGAAATTGCGCCCTCTGGCGCTATTTTCCAGTCTTCCAGTTCGACAGTCCATGAACCTGCGACGGCTGCACTGGAAGCAGTGGCTTCCTGTTCAGTCTCAACGACGTCAGTGGCTGTTACGTCAGCCTCAAAAGGCTCGTCGGTAAACGCGGCGAAGCCGGAAGACGCCGGCAGCAAAAGAACAAGTGCCAGAAGAACGCTTAAAAATTTGTGTCTGGGTTTCATTTTGTTTCCTCCTAAATAAATTTTGTTGCCTCTTTTGGTCTGGGGTTGGGGTTCCCTGTTTTCAGCCTCGCTGCTAACGCGCAACTGAGCCAAGCGGCCTCTTTTGTTTAGGAGTTGTGGTTCTCCTCTTTTGCGGTGCCGTCCCCTTCCTCCTTTCTTCACGGTGTATCATCAATAACTCGTCCATTTATTAATAAAGTTTGCTAATTATACAATATCTATCTTGTTTTGTCAAGATTCATGCTAATGGTTTTGCAATAATTTTGTAGTATTTTTGTAATAAAACAGGAGCCAAAGACAACGCCTTTGGCCCCTGTTTTATTATGTGTACAATCAAAAAAATTGATTGAAAGGCTACTGTATGAGCTCCATCATCTCCCGCAGCCTTTGCTGCAATGCGTCAACCTTGGGCATTGTCCAGTAGTCAGACGGATCCATGTCGGACATAGTGCTTGTTTCGTTGTCGTGCCCGACAACCACCCCGTCTTTGACGACCGTAACGTCAGGTACAAAGATTCTGGGGTTTCCGTCATCATCCGGGAGCAGGTGATGCTCCTTGAACGCCACTAGCCTCTGGTATTGGCGGGAATTGTCCGACCTGTCGTCAAATATGTCAAGATAAAATATCTCTTCAACCCCCAGTTCCTTTGCCACGCCGTCAAGCAGCACCACGTATGCCTGGCACCAAGGGCAGGTAGGAAAGCCCATAAACACGATGCCCGTGCCGCTTTCCAGAAAATCGGCCGTTTCCTTCGCGTTTTTGTACACGAAGACGTTGTCATCGCTCATCAACAGATACTCCTTGCTAAATCTTAACGCATCCGGCTGTGGTGGTTTCGTAAGGAACAGCACTGCGGCAACGGCTGCCGCTAAAGCAAAAACGACGACAATGATCAATACTAGCTTTTTGGTGGGCACAATGCTTTTCATGTTTTTTCCATCCTATTCTAGGAATAATTCTTTCCTCAACAACAATCTATTGAACCCCATCATATCATAGCCGGAGTGTAATTGTCAAGAACCTTGACACCGCCCTCTGATTTTCTCAAATTGCAGTTTTTGCACATTTGTTGTATAATGATTTGTATAACAATGTTGAGGGTTAACGTTGCGAAAAGCAGGGTGAGCTCCCGAAAGGATGGTTAGATTTCGATGGGAAAGAAGATACTCGTTTCAAAGCTCATGGCTGCTGTTTTGGTGTTTGGCTTCCTAACAGCAGGCTTTGGCTCTTCGGCATCATACTCTGCAACAGCATCGGAACTGGAAGCGCAAATTAACGCCGTCAGCGGCTTGACCGCTTCCGTTAGCGGCAGCACGGTTACTGTCAACGGGTCGGCGCACCGAACCACAAATCTCAACCTGAACATCAATTCCGGTGTTACGGTAAACTGGAACGCTGTACTCACAGGCAACGCAACAGCCAATGATTACTTGCTGACCTTGTCGGGGAACGGCACATTCACCATAGGCCTAGGCGGCAGTATAACCGTTTCCTCCGGTGCAGGCGGTACGGTTTATATTTCAGGCGGTGTTACGTTGAACGTTGCAGGCGGCAGCATTGAAAGCCCCGGTGCCGGCTCTGCTGTCACAATAGCTGCAGGGACTGCCGGAGTTGGGATTAACATCAGCGGCGGCAGCATCAGCTCTGTACCAAACGGTTACGCCATCAACGATGGCAGTGGAATGACCGCGAGCAGCAACAACACTATAATTAACGTTTCAGCCGGGCTTGTAGAGGCTGGTTCTGCCTGCGCGATACGCTCTACAGGTATCGCGTCCGTTGTTACAATATCCGGCGGAGAAGTCAGAAACTCCGCAGCAAGCAACACCAACTCCGTTATCTATATGAATTACGCTCCGGCTCCAAACAACAACCTTGACAACATTGTTGTCAGCGGCGGCATTGTCAGAACAACGAACCCGGGGAACCAAAGCTATGTCTTGCAAACATCCCAAAACATTCGCATACTCGGCGGCGAGGTTCTGTCTATTGCGGGGCGCACCATCAACCTCGTTGGCGAGTTTTCAACAGCAACGGTCACCGGCGGAAGGGTTTGCACGGATTCGGGCACGGCCATCAGCACCGCTACGACCACGCTTGACGATGTGACCTATGCCAGCATCGTGATCAGCGGTGGCACTGTCGAGGCATTGAGTACAGGCACAGCATTAAGGATAACAGGGTACGGCAGCACAGTTGCAGTATCGGGGGATGCCAAGGTCTTGGCTAAGAGCGGACTGGCAATCGACGCTTCGGGGCGCCCGGCAAGCAACTCGGTCACAGTGGGCGGCGGGCTGGTTTTTGCCTGGGGCAACGCTGTAAACAAGGTCATAAGCCCCGAGAGCAAACTGCAACCTGCTGTCGGCGGCGTTGTCGCCGCATGGAATACGGCAACCGATATGGGCGAGTACCCATATATTCAAAGCGCACGCAACGATTTGTCCATGCTGCCGGCGAGCAGCGTAAGCTGGGACAACGAACCACCCGTGGCTGTCAACGGCGGAATACGATATGCAGCAACAGGTTTTCTGCCGCTTGATGTTGAAGTGATTCGAAACGCGTTTACGCTGACCATCGTGAACGGGACGGCTGATGGCGGCTCTGCTTCGCTTTTGGTCACCGCCGGGGCTACAGTTAATATTTCCACTCAGGAAACGGCGATCACCCCTGGCCTTAACCCCAACTTGAACCCGGTCAACGGCAATAGGTTTGTCAACTGGACGGCCAGCGTTGCCGGTGTGACGTTTGGGGACAGCGAGACGATGAATACTACCCTTGTGATGCCGGATTCCGACCTCACCGTTACAGCGGTTTTTAAACCGCTGTATGTGTTTCGCATTACAGGCGGCAAGATCACCGACCCTCCAAACTTCGACAGCATCTCGTACGGCTACTATTCGGAAGGGGAGACGATACATATAGAAGCGTATTCAGCTCAATGGAATATTACTCCAATGTGGAGCAAAACAACCATCGACGACGGCGCGTTTGGTGATGATTCCTTGATAGAAACGACTTTCACCATGCCTGGCGAACCTGTGACGGTTTTTGTGGTAGTAGAGCCCAACAAAAATTATAAACCGCAAATGTATTCCGCCACCGTCGCAAACGGCAATATCTCTACCACCACCGCCGGCGTACCAGTAGGCGACACCAGTTTTTCCGGTTATGCGGGTACGGGGCTGAACATTGTGGCTAACCCGCCGGATGCGGGGAAAGTGTTCGGCGGCTGGACGGTAACCCCCGGAGTCGGCGGCGTGTTTTACGACGCGGCTTCTGCCGCGACAGTATATATCATGCACAGCGACGACGTAACAATCACAGCGAACTACATCGATAAGACCTACAATCTCACGGTCAATGGCGGCACAGGCGCATTGGGGCCTCACATCGAGGGTGAAAACATAACGATAACCGCCGCTGCCCCTCCTGCGGGAAGAGTATTCAGCGGTTGGACGATCGAAAGCGGCGGCGGGCTGTTTGGCGACCCGTTCATGCCCGGCACCACATTCACCATGCCTGACAGCGATGCTGTAATCAAGGCGAATTATGAATATCTCGATTATACGCTTACAGTCGAAAACGGTGTTGACGTTTTGGGCTCCGGCGCTTACCATTTTGGGGAATCCATACCAGTCTCAGCTGATCCGCCGCCTACGGGCATGAAGTTTAACAGGTGGATAATCGCAAGCGGAAGCGGTTCCTTTGGCAGGGCCGCCGCAGCTGACACCATCTTCACCATGCCTGCCGTTGACGCAACTATTAGGGCGACCTATTCCGAAAACAATGGCACCGCGCCTTCTCCGCTGATGCGGCACGGACGCGAGCCTGACACTGCAACGTCGCCTCTGCACGGTGACGTGTCGCACATGCTGAACACTAGAGATCACATGGCGTTCGTGGCCGGGGTTGGCAATGGTTTGTTTAAACCGATTAATAATATGACCCGCGCTGAAGTTGCGCAAATGTTTTACAATCTCCTGCTTGACAAGGACGTAGAAACCGCTCGCTCTTTTTCTGATGTGCCAGAAAACACATGGTGCAAAAAAGCGGTGGACTCGCTTGCTTCACTGGGCGTCATAGCAGGGCGCCCTGACGGCCGTTATTATCCTGCCGATTTTGTCACGAGGACAGAATTTGTCACCATTGCTGTTCGGTTCACAAACGAGGTGCTCGGTGACAAGCAGGCTTCTGCTTTCTCTGACGTTCCAGAAACACACTGGGCGCACCACTCAATCATCACTGCGTCGAGTTACGGCTGGATCAGCGGGGTCGGGGACAACCTCTTTGCCCCTGACCGTAACATTAGCCGCGCCGAAGCCGTGACGCTGGTGAACACAATGCTTAACCGCGTTCCAGACAAGGCTTTTATCGACAATCACCATGAACTTGTATTCTATTCCGACGTTGCGAAAACATATTGGGCGTTCTATGAAATAGCGGAAGCCTCCAACTACCACCATTATGCGCAGCGTGATGACGGCGGGGAAGAATGGCAAAAATGAACTAATTGAGAAGAGAAGGGGACGGCTCCAGTGCCTTGCCAAGCATGGCACAGGAACCGTCCCCTTTTGTCATTTCGTGTAATGGATGAAAAGGTCAAGCAGGTCTAGCATGTCTATCACGCCGTCCCCGTTGACGTCGCACATCTGCGCTGTTACGCCGGCGCCCTTCGAATCGTTGACCTTCACCAAGGTGCCCCAATTGGGTGAATCCTTGTCAAAGCCGCAGTACAGCAGCATGATGCCCAGATCCAGGGCGTCTACCACGCCGTCCCTGTTCAGGTCGTACTTCGAGTAGACGAGCTTGTCGATCTTTGTAGTGGCTTTGCCGTTTGCGATTGCGGACTTAATGTAGCTCGTTACATCGCCGTCAAGGCCGACGGCTTTAAAGCTGGTCAGTTCCAAAGCTGCTTCGCCTGTGGCTCTCGGCGCGAAAATTAGCCTCGCAATGTCTTCATATGGCCAGGTGTTGAAGCCAGTCGAACTGCCTGACGGGTAGCCCAGGGTGACTGTGCCTTTCCACAAGTCGCCTCCAAAGCTCTTCCAGGCGATGCCGTCGATTACAGTGAAACCGTTTATCGGCTCAATGTCTATGAACGCCAGCATGCTGCCGTCAATTACGAATTCCAGTTCAAGGTTCAGCACGTCTTTCGCCTGACTGATGGAAAGCGTGAATTCAACATCCCCTTCGATGCCGCTTACCGGGTCTGTCGCGATGCTGGCAAAGACGGGAGGAACACCCGCTGTCAATACTACTCCTCCTCTGGTTTCGCCTTGGGTGTACGAATGTCCGCCGTCAAACTCGGTGACGACCATGACGAGGTATTTGTACTCGGCGTAGCCGTACTTGGACTCAGCAACTCTGGTTGCGAGCGTGCTGCTGCTGATCAGGCCATTGTTCGCCGCCAGGTTGTTCCCAGGCATCAGGTTATTGCCGGCGTTCGGGTTGTACATGTTGACCACGCCATACGGGTCGGAATTGAAATTGTTGTTGTTCCTTGAAGACTGCCAGCCGTCTACCCTGTTCCCGCGCGGCGTCCACACTTTCAGTATGTACGGAACAGACGAATTCTCAAAGCCTGCGCCATGCAGTACGCCAGTAAGGTATGTGCGGAGGTTGCCGTTGCCTGCCGCAGCGTCAAGGTCGAGTGGCCAGGCCACGTTCTCAAGGTATTTCACTGCCGCGTTCATTTCATCAGAAGCAGTGATGAAATCGGCATAGAGCTCCAGGTAACTCGCGTCAAATTGGTACGGCTTGCCCTCCCAGTCGACGCCTTTCCAGTTGTGCGGGTCAGTGCCGAAATTGCCGGAACCGTAGGTTACGGTGAAGTCGCCGGACCTGGGGTCAGCCAGCGGCGCTGATGTGAGCTTGACCTGCTTGGCCAGCTGAGGCGCTGCAATGCGGTTCATTTCCCTGTAGAAATCCTCGTCGCTCACGCCGAAGCCTGGGTCGTTGTACCACAAGTTCTCTTCAATGTTGTTTGCGCTGTGAAGCGATTCGTCGAGCCAGTCCATGGTGGCTGCGCCGCCGCCCATGATGATGTTGTTTTTTATTGTGTTGTTTTGGGTGTGCTGGATGTTGATATTCACCACATTGCCGTAGAGGATGTTGTTTTCTACCCTGCTGTCTCTTGTCTGGCCCATGATGCCGTTCCCATAGGGGTTTGAAAAATCGTCACTCATGCTCTGACCACCGAGGCTGATGCCGTTCCAGCCCACGTTGCTGGCAACGATGTTGTCGTGCACGTACATGTCAGCTATCCAGAAGGCCGGGTGATTATGCTCAGTGGATATCTCGATACCAATGTCGCAGTCAAAGACGAAGTTGTTGAATATCTCGATGTGCTGGCCGCCGTCTACATAAATGCCGTTGCAGCAGCGGTCGTACTCGCCTTCTGCCGGGCCTTGCCTTGTACCCAGGTTGCCGCCGTCCGCAAACCAGTAAGCTTCGTTGTCGATAACGCATGAGCCGTAAATCACGTTGTTGTAGCACCTGCCGTGCCTTGCGTTGTCGTACCTGTGCCTGCCTTCGAGGCCGTTTCCGCCCCAGCTTGTCGGGCCTCGCGCCGTGTTTTCGAAGCCGATCATGGCAATGCCTATGTTATTGTTGTTGTGAATTAGGTTGTTGCACACGTCAAACCCGTCGATGTTGCCGTTTATTGTGACCCCCTCGCTGTAATGGGTGCGGTTGAAGAACACTTCGTTGCCCGCAATCACCAGGTTTGATATTGGCGCTGCGTAACTTCCGCCGTAGATTCCAATAGCAAATTCTTGTGTGTTGATGTTGTAAACTTTGTTGTTGAGAAGGTATACGTTTGCAAATGGGCTGTCTGCCGGGTCGTCGGTTTCAATGTTAAAGTTGCCCACGCTGGTGCCGCTGGAATTGTACATGATGCCGTCGGTTGTGGCGTTTCTGACTGTAAGGCCTTCAAATTTGAAATTGCCTACGTTGTTGATCTGCACCACTGTCCCCGAGCCGTTTCCGTCCAGTATGGCTTCGCCGTCGCCGGCGCCTTTTATCACGGTCAGCCTGTTTTTCTTCGGTCCCGAAAGCCTGGCGGGAACGGTATACCGCCCGACGTACGTGCCGCCATGTATGAGCAGCGTGTCGCCGCCGTTCATTCTGCTCAGCGCGTAAGTGACTGTGGCCCAGGGGCTTGCCGCAGACCCATTCCCGGCAGTGTCGCTGCCTGTTGTGGCTACGTGGTACTCCGGAGCTTTCGCCATGTTCATCCTAATAGCGGCTACCTCTTGGGTAAAGGTGGTGTCGCCGTACCAAGTTACAACCTGCACTAGGTATGCGTAGTTGGTGCTGGTGCCTGCTGCCAAGCTGTCGTAAGCTTGATCGTAAAGCACCGTATTGATGTTGCCGTTAGCAGCAGCAAGGTTGTTCTCACCCGGGTACACAGCCATTACTGCGTTGTTGCCGCCGTATGGCAGCATGCGGTTGACAATGCCATTAGTGGCACCGGAAGAATCGCTGCCGTCCATCGCATAGTCAGTGCCGTTGTTCCTGCTGGTTTGCAGTATGTACAGCACTTCGGAGTTCTCGTAGCCTGCGGCTTTGAGCTGTGCTGTCAAGTAATCCCGCAGGTTGCCGGTGTCGTATGCGTCGTCAAAGTTGAAAGTCTTTCGGCTGCTTGATGTTCCATGCATAAAGGACAGGGCTGAGTTCATTTCAGAAACCGCGCCAAGGTAATCCTTGTATAAATCGAATACGCCGCTGTCAACCACCCATGCGTCGAGGTCTGCGCCGAAGCCGAAGCCGTAACCGCTCAAATCGACAGTAGTGCCGGCAATAGCGCTTTCAACGAAGCTGAAGTCGCCTGCTGCTGCATTTTTCAGCGGGTTTGCCAGCGCCCTTATCTGCTTCGCCTGCTGATCGGCCGGAAGGTTGCTCACACCACCGGGGAAATTGTTGGGGTTGCTGGTGTTGTACCATACATTGTACCCAAAGTTGTTTGCGCTCCTGTACGCGGTGGCTTCAAAGCCTACTCCGGTGCCCACTATTACATTTCCCTCGACCAAGTTGTTCCTGCTTCTGGAAACTTCGATGTTGGTGTCTAGGTTCCCAAATATGACGTTGTTTGTGAACTCGCTGTACTCGGTGTAGCCACGGGTGTTGTCGTAGCCGCCGAATACCAGGCCTGCCCAGCCCCGGTTGCTGACGATCAGGTTGTCGTGAACCTTCATGCCCCTTGCGTAATATCCCTGGCTGTCTGCCGCTTCTGTTGCCACCTCTATGCCCAAGTTGCAGTCCCAGATGATGTTGTTGTAGATTTCGATGTCCTGGCCGCCGTCCACGTAGATGCCTCCGCAGCTCGGGTCGTAGCTCCTTCTGAACTGGATGCCGTTCACTGTTGAGGACGAGCCTTCATCCCAGTAGTTCGCGTTGTTTATGGTTGAGCTAGCGTACACCAGGTTGTCGTGGCATTTGCCGTTCCTTGACATGTTGTAGCGATCAGTGCCTGTTGGCCCCCTGGGAGTTCCCGCCGGATCGGGGTAAAGGTTTGAGTTGCTCGCTGTCGCAGTGGGTATCCTGGCTGTACTCTCGAAGCCGATCATGACAATGCCGAGGTTGTTGTTGTTGTGCACCACGTTGTTGCAAACTTCAAACCCATTGACGTTGCCGTTGATGGTCAAGGCCTCGCTCCAGTCAGTCCTGCAGAAGTACACCTCGTTGCCGTCTATCAAAAGCCCCGACACTGGCGCCATGTAGTTTTCTGCCTGGATCATGAGGGCAATTGACCTCGTGTTGACGTTATAGACCTTGTTGTTCGTGATGTGCACGTTGGCGAACGGGCTGTCTGCAGGGTCGTCGGTTAGCCTGTCGAACCCACAGGTTTCCGCTGCGTAAGCCAGTGCTGCTGCGGTCTTTTCAGTGAGCAGGCGCAAACCGTACCCTTGGCAATTCCTGATCGTAAGGCCGTCCACTTTGAGGTTGCCCACGTTGACGAGTTCTACAACGTTTGAAGAACTGCCACCACCGTCGATGATGACTTCGCCGTCGCCGGACGCTTTGATCACGGTCATCTGATCTTTTGCCGGGCCTGAAAGCCTCTGTGGCACTGTGAACCTTTCATACGTGCCTGCGTGGATAAGCAGCGTGTCGCCGCCCGCCATCTGTGTCAGCGCGTAAGCGGGCGTTGCCCAAGGGCTGGACTCGGACCCGATTCCTGCTGTGTTGCTGCCGGTGGTTGCCACATGGTAAACCGCCGCGTCCCGAGCTGCATCGATGTCGGCGTACGCAAACATACCATACGAAAAAATCAGGCCGAACACGAGCGCAAAGCACAGGAGCTTCTTCATTTTTTTGATGTGCATAATAGTTTCCTCCTTTTATACATTTTTTTGTATATTTGTTATATTCATTGTACATTTCTTGATAAATTTCGTCAAACCATTTCTCTGATTTCTCAAATAAAACAAAAGAATTATACTCAAAATGATTATTTTGCGGAGGGCTGAAATGAAGCAGGGCCCGTGCGGGCCCTGCTTCATGATGCTGCTTGGGCAATGAATAACCCGCAGCTTGCACTATTTCGTGTAATGGATGAAAAGGTCGAGTAAGTCAAGCATGTCTATTACGCCGTCTGAATTGACGTCGCACATGCTTGCGGTGACGCCTTTCCCTTTGGAATCGTTGACCTTCACCAGTGTGCCCCAATTCGGTGAATCATTGTCAAAACCGCAGTACAGGAGCATAATGCCAAGGTCAAGCGCATCCACTTTGTTGTCCTTGTTCAGGTCGTACTTCGAGTAGACGAGCTGGTCAATGCATGTTGTTGCGACACAGCTTTCAGCTGCAGTGTCGAGGAAGGCCGTTGTCTCTTCCGCAAGCCCTACGGCTTTGACGCTTGTCAGCCGCACTGACGCGCAGCCTTTGGCTCTCGGAGCGAAGACGAGTTTTGCTATGTCGGTGGGCACAAGCACCGAAAAACCAGTGTTTGCACCTGCCGGATAACCCAGTGTGACCGCACCGCTCCAAACGCTTCCACCGAGGCTCTTCCACACGATGCCGTCAATTGCAGCAAACCCTGAAAGCGCTTCTGCACCTTTGCCTGCCAACATGCTTCCGTCCACTTCGAATTCGATCGCAACTGACAGCAGGTCTTTTGCATTGTCAATTGAAATCACATATTCGATGTCTCCTTCAATGCCGCTCACAGGGTCAACAGATATGCCAACTGAAACCGGCACTACGGTGAGCACTACTGCGTTGCTTTTCAATGCAGCGGTTTTGCTGCCCGCAGCATTAGGGTTGGTGTTCGTGACTTCGCAGTAGTAATAGAAAGTACCAGCCGCATTCGGTTTGAAAGCAAATCTGGCTTCGGTAGCGCCTGCCACCGGAGAGCCGCCCACAGTGCTCATATTGCTGTTCGCGTACCATTGATAAGCCAACACCCCGCCGTCATATGACGCAGCGTCAACACACAGTTCAACATTGTCCCACATTCTCGATTTAACAATCAAGTTTTCGATGAATACACCTGGCGTAACAGCATTTTCGAAGACGTTGACGTTCCCCACCGCAAGCACCATGGCCCAGTTTTCAACACCTGTATCAAAATTGTCCAACTTGCCCGCTACTCTGTACAAGCCGGCATTCGCCGCATTGCCGGCATTCGCGTCAGTAATATTGGGCATAATGGACGTTGCGAGAGAAAGGTTCCAGACAACGTCTGCCGTCCCGGTTCCGCCACCGATGTATTCGACTGTGACAGAAGGGTAGTGGTCGTTCAGGTAGCTCTCTATTGAATTTCGCGTTGCCCCAAGAGGGAGAAACACTTGCTCTGGCAAGTATGCTGAGGCTATCTGTTTTGGACGCGCTGAGGAAGCTTTCCCAAAGACTGCATCAACATAATCAAGAACTGCAACAGTTTCGTCTTGAATCTGCCTTACTGCCGCCATTTCTTTCTCCTGCAGTGCAGCGCTTATGCTGTATGGGGTGCCCACTGCCCCACCGATAAAGTATTTGCCTGCTGACCTCACCGCGTCCACGTACCACCTGCTCCAATCGGCTATGCACTTTAGCTCCCTCTCATAGGATGCAGCAATATAGTCGGCGTTTACGACTGGCTGTGTGGAGCCGGCTTGGCCTTGCGCTGGGTTGGCCATCAACCAGCCATAGTGGCCGTTTGCGTTCGCTTTTTCCCACTCCATGCGAGATTTCCAAGCCGAAACGACGATGTCGATGGCATCGGCTGCCTCGTATTCGCCAGCATTGGCCATCTGATACGCCATCGCAGCGCACCCCACTCCCACATCTTTAAATTCCTGTGCGCTCAACTTGTCAAGCGTGTCGTTTGACGAGTGGTACACATAGTCCGGGAAGTGGTCAACTATCGCCGCAGGCACAGGTGCGCCGTAATTGCCCGTTGCCGTAATTAGCGGCGCGTGGTCGGAACCTCCTTCATAGGGGTTTTTCACCCAATACTCAAATTTGGGGTTTTCCTTTTGTACAAGCGAAAACGCTCGCTCAAAGAGGTCGTTGAAGTAGAACCCCGGGAAGTTGTTGTACTGGATGTTTGAAGGGCTGCCGCTGTTCCATACGGTATTCTCGTCGGGCGAACGGACATAGTCATACCGCCTTGCCAGTGGAGACATGCCCGGATACGTCTGGTTGCCGTAGCGGTAGACGAATTTTGGATCTACCCCAAAGGGCTGCGCTGCAGCTAACACGCGAGCGATGTTTGCAGGGTCAGGCGTCTTGTCTATAGCTACCGGCCCACCTGTCTTGGCCGGATCTTCGCCGACCATGTCGAGGTTGACCATGCCTTTGATGTTGCTGAACTCAGCTCTGTACTTGGCGAGGTACCTGTTGGTCATCTGGATTTCATCGCCCCAAATAAAAGTTATCGTTCTTTCAGGCCTTGCCAGCTCGCCGCTGTCTATCATCTGCTTCATCTTCCTGGCAAGCTCAATGCCCATTGCCACGCCCGAAGCGTTGTCGCATGCACCAGGTTCGTTGATGTGGGCAGGGACGAGTATCCTTTCCTGCGGTTTTGTAGAGCCTTGTATCTCAGCAATGAGGCAGCGCACAGGTTGATTCCTGTCATATGTGCCAAGGGCTGCCAGCTCAAGGCGGACTTCACCCTTTGACAAGAGTTCCATAAATGCGCCAAACTGGTCAAGGGAAACACGCATAGGCACTGCGACGCCAGGTGCGGGGTCGACATATGTGCCGGCAGAGCCTGCAAACGGCACGTGGTTGGTATACCACCGCACCCCGTCTATCACGGGCATATTACCGTTGGCTGACTCGACAGGGTTTACGCGAACCAAGGCTGCGATAGCTCCATTTGATTCGGCATATGTGCGGACGGTGCTCGGCGTAGCAGTAGTGCTGAGGATTATTTTGCCTGCCAAGCTCGCTGGGTCGACACCTTCCTCGTTGGTATTGTTGGACGTGTTTACTGTTCCAACGTAAACAAGCTCGGCTGCCCTTGTTCCTGCTGCGATGTTTTCTTCAGGCGTCTTGCCAGGGTCGGTATATGCGAAGAAAGGTGCGTTCGTAGGCAAGTGGACCCTTTTGTTCACCTGTTGCATTTTCCAGTATTCCGGTGTGCCAGGGCCTTTGTTCACAGTAGCGTCGTATAGCCATTCTGCCGTTACATGTGCAGGATAGTACATCGACGTTGGGTCAATACAGTCTGCTTCAAATTCTATTATGTCCTTAAGGCGCTGCAATTCTTCATCAGATATGCTTGCTGCTGCCCCTGCGGCTACAACCTTCATTGAAGCATATTGGGGGTTCCATGTGTTGGCAGTGTTGGCTTCATACTGAAACCACACGCTGTCGCCCTGGTTTCCGTCAGTCGTGCGCTCCTGACTGCCAAATCCGAGGCCGGCCAGCTGCTCGTGCAAGTCAACCATTACAGCATCAAGCCAGTGGCCGGATGATGTGCGCCAGCCGCGGTACACAAACGCATCATAGAGAAGCATGTCATCGCCGCTCAAGCTGTCGAAAAATTTGTCGGTGACTTCGTTAAGCGCGTAGTGCCCCGGCGGTTTTTCTTCCATTTGGGACGCTGCGTGCGTTGTTTCTTGGCAGAAGGCCGCTGACGTTGGAACTACAAGGGTCAGAGCCAGCAAAACCGCCAGAAACATTTTCATTGATTTTTTCATTTTTTGTTCCTCCTAACTAAACTGGAAAACCGCAGGGAGCAGGATCCTTCCGAACCCTGCTCCACATCTCGCCAGTGAAAATTCGCGGTGCAAATTCTCACTGTTCGCGCTATTTAGTGTAATGGATGAAAAGGTCGAGCAAGTCAAGCATGTCTATCACACCGTCCGAGTTGACGTCGCACATGCTTGCGGTGACGCCTTTCCCTTTGGAGTCGTTGACCTTAATCAAGGTGCCCCAATTCGGCGAATCCTCGTCAAAACCGCAGTACAGCAGCATGATGCCAAGGTCAAGCGCATCCACTTTGTTGTCCTTGTTCAGGTCGTACTTGGAGTAGACGAGCTGGTCAATGGTCGTCGCCGCTTCGCCGTTTTCAATCACAGCGTCGACATAGCGTGTGATGCTCTTGTCGAACCCGGTAACTTCAACGCTTGTCAATTTCATGGCGGTGTCGCCTTTGGCTCTCGGAGCGAAAATGAATTTCGCGATGTCCGTTGGTACAAACGCCGAAAAGCCGGTGTTTGCCCCTGCCGGGTAACCGAGGGTGACCGTGCCTCTCCAAACGTTGCCTCCCAAGCTCTTCCAAACGATGCCGTCAATTATAGAGAACCCTGAAAGCGGTTCTACGCCCTTGCCTGCCAGCATGCTTCCGTCAACTTCAAACTCCAGCTCAACGGTCAGTACGTCAAATGCATTTCTGATCGACAGGGTGAATTCTACATCGTCTTCAATTCCGCTCACCGGCAAAACCTCGAGGCTGAAAGCAACTGGAGGAGGAGGCACTATGTCCTTTGCAAACACTGCTTCCCCGTCCACCATGGTCAATAATACCCTGTTGTCCATGTCAAAGCACAGTTCTGGGTCTTTGTCAAAATCAAAGATGCTGTTAAGGTTAAGGACTACTAGGTCAGCCGCTTTGCCGACCTCGATGCTTCCGCGCCAGTCTTCGTCGAACACCGAATAGGCACCGAGAATCGTCATCGTCGCCAGAGCGTCAGCTATGCCGACAGTCTCGTCCGGCCCGTAGACGTTTCCTGTAACCTGGCATTTGCGTGAAAGCATCGCATATATGCCGACCCACGGGTTGGGCAGAGCCGAAGTGTAGTCGGTCCCTGCTGCGAATATGCACCCGCCTTCAAGGTAGGAACGCACGGGCGTCGACCTCTCAACCCTCTCAAGCCCCACGTTGTTCAGCCAGCCCTGTATCTCCTGATAGTTGAATATCGGCTGGCCGGCTATAACAAACCCGTAGTCTGCCGCTTCGGACAGGAAGTTCGTTTTGGGCTCCAGCGGGCTGTACGCGTGGATCAGGCTCCATCGGAGATCGGGCTTTCCGTTCTGGTCGAGCTTGAGGTTTTTCCGGCCGTTGTACGGGACTATCTCCCCGGCAAGTATTTCGTCGTACAGCTTCTTGTACACGTCGACCGTGAGGCGGCTGCCGGCGTCGCCGCAGTAGTGGATATGGTTGCTCATCCCGGCTTCCGCGACCATCCTGCACATGTCATATAGATCGTCGAATTCTGTCAAGCCCGGGCTGCCGTAGTTCGGCGTGCCTTCTATGTTTTCCCAGTTTTCAAAGGGCTCGGACATATACGCGCCCCTAGTGGTGTAGCCGCCGTCCAGCGAATACTTAACGCCCATAGCCTTCACATGCTTGTTGCCAAACAAGTCCATGTGCCTGTCGTTGTCCCACAGGCTGTTCGTGCTGCCGAGGAGCTGGTTCCTCAGAGCGTTTTTCTGGCTGGCATTTGAGATGTAGTTTTCAATCACGGTTACGCGGCCTTTGATCCATCCCCTGTCGTAGGCTTCGTTGTACGACCTGAGGTAGCTCCCGCTCGGCTCCAGAAGGGCGACAGTCCCCCATTCCAAGAGCCTGTCCTGGGACAGGGCAATGCTCTTTAGCCTGTCCTCGTAAGTCAACCCCGGCGGCCTTACCGAGCGCAACTGCCTTCCGGCTGCGTCAAGCCCTGGGCTGCTCAGTACGCCGGGCGAAAGCCTGCCAACGAAAGCGCCGGTGGGGACGTCGACTTCTTTTCCGAGTGCTTCAATGTACATTGGCTCTCTGTAGATTACGTCTTCCGATGCAAAGTTCGCTGGGTTCGCAAGCCACCAAGCCGGCCATGTAGTCGGATCCTGGTCGTATATTCCCATGGCGTTGAAAACGTTTGTGTTTACAATTGTCCCCATGAATATCCTGCCGAGGTTGACCAGCTGCCCGTTGGGAGTTAGCGGGTCGAGGTGCTTCCAGCGGTTGACCATCGGGCTGCCGTTGGCTACGTACCTGTACTCGTCCCATCTGTACCCACGCACCCAGTCGCCGGGCCCCCAGTTGTGCTTTTCGATGTTTTCCGCAACCGCCGCAGCGACTTCGTCTGCCGTCAGGGCATACGTCAGTTCAGCCCCGTAGGTGAGGTCCCATCCCAAACCGGTCGCATGGATATGGCTGTCCATTAGGCCTGGGATCAAGACATTGCCTTTGAGGTCGATCACCTCGGTGTCCGGCCCTCTGTACGGATCAATGTCGGAACTCTTCGCAACGGCGATGATATTGCCATCTTTGATTGCAACCGCGCCGTTTTCGATGATCGGGAAGTTTGCTCCGTTTTTCTTGACTTTGTATTCTTTCGCTTTAATCATGCTGATAATGCTGTCGTCTACAGTTACCACCTGCGCGTTTGTCAAGATGGTGTCCGCAAAGGACCAGCTGTTTGCCGCGTTCGCAAGGGAAAGCGACGGGAATGTTACGCCGGCTTTCTGGTACAGCGTTTCGCCGCCGACCATCGTCATGAGCACCTTGTCGTCCATTTCAAAGCACAGCTCGGGGTTGTCGTCAAACATAAAGATGTCCGGAATGTCAAGGACGACCAAGTCCGCCGCTTTGCCGACTTCAAGGCTGCCTCGCCAGTCTTCGTCAAACACTGTGTACGCCGGGAGGATCGTCATCGTCGCTATAGCGTCCGCTATGCCAACCGTCTCGTTTGGCCCGTAGACGTTCCCCGTGACCTGGCACTTGCGGGTGAGCATTGCATATATGCCGATCCAAGGGTTGGGCAGCGCCGAAGTGAAGTCGGTTCCGGCTGCGAATATGACCCCTCCTTCAAGGTATGAACGCACTGGCGTCGACCTTTCAACCCTCGCAAGTCCCACGTTGTTGAGCCAGCCTTGGATTTCCTGATAATTGAATATCGGTTGCCCTGCTACTGTAAACCCATACTCCGCCACCTCGTCAAGGATGTACGTTTTTGGCTCCAGCGGGCTGTATGCGTGGATCAGGCTCCAGCGGAGGTCGGGTTTGCCGTTTTGGTCAAGCTTGAGCTCGCGGTTGTTGTACGGGGCGATTTCCCCGTTTGCTATTTCGTCATACAGTTTCTTGTAAACGTCGACGGTAAGGCGGCTGCCGGCGTCGCCGCAGTAATGGATGTGGTTGCTCCTGCCGGCTTCCGCGACAATCCTGCACAATGTGTAGAGTTCGTCGAAGTCGGTTATGCCAGGGCTGCCGTAATTAGGTGTGCCTTCTATGGTTTCCCAGTTTTCGAAAGGTTCTGACATATACGCGCCACGGGTGGTGTACCCGCCGTCCAAGGAATACTTAACCCCCATGATCTTCAAATGTTCATCGCCAAGCAGGTCGTTCCCCTTGTAACCAGGCGACAAGCGGGTGCGTAGAGTCTGCGGGTCTTTGCTGGTTGCGTTCAAGTAATTCTCCATCACCGTGACGCGGCCCTTCAGCCCGCCCCTGGCATTTGCTTCACTGTACACTTTGAGGTTGTTCCCGCCGGGCTCCCAAAGAGCTACGGTGCCCCACTCGATGAGCCTGTCCTGAGAGAGGATGACGCTGTTGATCCTGTCTTCATATGTGAGCGACGGAGGCCTTACCGACCGCAGCGGCCTTCCAAGCGCGTCATTCCCCGGGTTGTTTAAAACTGACGGCGACAGCCTGCCCACGAAAGCGCCTGTGGGCACATTGACTTCTTTGTCTAAAGCCTCAATGTATAGAGGTTCTCTGTAGATCACGTCTTCTGATGCGAAGTTCGCCGGGTTCTCGAGCCACCAGGCTGGCCATGTGTTGGGATCTTGGTCGTAAATTCCCATGGCGTTGAAGACATTGGTGTTAACTATGGTCCCCATGAATATCCTAGCTAGGTTGACCAGCTGCCCGTCTTTAGTGAGCGGGTCTAAATGATCCCAGCGGTTGACCATCGGGCTGCCGTTGGCGACGTACCTGTATTCGTCCCACCTGTATCCGCGAACCCAGTCGCCTGCGCCCCAACCGTGCTTTGCGATGTTTGCCGCGACTGCTTCCGAAACTTCGTCAGCTGTCAGGGCATAGGTCAGTTCAGCACCGTAGGTTAGGTCAAACCCAAGGCTGGTCGCATGGATATGGTTGTCCATAAGGCCGGGGATGACGACTTTGCCCGCCAAGTCGAGGACTTCTGTGTTCTCCCCTTTGTACTTGGCAATGCCCGAAACGTCATCCGTAATCGCTAAAATTTTCCCGTCCTTTATTGCCATGGCGCCTTCTTCGATAATACGATAGTTTGCGTCATGTTTTTTTACCTTGTACTCCTTGGCTTTGATCATTGGTATGATGTCGTCGTCAGCAGTAACAATTTGCGCGTTCACCAGAATGGTGTCGGCAAAAGGCGTCCACGAATACTGCGTATCGTACATGTTGCCGGCAAACGCAGCCGGGCTTGCCAATGACACAATCACTGCAATAGCCACAAATAGCCTTGTGTTTTTCCCAAAAATACTCTTGTTCATTATTCAATCTCCTTTTCTAGATAATTCTGCCTCTTTTGTTCTGCTGTTGGGGTTCGGCCTTTTCAGCCTCGCTTTTGGGGAGCGTGGCTAACCCTTTCACCGTTTTTTACCACCTCGCTTTCCGTCTGCGTTAGTATTCATCAGAAATAATTGTCTTCTGAGGTCATTATATAAATGTTGATAATATTCGTCAATTTCTTTTGGCAAGTTCCGTCAAATAATTTCGAAAGGTTGCTCTGCGGTATTGCAAATTCTTGGATCATTAAATATAATAATCTTGTAAATTGCTTTCCACAGGAATTTCAAGCTTCTGAGAGGTCAAATTATCAGGGGAGGATAACATTATGTCCACTAAAACGCTTATTCTCACAGTGCTTTCCGAAAGCGAGGCGAAAGCAGTTAGGAGCGTGTTCAATTTAAACGATGAATGTTGCGTGGCAGACGATAAATACCCTGTGTTCCTCTGTCCCGACAACGGTGGCAGCGGGAAAGCAACCCTTGTCGCCTGCATTGTTGACAAGGGGAACGTTGACGCTGTAATTGCGACAAACTACCTGTTAAGCAAATTCTGCCCAGACGAAGCGATCTTGGTCGGCACATGTGCGGGGCGGCCAGACGAAACCAAAGCGGGGGACGTGGTGGTTTCACGCCTTGGAGTGCATGACTATGGCCAAAGCACATTAGTGGAGGGGCAAGCAATCAGGTTCGACGACACCCATCACTCCCGCGACCTTGCGCGAAGATTCGCATTTCAAAAAAGCAACAAGGATCTAGAGGTGAAATGGTGGCCCTTGATCCTTTCCAATGCGCTTAAGCTAGACCTGAAATGCCTTGACGGGATACAGGCCAGGCTGTTCGACAAAGCTGTGGCTTCAGGCTCGCAAATAATAGACGAGTCAAAAATGAAGGTTCTGACGGACGCGAACGCAAGCATTTTCGCCGCCGACCAAGATTCAGCCGGGTTTGCCCGCTCATGTGAAGAAAAGAAGGTTGAATGGCTTGTTGTCAGGGGGGTTTCTGACTGCGGCGACCGTACTGAGCGCAAGGAGCAAGCAACCCTCGCGGCCATTGCGGCAGCCACGCTGGTCAAGCTCTATCTTGAATCCGCTTCAGAGCCGGGCACATGCCAAAGCGCTTCGAAGCTCGACGACAAGCTCAGCGGCACATTGGGGTGCACCCACATCTGGACACCTACTCGTGGCAACGAGCACCAGGAGAACGACGACAGAAACAAAAAGAAACTCTCTGTGATTGGCGAGAGCTCCGGCACCACGATACGCTTGCTTGCTCAGTCTGGTTATTCCTATTTGTGCCCTCGCGGAGTTTTCTTCGAAAAAGTCGAAGCGCATTTAAAACAAGGTGGAACCTTCAATGTCCTGATATCAAACCTCTTTGCCGGCGACTGTGCTTTATCCGGCAAGGAAGCCTACCACCGACAGGCTAAATACAACATGTCGCTTGCGGGGTACTACGAGCTGAAAGAGGAATTCAACGAGCAGATCAACTTGAGAACGATCAGTTTTGACCCGATTGCAACGATCCTCATAACTAATGCCTACTGCTTTTACGAGCCGTACACGCATATTCTTTCCGAAAGGGAAAAGCTCCTGTTTGTCTCCTTTGAAATGCTGTTTGACAAGAATGCCGCTGAACACGGCTACCTCTTGATGAAGAAATATTTTTCTCATCTCTATAAAAATGCGAGCGAGCTTTCATGAGGAGGGGTTTCAATTGGATTGCGCCGCTTTCACCGAGCACGATTCTTGGCTGTCAGCTGACTTGCTGTGGGGGTGCCCCAACAATTGCGGGTACTGCTATTTGCGGAGCAGAGGCCTCGTCGGCGTCAGACCTAAATTAAAATTCCCTTTTGACGATAATTTGCTTGGGGAGCTTGCTTTGGCTCTGGGGGACTGCCCGCTTGGCGTACCTGTAAGCATTGGCAATTGCACAGACATGCTGGCAACTGAAGAAAGCCTCGACATGCTTTGCCGGATCGCCGGCTCTATCTCCCGCATTGATCAAACGCGGCTGATTGTAATTATTACAAAGTCGAAGGTTTCAGAATCCGCTGCAAAGAGGATTGCGGAGGCTACCGCCGGGCACGGGCTTTTAGTGCTTAGCCAGTCATTTTGCAAGGATAGCGGGGCAGGAGTAGAAAAGGGGAGAACGTCGTCTCCAACAGAGACCTACGAATCCCTTGTGAATGCCGCAAAAACCGAGGGGCTTGTGGCGATGCATTTTTGGAGGCCGTTTTTAAGTGCATGGAACTTGCCTTGCGACATCGCCCAGCGCATAAAAAAACTGAGGGACAGCGGCTCTGTCTGTTCTGTCGTTATCGGCATCAAGGGCAGCAGGCAACTGGCAGATTCGTATTCGGAAGAATTGAAAACTTGGGCAGCGCATGAGTTCAGCCTCGGTGTCACCCGTGGCGACGAAAGGATTTCCGGGGGGCGGCTTAAACACCTGCTCCAGGCGGCAACCGCCGCTGGCTATCCTGTGTTCCGGCAAACGAGCTGCGCTATGGCTTTTGTGCAAGGCGCACCGGACATTAACGGCACTTCGGCATCGGGCATAAAATCAACCCACTGTGATAAAGTGAACTGCCCGCAGGCACAAAGGCTAATTTGCAAAAACGACCCTCTTCTGGAAAAAGAGGCCATCCACATACCCGGCGAAATCGACGAATTCAGCTACAACCATTTGGTCCATGTCTACCACAAGCCGCCTATGGCAGGCAAAGTCAATGTACAGAAAGCATGGCGGGGAAACATTATTAACGAGGTAAAAAGTGGTTAAATCGGATAATATCCAGACGGCTCTAAACAGGCTCAAAAACATTACCGGCTTCGTTACGACCCTATGCCGAGGAGGCGATTTCAGGCCCTCTGTGTTCAACAGGTACGACCACGTTAACCGTGTATGGCTGGTGAACCAGCTCCTGTGCAGGGCTTTGGGCGCAGACCCGACACAGTCAAGCGAAATCGTGGTTCTGCACGATTTGAACAGGTGGCCTTTCGCGCAGAATTCTGAGCGGGGAAGGTTCGACCAGATTGACAACGCTTGGGAGTATTTGCCCTGCCTCGACCCCGGTATTTCAACCCCTGTAGTAAACGATGTGGTTTCGCTGCACAAAAAGGAGATGCCCCGCATGAGGAAAGGCTCGAAATACGCATTAGCTGCCGATTTTCTCGCAGGGCTCGCTGAAGACCCCCTGCTGATTACTGCGGGCCTCAACGCCCACCCTGAACTGATCCCTGCCCGGATTGCAAGCCTGCTCTGCCTTGACTTTTCCGAGGAGGGCATTGGAGCCCTGAGAAGGCTCTGCACATCATTGAACAAAGAGCGAAACATTGGCCTGTTTTCATCGTTGTTTCAGAATTTGTTTGAAATGCAATGCAGCAGGCTCATCGACAAATATACGTCCAACCGCAGAACGGTAGAAACGGTGCTCAATGCAATAGCTTTTGACGCACTTTATGTGAAAGAAGAATTCTTAAGGCCCGTGGTCTTCCCAATCAACAACGAATGCGTCTGCCACGCGAGCTTCATTCAAAACTCGGTATTATCCGTAATTATCAACGACATGGGGCTTGACGCGGCGAAAAACTACCTGCTGTCGGTAGACGAACCTGGGCTTATTGCAAAAATCCGCGAAAAGGAGTACGTCACCGACTGCGAGCTGCAGGGCTTGTACCCTGATTTGGATTATACGTCCAGCTCCTTGAGCCATGTAAAATGCTTTGTATAGCCATTTGGGCACCTCTGCCTTGAGATTGTCATCGTTTTGTTGTATAATACAATTGTACAAAGTTAAATTCATGGAATTAAATGACAGCCCTGACATTATTTCGAGGATCGAAAAGAAGAACGAACAACCTGTGGAAAACTGATACTTGAAAATTAAGTCAAGTTCCTGTAAATCCTTGAATTTGAACGCTAAATTAGTTTTATGCTATCCACAGCCGTGGGTGGAAAAAAATGTATGCAATTTTTATCAACATGTGGAAAAATAGCTCGAACCTGACAAATACCACGACTTGAGGCTTGTTGAAAATTGTTTGCCATACAGCGAACATGGGTTTACTAAATGGCGACATGCACTACTGCGAACACAAGGAGAAACGACATAAAATGCTAAAAGAGAGAATATTCTACACGGAAGGTTTGCCTGTAAACGTCCTTGTAGCAAACATAACGGACTACCCTGTGCATTTTCACCCCGACATAGAGGTCGCATATGTCCTTTCAGGCAACGTTACGCTTAAAAATGGCTACTGCGCAAGTACGCTGAACAAAGGTGACATCCATGTTGTCAACAACAAAAACACCCACAGCTTCAGCAGGGCTCATGGAGACAACATGATATTGCTGCTCCAACTGGATGTTGCATATTTCTCTGAGTACTATGAAGATTTGCCAAACAGCTTCTTCGTAACCGAGGTTGGAGACGACAACGCCGATAGCCTTGACCTGCTACGGGGCATTTTGGTGCGCATTGTCATGGAATTCCTGCGGAAAGGACATGGCTTTGAAAGCAGGATCATCGAAAACACCCACAACCTCATTTCTTGCCTCATGTCAAACTTCCGGTTTTTTTCCATAAAGGACGGAAAATACATAAACGAAGCCAAATCAAAGGGAAACAAATCTCTTGCAGGGAGGCTCCACAGGATAACGGACTACATGTACGAAAACTTTGGGCGGAAATTGACTTTGAACGAAATAGCGGCACGGGAAAACCTAAGCATATTTTACCTCTCCCATGCCATCAAAGATGCGACAGGTATGAGCTTTCAGGATCTTCTGGGCTTCATCAGGGTGGAGGAGTCTGAAAAGCTGCTGCTCGGAACAAATAAAAAAATCGGCACTATTTCTGATGAATGCGGCTTTTCAGCCGTCAGGTACTACATAAAGCATTTTCAAAAATGGTACGATTTGACCCCTGCTGCCTACAGGTCGAAATACGCTGGCAAGGTGAGCCGCCCAGATAGCATTGCCACTTTCGACAAGTGCGCACCAGCAGCCATAGAGGAAGCTGTCAAAAAACAGCTTTGGGGTGTGTATAACAGTTATTCTGGCGAAATCAAGCTGGAATCCAGCATCATCAGCCTTGACCTTGCAGAATGCATGTCCGACAAACGGCACAGGCGCCTGTTTCCTGGAGAGATCTTTGAAACTGAAATAATGAAAGCGGCTGCAAGGCCATTCAATCTCTTTAAAAACCTGAACGAACACATTCTCTATTCCAGCCACATGTGCATGGTTTCGACTTCTGCAAGCAACCTTGCTGATCTGTTCAACCTCAGCATTTTAGTGTATAATTATAGTGATAGTTTTTACAAAAATCTGGCTGGGACGATAGGGAAGGAAAGCTTTCTTGATCAGCTGAAAACCTTTGACGACGAGGCCGAAGTCCTCATCAAGTGCATTGGGATATCGGGAAGCTTCAAAGTGATTCGGTACAAAATGACGAAGCAAAACGTAACAAGCGCATGCGAGGATTGGCTCAAGGTCTCAGGAACACTGAACAAGAGGCAGGCTCTGCTGAACAGCTGGAGCACGCTCCCCAACATCGAGGCAGACGAGATTACTGCGTCGGGCACACTGAACTTGTGGCTTAAACTGCGCGGCTTAAGCGCAGAGCTAATATTGATTGACAGGAAGTAGGTGCAAATAAAACATTTTTGGGAGGTGATAGGATGAAGTTGCTGATCATCGGCGCTGGCGGTGTAGGCACTGCGGCGGCTGCGATTATCAAGAGAGTAGGCAAAAATGGAGATTGGGCTGAAAAGGTCGTGATCTCTGACTACAACTTGGAAAGGGCAAAAGAAGTCGCAAACATAATTTGCGGCGGCGGCAAATTCATATCCGAAAAAATTGACGCCCGAGACCCCGCGAGCATTAAGGAGGTTGTCCAAAAACATGGCATCACATATGTGATGAACGCAGTTGAACCGCTGTTCAACGAAACGATTTTCGACACATGCCTTGAAGCGAAAGTCGGGTACCTTGACTGTGCCATGACTCTATCCACCAAGCACCCCGAGAACCCCTATGAATTGACCCACATCAAGCTGGGGGACTACCAGTTCGAAAGGCACGAAAAGTGGGAAAAGGCCGGCAACATGGCTATCGTCGGCTCTGGTGTCGAACCAGGCATGGCTGACGTGTTTGCCAAATTTGCGGCAAAGCATCTTTTTGACGAAATCGACGAAGTCAACATTAGAGACGGAGACAATTACGCCGGAGCCGACGGCGTCTTTGGATTCTCTGTCTGGACAACTGTCGAAGAATGCCTGAACCCTCCAATAATCTGGGAAAAAGGGAAAGGCTGGTTTACAACGAGGCCCTTCTCCGAACCTGAAATCTTTAATTTCCCGGGTGGAATCGGCGACGTCGAAGTCATCAACGTGGAGCACGAAGAGGTACTGCTTGTGCCGAGGGTAATCGACTGCAACAGGGTCACGTTCAAATACGGCGTTCCAAGGGAAATGCGCCAGCTGCTGCTTGACCTTGAAGTATTGGGTATGGACGACGCGAAGCGGAAAATCAAGGTAGGCGAATCTGAAATTTCACCACGGGATTTCCTCGTGAAAGTGGTTCCTTCGCCGGTTGATTCAACTCTGCGCATGACCGGAAGCGGATGCGCCGGGGCGTGGGTGACAGGCACAAAAGACGGCAAGCGCCGATCTGTTTACCTGTATCAAATCGCTGACAACCAAGAATGCATCAAGAAGTACACGACAAACTCTGTTGTGTCACAGACAGCGGTAGGGCCTGTTATCATGCTTGAGCTTGCAGCGAAGGGCATTTGGAACCTCCCTGGTGTCCACGGCCCCGAAAGTTTTGATCCTGATCCCTTTATGGAATTGCTGGCAAAATACGAGTTCCCTGCCGGCATTCGGGAAATGGATTCTGAATATGCGGACGAAATCAATGAAAAAAAGCTTGTTGAACTGATCAAACAATAATCCCGATCCAAATCGTTTCAGGGGGAGCGGCATCTGCGCTTCCCCCTTTTTGTTACTTGATTCGCAAGTAATCCAAAAGCCCTATGTCTTTGCGGTACTGCGCCCCTTTAAAAGAAATTCTTGCCGCATTTTCGTAGGCTTTTGCCCTTGCCTCTTCGTGGCTGTCAGCCGCTGCAGCGACTCCGAGCACACGTCCGCCTGCAGTCACCACGGCTGTCCTGCACAAAGACTCGTTGCAGATGTGACTCAGTGCCGTCCCTGCATGGAAAACCCAAATGTCGCTGTCCATATTGTCGAGCCCTTCAATGACAAAGCCCTTATCATAGCTGCCCGGATAGCCGTCAGAAGCCAATACTACGCAAACGGTTCTTTTAACGTTCCATTTGATATCGACGCCAGCAAGGTTATTCTCCGCAACTGCGAGGAAAACATCGAGCAGATCGGTCTCGAGCCGTGGTAGTACCGCCTGAGTTTCAGGGTCGCCGAAACGGATGTTGAATTCTATGACCTTTGGCCCTTCGCCCGTTATCATCAGACCTGCGTAGAGCACTCCTTTGTAGTCGAGGCCGTCAATCTGAAGTCCTTCGAGCGTTGGTGCCAGTATTTCCTTCATCACTCTTTTTTTCAAGGCTTCGTCAAACAAAAGGCTGGGGGAATATGCCCCCATCCCGCCGGTGTTCGGCCCTTCGTCATCGTCATAGATTCTCTTGTAATCTTGGGCTGATTCCATCGGAACTATGATATTCTCATCCACGAAGCACAGCACAGACGCTTCCACTCCGCTGATGAATTCCTCTACGACTACTCTTTCTCCCGCTGCGCCGAATACCTTCTCCCCCATCATCTGCTCTATGGCTGTTTTCGCTTCCTCTGCGGTCTTTGCTATCACTACGCCTTTGCCGGCAGCCAACCCATCTGCCTTAATAACCATCGGGAACCCGAAAAGCCCTATGGCTTTCAATAGCTCTTCCTTTTCTGTGAATACCTTGTACTTCGCGGTTGGGATGTTGTGCCTCGCTAGAAAATCCTTGGTGAAGGCTTTGCTGGCTTCAAGCTGGGAGCATTTCTTGTTCGGTCCAAAAACCCTCGTCCCCGACGCTTCAAGCACGTCGACAATCCCCATCGCCAATGGAACTTCAGGTCCGATCACAGCAAGGCCGATGTCGTGTTCCATTACCGCTTTTGCTATCCCTTCGATGTCTTCCGCCTCCACAGGGAGACATCTTGCCAGCTTTGCAATTCCTGCGTTGCCGGGTGCGCAGTATAATTTCTCCAGCCTAGGGCTTTGAGACAGGCACCAAGCCAGAGCATGTTCCCTTCCGCCGCCGCCTACAATCAGTACGTTCATAAACCCTCCTGTCAGTGTTTGAAGTGCCTCATCCCTGTGAACACCATTGCAATCCCAAACTCGTTCGCTTTTTTTATAGAATCTGCGTCATTCTTTGAGCCGCCCGGCTGTATTATTGCCGTAATCCCGGCTTCAGCAGCCGCTTCCACGCAGTCGTCGAACGGAAAGTACGCGTCGGACGCCAAAACAGAAGCCTTCAAGTCGAAGTTCGACTGCCTTATCGCATTTTGAACCGCCCATATCCTGTTGACCTGCCCTGGTCCAACGCCTACAGTCATCCCGTCCTTCGCCAGAACAATTGCGTTTGACTTGACATGCTTGACTACTTTCATCGCAAAAACCATATCCCTCATTTCGCTTTCGGTTGGTATCCTGTCCGTTACAACAGTCAGCTCGCTTTCATTGAACACTATATCGTCATATTCCTGTACTAGAAGCCCTCCCCTTGTTTTTTTCATGTCCATCTGTTTTTCCCTTTTGTCCGATATGCCTTCCAGCTTCAATAGCCTTATGTTTTGTTTCTTCATCAGAATGTCAAGGGCTTCCTGTGTGAAGTCAGGTGCAATCACGATTTCTATGTATATTTTGTTTATTTCAGCTGCTGTTCCGGCCTCAATGACCCTGTTTGCCGCTACAATGCCTCCGAATATCGATGTTGGGTCACAGTCATGCGCTTTTTTATACGCAGCGAGTATGTCAAACCCGCTGCCAACCCCGCAGGGAGTGGCATGCTTGACAGCTACGACTGTTGGCTCCTCGAACTCTTTAAGGGCTTCAATGGCACCGTTTGTGTCGTTGATGTTATTGAAAGACAATTCCTTGCCGTGTATCTGCACAGCGTTTGCAAGGCAGCCCCTCCACGCCCCGACGTCCTTGTAATACACTGCTTTTTGATGTGGGTTTTCCCCGTACCTCAAATCCTGCAATTTTTCGAAAGTCAAAGTGAGCTTTTCAGGCACTTCAGCAGCTGTCTGCCTCCAAAGGTACTGTGCTATGACAGCGTCATAGGCTGCTGTGTGCTCAAAGGCTTTTCGTGCAAGCCTGAATTTCGTGTCCTGCGACACACTCCCGGTTTCCTTAAGCTCGTCAATGATGGCAGTGTAGTCTGCCGGGTCGCATACCACAGCCACGTCTTTGTAGTTTTTCCCAGCTGAACGCAGCATTGCCGGACCGCCTATGTCTATGTTTTCAATGGCTTCTTCAAGCGACACATCGGGTTTCGCGATCGTTTCCTTAAACGGGTAGAGGTTGATGGCTACAATGTCTATCGTCTTAATGTTCAAATCATCTATCTGTTTCATGTGGTCTGGCTTGTCCCTCATGGCAAGGATGCCGCCGTGAACAGCCGGGTGAAGCGTCTTGACCCGACCGTCAAGGCATTCCGGGTATCCTGTAATGTCGGAAATTCCGGTGACCTCAACTCCATTGTCTGCAAGTCGGGTAAATGTCCCTCCCGTTGAAATTACTTGATACCCAAGCTCGCATAGCGCTTGTGCGAACTCAACAATTCCTGTCTTGTCAGATACACTGATCAATGCTCTCATTTGAAAAATCCTCCTTGGTTTGTGGTTTGGTAGTGGGTAGTTGGTAGTTTGTAGTTGGTAGTGGGTAGTTGGTAGTTGGTAGTTGGTAGTTTGTAGTGGGTGGTTGGTGGTTGGTAGTTGGTAGTTGGTGGTTGGTAGTTGGTAGTTTGTAGTTGGTAGTTTGTAGTGGGTAGTTTGTAGTTGGTAGTTTGTAGTTGGTAGTGGGTAGTTGGTAGTTTGTAGTTGGTAGTGGGTAGTTGGTAGTTGGTAGTTTGTAGTTGGTAGTGGGTAGTTTGTAGTTGGTAGTTTGTAGTTGGTAGTGGGTAGTTGGTAGTTTGTAGTTGGTAGTTTGTAGTGGGTAGTTTGTAGTTGGTAGTTGGTAGTTTGTAGTTGGTAGTTGGTAGTTGGTAGTTTGGTGGTGGCTAGTTGGTGGTGGCTAGTTGGTGGTGGGGGGGTTTATGCCGCGAAAGCCACTTTACAGTGAGTGATGGCATGATAGCCTGTAATATGGTGTGGGCCACCAGCCCGCAAGGGCGTGTGGCTCCGCCTTTTGGCCCACAATCATGTCAGCAGAGGCTCACTGTCAAGTGGACCGTGGAATAAATGCCCTTTGACAATCATATTATTCGTGGCATTTTGGATGAAATGATTACTGT
>WRJK01000019.1 GCA_009782285.1 Clostridiales bacterium
GTGGAGTACATCGCCTTGTACGTCGCCGCGCCTGTCACCGACACTATGGCCGGATCCCAGCCGCTGAACGTGTAGGTGTACTGGGCGTCGGCCGCCTTCGTCGGCGTCGCGCCGCTGTAGACCGGCGTCGCGCCGTAGTCAAATTCGTTCGCGTAAAGCACGGTGCCGTCATCGTTGACGAACGTGATGGTGTACGGGTTCACGGTTGCCTTGTACGTCGCCGTGTACGTCGTCGCGCCTTTCACCGGCTCTATGGCCGGGGTCCAGCCGTCGAACGCGTAGGTGTACTGCGCCGTGGCTGCCTTCGTCGGCGTCGCGCCGCCGTAGGTCGGCGTCGCGCCGTAGTCAAATTCGTTCGCGTAAAGCACGGTAGTGCCGTCCTCGTCGACGAACGTGATGGTGTACGGGTTCAGCTTGGTGGAGTACATCGCCTTGTACGTCGCCGCGCCTGTCACCGACACTATGGCCGGATCCCAGCCGCTGAACGTGTAGGTGTACTGGGCGTCGGCCGCCTTCGTCGGCGTCGCGCTGCTGTAGACCGGTGTCGCGCCGTAGTCAAATTCGTTCGCGTAAAGCACGGTGCCGTCATCGTTGACGAACGTGATGGTGTACGGGTTCACGGTTGCCTTGTACACCGCCTTGTACGTCGTCGCGCTTGTCACCGGCACTATGTCCGGAGTCCAGCCACTGAACTCGTAGGTGTACTGCACCGTGGCGGCTTTCGTCGGGGTGGCCCCTGCGTAAACCGGGGTCGCGCCGTGTTCAAACTCATTTTGGTAAAGCACGGTTGTGTCGTCTTCATCGTAGAAGATTACCGCGTATTTGTTGATTTCATAAACTGCGGTAACCGTTAAATCCCCAGTGATATTACTGAATTCCTTGTCCCAGCCGGTGAAATGCCAGCCCGGTTTGTTGTTGGGGCTAGTCGGGGCGACCGCCCCTTCGCCTTCGGTAATAATTTGTGAATCAAGCTCTTCGCCGTCCCAGTCAACGAATGTTACTTTGTATCTGTTTAACACCGTTACAGAAAAATCTTGGCTATAATCCAGTAAAATCATCCCGATTGTAAGTGAAATTGCCCAGTCGTTGTCAGTTCCGAGACGGCCCGGGACGCCGCGGTTTATTGCCGTGCCGTCGCCAAGCTGACCGCTGGCATTGTTCCCCCAAGCCCAAAGGCTGCTGCTCGCTTTGAGGGCAAGGGTGTGGCTGCCCTTATCTGCAAAAGCTCTAGTTGGCGCAGCAGCAACCCAGTCGTTGTCAGTCCCGATACGGCTTGGGAGGCTGCGGTTTATTGTCGTGCCGTCGCCAAGCTCACCGCTGAAGTTTTCTCCCCATGACCAGAGGCTGCCATCTGTTTTAAGGGCTACAGTGTAGCAGTATCCTCCCCAGCCAACCGCCCAGTCATTGTCTGTGCCAACGCGGATAGGCCTGTGGCGGTTCACCTCAGTACCATCGCCAAGACCGCCCGTTAAGTTGTAGCCCCAAGTCCAGAGGCTGCCGTCCGATTTTAACGCCACCGTATGGGCGCAGCCTGCGGAAACAGCAACCCAGTCAGTGGCTGTGCCAATTCGAATAGGTGTGGTGTGCTTTTCATCGTCCGCTGTGCCGTCGCCTAGTTGGCCATGATGGTTATTTCCCCAAGTCCAAAGGCTGCCGTCCGTTTTTAGAGCCACCGTGTGGGCGAAAGGGAGGTTGGTTTCGCCGTGACTCCAACCAGCTGAAAATACCTCAGCCCAGTCATTGTCCGTCCCAACGCGAACAGGTGCGGTGCGCTGTTCCGACGTGCCGTCGCCTAGCTGGCCGAAATTATTGGCGCCCCATGCCCAAAGGCTGCCGTCCTTCTTAAGGGCCACAGTGTGCTTGTCGCTTGCCGAGACAGCGACCCAATCGTTGTCCAGCCCAATGCGAACAGGTGCGTTGCGGTTCGTTCTAGTGCCGTCGCCTAGCTGGCCATAGGTGTTTGCGCCCCATGCCCACAAGCTGCCATCAGTTTTAATGGCGATGGAATGGCTTCCTCCTGCAGATACTGCGCCCCAATCATTTGCTGTCCCCACTTTTGCAGGAACGCTGCGACTTGTGTTAGTACCATTGCCTAGCTGGCCGAAATCATTGTTGCCCCATGACCAAAGGCTGTTGTCGTCTTTGAGAGCCAAACTGTACTGGTAGCCTGCCGAGAACGTCGCATTCGAATCAATGTTGCCGCCGAAAACGCCGTCCTTTATGGTCGCTGTTACGACTACTGTACCCGCGCCAGTGGTGCTCAAAGTGTTGCCCTCAATGGTTGCGCCGGTAGCACCGGGGTCTTTGACGCTCCAAACAATGTCTTGGTTTGTTGCATCAGACGGAAGCACGGTACCAGAGAGAGCCAAGGGAATTCCTGCTGTTGCTTCGGCAGGTACGCCTGTGATGTCATCTACCGAGACGAATGACCCGGTATCCGCCAATGCCGTTACGGGCAGCATGACGGTCAGCATCATAAGAACAGCAAGAACCCTTACCACCGTAACTTTTTTGTTTAATTTCATTGTTTTTTCTAGCTCCTTTTAATGTTATTGTGCCTCTTTTCTTCTGGAGTTGGGGTTCTTCCTTTTCAGCCTCGTTGTTCACGTGCAACGTGGTTAAACGGCCTCTTTTTCCCGAGTTGAGGTTCTCTCTTGCACAACTGTGCGAATCACCTCCTGTTCGTTTTATATCACGATAAACTGTCTTGGTCAAGTAAAATGTGAAAATATGATGAAAAAAGAAAATTGCGGCTGTTGTCGCTGCATTGTTCACATCGTTTTCATTGGTGCAAAAAGTGTGAATAAGTGCGAATAGTGCAAACAAATACCACATAGTTACAAATAAACCTATTAATAGCATCAAATCGTATAGCTTCTGCTGTCGAACCGATTACACTGCAGTGTTAACAAAAGATGTCGAGTTTTGCATGGGAGTTGACATTTTTTATGCGCTATGATGCTCTGCTGGCACAGCCACAAGTGACATAGTGCTCGACCGCGCAGACAAGATAATCCATCTGTGCGAAATGAAATTTGCGTCAAGCGAATATACAGTAGGCAAAGCATACAGCGCAAAGATACTGTTCCAATTGACTATGAACGACCTCTTTGCAAAAAAGAATGAGAGAGAGAGCTATAATCTCGCACGATACTGTTAAGCTATAATTCTCTGCAACGTAAATGAAGTATTTACATAAATAGAACGTTTCGTATTTTAATTCAAAAGTATGACGGTGGTGCAAAGACAATGCAGGAGAGGTTCATTTAAGTCGCTTTCCGACAAACCAAAACAGCGGGAACCAAAAATTTTAGTGCTGATGCAAATTCCCCCTTGACAAATGAGAACACATGTTCTATCATTATTAATACAACCCCTATTCGAGGTGGCAGATATGGAGAGGGTGATAGCGCACTCTGATTTGAATTGTTATTACGCGTCTGTTGAGATGCTCAGGAACCCACGCCTTCGCGACGTGCCGATGGCGGTTTGCGGCAGCAGGGCAGAGCGCCATGGGATTGTCCTGACAGCCAACTACATTGCGAAAAGGCGTGGGGTCAAAACAGGCATGGCCAACTGGGAAGCGTGCAGAGTCTGCCCTGGGCTTTACACTGTACCGCCCCGCTACAGCGACTATTTGCAGTTTTCCGCATTTGTGAGGGAGATATACTCCGAATACTCGGACCGTATTGAGGCTTTCGGCATAGACGAAAGCTGGATCGACCTTACAGGCTGCGTGTCGTCCTTCGCCCAAGGGGAAAAGGCCGTCCATGAAATACGGGGCAGGGTAAAGCGCGAACTCGGCCTGACGGTTTCCATTGGCCTCTCTGACAACAAAGTGTTCGCAAAGCTCGGGAGCGACATGAAAAAACCCGACGCTTGCACAGTCATACCAAAGGAAAAGTTCAGGGAGATTGTCTGGCCGCTGCCCGTCGGCGACCTGCTGTACGTGGGGAGGGCGACAGAGGTGAAGCTGCGGAGCAGGTACATCGATACCATCGGAGGCCTTGCCAAGACAGACCCCGACAACTTGAAACGCTGGTTCGGGAAAGTCGGGCTTGTGCTATACGCCTTCGCAAACGGCGAAGACAGGACGCAGGTAGCGGCCTGCGGCGTCGAGCCTCCTGTGAAGAGCGTCGGAAACAGCCATACCTGCCCTCGCGACCTCGCATGCGACCAGGACGTGAAGATAATGATATACGCCCTTTCTGACAGCGTCGGGGCAAGGCTCATGGAGTACGGCCTAAAGGCGACGACGGTTGAGTTTTCCTATGTGAATACGGATTTGACGGCGCATGCGGTAAGGCAGGCAAAGCTAGAGAGCCCCACCGACATCTCCAGCGAGATTGCGGCGGCGGCGTTCAAGCTGTTCAAGCGGCATTACAGCCACTGGCCTTCCCCCCTGCGGAAGATAGGGGTTCGGGGGTGCGGGCTCGTCAGCGCCGATTTGCCAAAGCAGCTTTCTCTGTGGGAAGACGCCGCGCAGGCAGCCAGCAAAGAAGAGCTGGAACGCACGGTAAACCGCCTGCGGGAACGTTACGGAAATAAGATTATCCAAAGGGCGATCATGTATCTGGACACGGACCTGTCCGGCGTGGACGCAAAGCGCGACCATTTGATACACCCGTTAGGCGTGTTCAGGTCCGGTGCCATCCAAATTTGAACCGCAAAGCCGCTGCAAGCGGTTTGCCGGAAAGATCAAGGAAAGGAGGCTTGCCATGGGGCGGCTGTGCGAATACAACAGCGCGGCAGACAATTGCCAAACAGACAAGTACTCAATAAGGATCCCGCTGCGGATGACCCAGCTTACAGAGCGCGACGGCCGTGCTTGGCCGCTGGCTTTCGAATGGAAAGATGCGGACGGGGAAGCCATTCGCGTCAAAGTCGACAGGATCGTTTCCGTGGCTCCGTGCGCCGAACAAAAGAGCGGCTCTGTTGGGGACCGCTACGAATGCGACATCGGTGGCCGGATCGAATACCTTTATTATTCCAAGCTTCAGCCGCGCAAGTGGTTCAAGGTGCAGGAAGTCAGCGAGGCAGAATACAACGCCTATTACAAATTGCCGGGCGAGCCAGGCAAAAAGCCAAAATCTAACGCATAGAGGAGGATATGGAAGTGTGCGGAAGGTACTACGTCGAAATTGACGAAAACGAGCTGCGCGACATAGTAGACGCAGTCATGAAACAGGAAGAAGAGCACCAGGAACAGTTGAAAATCAAACTGTACGGCGAAATGTTCCCGACGGATTTTGTCCCTGTGCAGACGGGCATCGGCCAGTTCCAAGCGATGAAGTGGGGGTATGCAAGCGCAAGCAAAAGGCCTGTCATAAACGCTCGCAGCGAAACTGCCCTGACAAAGCCGATGTTTCTGGAATCAATGAAGCTGCGCCGCTGTCTAGTGCCGGCAAGCGGCTATTATGAGTGGAAAAAAGAAGGAAGCCGGAAAGTGAAGCACAAAATCTACATCCCAAGGCAGCCGATGTTCATGGCCGGGTGCTACAGGCAGGAGCCGGGGAACCTCTTTAAGAGTTTCGTCATCCTTACGAGGGCGGCGGCTGGCGATCTTGAAGAAATACACGGACGCATGCCCGTCATCATCCCGAGAAGCTGTGCCAAAAACTGGCTGCACGGCGGCCCCGATGCCATGAACAATGCCCTGACGGAACTGGCCTTTGAACAAGCCACTTAAGCATGCATCGCGCAAAAATTCAAGGATCGCTTTTTCGGGCAAAGTGCAATTTGTGGTGCAGTTTAAAGTGCAATCGTTGCCCTTTAATTGCCCTTTATCTATTTCCACGTCATAAGAATAATCATCATCAAGCGGCACGATAATCCTAAATACATCGCCGTCAATTAGTATTCCCATGCATTAAAAACCAAATCCTAATATAAATAACAAAAAATGTAAATTTCCTCTTGACAATTGGTAGATATTGCCATATAATAGTATTTGTGAATGGTAATAAATTGTTTTGGTGTAAATAATAGCTTATTGCTTGAACAACAACTTATACCTTGTGGAGGAAATTATTATGAAAAGATTTATCAACCTTGTTGCGGCTTCAATACTGCTTATCACTACGGTGTTTGCGCCGGCGGCCTACGCGGCAGCGCCCGACGGCGGCAACACTCTCAACCTGCACACCGGCGACGCTATCACGATCAAAAAAGTCTCACGTGACCAGTATTTCATGACGCTTGCAGGCAGGCCCATCGAAACCAACGTATACCAGATTTCAGGCGGGAACGGCATCGACCAGTTCATGTACTGCCTTGAGCACGGCTCAGGGTACGCGCCTGGGAACGCCATCATGAATATAAAGGATGTGTATTCATGGCAGGGCGGCGGCAAACCGGAAAACGGCATGCTGTACAACGAAACGACGCACCAGCCGGTTCCGACGGAAAACCTGCAGGTGACGCTCAAAAGCGGATACACGCTTACCCCGGCAGACACGTTCGCCCTAGACACGATTTACCAAAACAGCTACTCGCTGAAAAACAGGATAAGCATCGACTGGGTAGAAGTGTCCTATGCGACCCAAAACGCATTCAGGGCATTTATCACAGACATCGCAGGGGTTACCTGGGGAGCGGAAAGCGTCAGCTACGCAGGCGGCGCATACTATGACGGCAGCGGACGCCTCTGCGTCGGCAGCGTGAAGGCCCGCAACGTTTCCGACAACAACATTCTCCAGTATTCATACGAGCTGTACAAGCTCGCAATGAAAGCCAGGGCGGAAGCGAAGATCGTCTCGGACGCCAAACTGAAGCTGGTGAAAATAAGCGAGGACAATTTAGGCGACATGACCACTATCAAGGTCAGGGTCGACTCCGGCGGAAGCGCTTGGCAGGTGTCGCAAGTTTGCAAAGAAGAGCTCGTAGGCTTCGGAGGCTCCATTGACAAGGCTTCGGGAAGCGACGGGGAGACAATCACGCTCACCGTGCCCAACGAGCAGCTTGAAAATTTTGTGCTAGACGTCAGGAGCAGGGAGGCGAGAAGCTCAGGGAACCTTTACTTCGCCATCCCCCAAAATGCGGCTTACCAGAAAATGATAGGCATGAATTCAGTGATCAACGACAACAAGCAGGACACCATGACCTTTAAACTGCTGGGCGAGGTGGACGACGACATCCCGTTGCCCGAGGTTCCAAAATTCACGTTCCCCGGAAAGAAATCCGACCAAGAAGGCGGGTTTGACGACAATGTCCAGAGCGGGAGGGGCGACGCGCTGCTCAACGCAGGCTTTGAATTGTACATTGACGGAGTCTACAAGACGACATTCTACGCAGACGAATTCGGTTTGAACGGGATTTCCGACCCGATTGAAATTTGGAGAGCAGAGGATCTGACCCCAAGCATCGGAACACACAAAGGCTCAGGCATGCCAAACAGCGTGTCCTACGACGTTTCGGCAACGGTCAGAATCAAAGAAATCGTTCCGGAAGGGTACCTGTCCGAACCGGAATCAGGCCAAGGGCGCACTGGGTACCGGGAGTTTTCAGTCCGGTTCAGGGCGAAGACCTCAAGAACCATCAGGTCCGACGGGGACGGAGGCTGGGACGTCGAACCTTGGGAAGACTATCAATACTACATTACGCCGGACACAGGCTACAACAACAGCACAGATGACAGGAAGCAGAGCGAGACCAGGTTCATCAACTTGGTTCAAAAGGGGAACCTGCACATCAACAAAACAATCGAAAAAGACTTCGACCCCTGGGGTGACGTCCCGGCTACAAAAGTCCCGATGGAAGGCGCAAAGTTCACCATCAGGCTCACAGGCGCAGGGAGCGAAAGACATCCGTACCTCAGAGCTGTAAAAATAACAAAGGGCCAAGAAGGCTATGACCCGTGGGCAAACTGCTACCGCATCGTCAAAGACGGAAGCGGCACTGCCATGGACGGCAAAGGCGGCGAGAGCTCCTTTTTCACTACGTCAGAATTCGGCCAGATAAGGATATACGACATACCATGGGGGACGTACCAGATAGACGAAATTGCGGCGTCGACTGAGGGGTATGTGCTGGAACACACGAACATTACGATAAGCAAGAATGAGCAGCTGCTCAGCAAGGATATAGTGGATTACGTAATACGCGACGAACTGGTCATATACAAAGTGGACAGCGAAACGGAAAAACGCATCCCTTCGGCGAAAATGGCTTTCAGGCTCAGGTACATGGGCAACCCGAACACGCCGCTTGAAGAAAGGCAAAAAGACAAAAACTACGGAAAGTACCTTTCGGCGAACTCCGGCAGCTCCGGTGCACAGACCTACACGTTTTTTACGGACGCCAACGGCAAATGCGCATTTCCGTACCCGCTGCAATACGGCGAATACCAGATTGAAGAGCTGGTTGCGCCGGACGGCTACTACATAGAAGAGTACGATGGCACAGGCGACTACCCGTACCTCGTGCACAAATTCACCATAAACAAAATGGGGGAAAACCCCTTTGAGCACCCAGTGGTCGAACTCAGCATAAAGAACAACCCTGTAAAAGGCAGAATAGAGGTAATCAAAACCGGCGAAACAATTACCGGGTTTACCAAGAAAAACACTGAGTACGGAGTCATCAATCTGCCAACTTTCGAAAGCAAGCCAAAAGACGGAATCAGATTTGACATATTCGCGAAATCAGACGTCAAACTGCCCGACGGCATCGACGCTCCGCTGTTCGTGGACAGGGGCGGCAAACCGGTAGAGCTTGACACCGTAGTTGAAAACCATGCACTTTGGAAAAACGCATTGCGCACGGAAGAAAAGGTGATGCCGGACGGCACAGCCCTCTCGATTACAACAGAGAGGTATCCCGACGACCTTGCGGCGATGTCAAAAGCGAACCTCTTGACCGCGACAAGCAAGCCAAACAAATACGTGCTTGAATACTCAGTGGAAAACGACGAGTTTATTGAAAACTACAAGTATGACATCTATGTTGAATATACGCCTGACGGCTATGCGGTTTCGGAGATAAACGTCACCAAAAAGACAGAGCATGTGAGCGGCACCCTTGCGGGCACATACCTTTTCCCAGAAAACACATATGCTGAAATTGCTACAGGAAGCGAGAAAACCAATGGCGTTTCGGGGTACAGAAATCAGGTGTTCGCAAACAAAAACGAAATCTCAATGGATTATTTGTACAATTTGGACCTTGTCAAAACAAGTGAGCGCCTGCTCATCGAACCGCCCTGCGATTTCGCAGTGAAATACGAGGGTCACGGCACGGCGTACCACACATACACAAACGGGGCGAAGACGGAATTCTACACAGCCATGTGGACGGACGAAAGCCACTCTGCCCAAGTATTCGTCAAACATTCAAACACAGACGAAAACTACGCAAAGTATTTTCTGGCTGGGGACGTAAAATCAATTGCCCCGATAGAATGCTTGTACGTAATGCAGGACGGGGAGCTTGCAGAGATGGTAACGACCCCGGCGGGGCTGTACCTTACAGACAAGTCGGATGAAAAATTCATTTTCGCAGACGACGAGGAAGAGCCCACGGAATACTTCGTGGCAGTGGAATCAGACGGCTCCATAGAATACGCAGCCTGCGGAATTGACTGGCGGGCATGGGAAAACCTGCCCAGCGAGGAAGAATGGCCCCAGTTGGCAGACTATGCGCTGATGTATGGCCGCATGCTGGAAAAACAGCAGATAATGTTTGAAAAGGATGGCGAATACTTGATTTTCGCAGAAATAGACGGCAAACCGGGCTTTGCAGCCTGCAGCAGCCACGGTGAAGTTTTCGACACAAAGATCGAGGCTTTCACGGCAACCTTGTTCAAGTCGCCATATGCAGACGGCGAAATCGTGCTTGCGCACGACAACGGCTTCGTGCTGACAGTTGACACCGATGTGACTGGAGGAAAAGTCCGCATAACAAGACCGGAGTTTTCATCAAGGCCCGTAACGGAACTCGACGAAAACACCAAAATCAAAACAGATGAAAACAGCGTTGAGCTGTCGATTCCAGTGACTGAGCCCTCAGTCTTCATGGAATTGAACGACGGGACAAGAGTCGGGCTCGTGTATTCCGGAGGATATGCGTTCACAACAGTGGAAGTGCCTCTTGGCAACGAATACCCGGTTCTCATATACGAAGGGGCGACGCGCAGCCTCACGAAAAACGAGCAGGGCGACGTGCTGTCGCCGCTCACTCCGAAGCTCGACCTTTTGACGCCGGACGCGTCAGGCGACAGGATTTCGGCCGAGCTGATAACCCCGCCCCTGGCACCGGTGGAAAGCACAGTTTTCAGGGCGGCGACAAAGAGGATGGACACCGGGGCGATAGTATTCATCTTCCCCGACGGCAGAAAGATGGAAATCAGCGCGATAACAGACCAAGACGGAAAAACCAGGGGCCATGCATCCATAACGTGCTTCACCCCCACGTACAGGTACTTGTTGGGCGAGTTCGTGGAGAGCATAACAACAGGGGAAGCAGAAAACGGAAAAGCCGTTTCGAGCCTACTGCCCCTTGGCCAGTACGTCGTCCGCGAAAGCAACTCTGTAAAAGGCGTATTCGTTGAGGACGGAGATTATGAAGTGACCCTTGACTACCAAGGCAATTATGTGCCGCTGGTGTGGGGAAGCACGTCCGTGGACAACAAAATGGCTTCGATGCAGCTAAACGTGAAGAAAGTCTTTCAGACTGGCCAAGGCAGCGAAGAGTACATGCCAAAAGCCGGCGCCGTGTTTGGAGTGTATACAGGAGAAAAAATCCTGAACTTGGAAAAAGGCAGCCTTATAGGGGTGCTCGTTACAGACAAAAACGGCATGGCGACAGATGCTTTCAAGGCACCTTTTGGAGAGTATTACCTGAAGGAGATCAAGACGCTCTCGGGGTATGACCTGAACCCTTACATGTACCCGTTCACATATGACGAGAACATTGTTGACAGCCCGCTAAAAACCCAGTTCAACGACGAAGGCGTAACCGTCGAGTACAGGTACGTTGACGACAACAACTCCCAGCTGGTTGTAAAAACACTGAAGCAAATACCGCAGATATCGTACAAAGTAAACGGTGTTGAGATAGACGCCGCCAAAGCCGGGGTTAAAGCGGCGGGCAACCTGCTGATAAGCACAGAGCTGACGGGCATCGATCACATGGCGAAGATCAGCAACATCGGCAAGCAAACGGTACAGATTGAATTCGAGAACGGCGGAACCATTGAGTACAAGGCGGGGGACAAAAGTTTCGAAGTAGTGGTCGCCCAGCCGGAGGACAATGCCCTTGTTGAAGTAACAGTTCCGGAAGCGAATTCAACGGATGTGAAAACGTCAAAAGACAGTGAAGGGAACAATATCACCGCGATCAGCTTCAAGCTTGGGCTGAACAACATCACATACAGGGCGTCCCTTGACGCTAGCCTGGGCACGGACCCGGCAAGGCCGATGATGAAATCGGGAAAAACCCTAATCTACAGGGAAACAAACATTGCTGCCGGAACAGACAAGCTAGTCTTGGAAAACATTGATGAAAACGAGTTTGTCACAGACATTCCGTTCAGGCAAGAATTGTCAACCGAATCAAGATACACAGTTGACATTAATGAGCTTCATGGGGTGGCAGACATTGAAATTTTAAGCAAATGTATAATAAAAGTAGAACGCAATGGAGAGACGATCTCACTCTCTGCGGATTCCGAAGACGCAGCTGCAGTCAACAAAGACGGTGCGATTGCGGAAACAGCTGCCGGAGTGCAGCCAGACGGGAGCGTTGTAAAAAATAATCCGCTTACGATTGTATATTACACCAAAGACCTGACAATCAACGACATTAACAACTCAAAAGAATTCGTCAGGGCAAAACTGGGCGCAGTTTACGCAGAAGGTGAATTGACGTTTGGCAAGGTCCCGCTTTCAGCCTACAAGGACGGGGCCCCCGTAGAACCGGGTACAAACATGGTGCTCGACAAGATGGCTTGCTATACGTTCCTCTTGTCAGACGGGGTCACGAAAGCAGACGTGGTCCTTATGCCGGACAACACGCTAAAGGCGACCCTGGACGGCAAAGTGACGTCGAATTTCGAAGCGTACAACATTCCGGTGCTCCAGTCACAAGGAGAGACAGCGCTTGTTGTCGACAAACATGGCGAGCCGTTTGCACAGGCTGCAGCATACCGGATGAAAACAATTGACGGCATGACCTACTTTGTAAACGAGAGCAGGACTTACACCAGGGCAGACGCTTTCGCCCCTGTGACGAGAATCGAACTGAACACGGCAGACGGCGTAATGCAGGGCATACTCAACGACCTGACCGCAAAGCCGACAAAAGGGCCGGAAGAGCCGGGAGAGCCCAAAAAGCCGGAAGAGCCTTCCGAAAACGAAGGGGAATTTGTGAAAAAGGACGAAGAGGCAGTAACGATTGAAGAGAAAGACGTTCCGGTTACAGATACAGAGGAGCAAAGCCAGCCGGATTTGGCAAGCGAAGATGCTCCGCGCATACCCAAAACCGGGAAAGAAAGCAGCATTCCGTGGGGGCCGGCCATGCTGATGGCATTGGCAGCAGCATTGGCATTCATCGAAACCCGCAAACATGCAAAACAATAAAACATAGCAAACCAAACGGCCGGCTGCATTGCAGACCGGCCCTTTGGTTAAATATACCTGCAGCCCGTGCCTGCAGGCGCTATTTTGTGTAGTGGATAAAAAGATCAAGCAGGTCGAGCATGTCGATCACGCCGTCCGCGTTCACGTCGCACATGCTGGCGGTGACGCCTTTGCCCCTTGAATCGTTGACCTTGACCAGCGTGTTCCAATTAGTGCTGTCGCTATCAAAGCCGCAGTAAAGCAGCATGATGCCAAGGTCAAGCGCGTCGACAACATTGTCCCTGTTCAGGTCGTATTTCGAGAAGGTCCGCTGATCTATATTCGTCGTAGCGGAGCCCGCTTCAATGTAGGTATCGTAGTAGTAAGTTATCTTTCCGTCAGAATCGAACCCGCTCGTCACGACGCCTGCAAGGGTCAAAGTCGCATCACCCACTGCCCTAGGCGCAAATTTGAAAACAACAATGTCAGCAGGCGCGGCAGAAGTGAACCCTTCGCCATCGCCGGACTTGAAGGCTAGCGTTACTGAGCCCTTCCACATGCCGTCTCCGGCGTAGCTCCAGAAGATGTCGCTCATGGTGACGAACCCGCTTTGGGGCTCCACGCCAAGGCTGGCGAGCATATTGCCGTCAATCAACACATCTGCCTCTACTGTCAGGAGGTTCTTCGCCCCGCTAGTCGACAGTACGAACAAGACGTCCTTGTCGATGTCACTCTCGGCGTCTGCCCTGACGCTCACGGAATAGTATATGTCAGTTATGTCGATGTCCAAGGGCAATTCGCCGCCGCTCACTGTGAAGCGCTTCGTAAGGTAGTCGGCGTAAGGCGTTGGCACGTTCGGGTAAAGCTTTCCGTTCGCGTCTTTGTACGTGGTGGCCAGTATCCTGTATGTGCCGTCAGGCACTATCGGGAAGCAGTAGTCGCCGTTAAGGTCTGCCGCCGTCCTTGAAACTCCGGGAACCGGGTTCCCAGCTGCGTCAATGAGCGTAAGCTCAGCACCCGGGACAACGTTCGCGCCTGCATTGACTTTGCCGAAAACCGAAGTAGTCTGCGCCGTCGAAACCTTGAATATGATGCCCGTCGCAAAAGATATCCCAGGCAGCGTGATGTTGCCGGCGCCGTCTGCCGCATCCAGCCATTGCCTACCGCTCAAGACGTCCGTCACATAGTAGGCAGTGCCCGGGTCAAGGCCCCTGATTTCAACAGGCCCGCTGTACCTGTTAGAGCTATAGTACGCGCTCCCCCAGGGATCGTTTACAAGGCCGCTCTTGAAACCGGCCGACGCAGCGTTTGTCGTGGCATAGAAGGAATAGTAGAAGTTGTTCGAGTCCTGCCTGAATGCGTACCCCTCCGGGTAGTCCAGCCCGTACTTGTACAGGTTCCTGAACTCAGCCTTGCTGATCATCAGATCGTTGTACAGCCCGAAATACTTGATGAAGTCGCCCCACCTGAACGTTCGCGTGGTGGTGCCGGGATTTCCGGTCCCTGTGATGGTCGTGTAGCCTGGCTGACCGGGGTAGAGCATGTCTTGGTTAGTTGTGAACTCGCCATTTCCGGAGAACGAATTGTACCTCTGAGTCCTGAACTTGGTGTCGTAAACTGCACCAACGCCCAAATGCGAGACGTAGTCAGGGGGGCCCGCCCTCTGGCCCTCGTTCGTAGTGTTCAGCTTGCTGAGGTACAGGTGGTCGCCGACCACCGGGAAGCTCGCGTCGTAAAAGCCCTTGTAGGATTTCACCATGTAGCGCTGCTGGCGCGCGCCCACGCTGTCGCCGGGAACAGGCCTGTTCGTGCCGCCCCAGCTGAAATAGTTCATGGGCGAGCCGCAGGCGCAGTGCATGATGACCGTTGTCCTCTGGTTGTCCACGATTGGGCCTCCCAAAGTTGCCGTAGCCCCGCGTACCAGGTTGGCATAGTCGTACAACCTCTGGTAGAACGTGCCGTAGCTCCTGACGCATGCCTCCGGGTCGCCGTCGTGGCCATGGCCGGTAGCGTAGCAAAGCTGGTTGCCGTAGGTGGAGTCTATCTTCATGCCGCTGAAGCCTAATTCATCGAAAATGTAAGCAGCGTAGTTTTTCGCGAAAATTTCAAGGAACTGCGGGTTGGCAAAACACGGGTACCTCGAGCCGTCGTTGGTCACGAACCCGCCGGAAGCGTTCTGAGCTGTCACTTGATCTATGTCGGCCTGAGCAAGCGAACCTGCGCTCTTTCCGTTAAGGCCCTCGAAAAGATGCAGCTTGTCCGCCCGGGTAACGCCTGCCGACAAAGTAGCCGTTGCTATGTTTGGCTGGATGCCGGCGCCCACGGTCCACGCCACGACGTTTATGCCGTGATCCTTGAAGAAATCGTTGTACCCTCTCACGACTTTCTTAGCTTCGGTATGGGTGGTGCACTGGTCCGGAAGCGGATTGGCTTGGTAATAGGCCGCCAAGGCAGGATCCTCCCATGTATAAGCCTTCAGCCTTGTCAGCACAGGCGCCCACCTTGTTGCAAGAAGGTTGTAATTAGCCGCAGCGCCGCTGTTGCTGCTTGGTATGAACCAGTGAGCGTCGAGGGTGAGCGACCGGATGCCCAGTGCCATATAGTCGCTGACTTTGTCCATTAGGTTGGTCACGCTGAAACCGGTGCCGTATCCCCAAGACTCTCCAACCGGTGCCCATGCCCAATCCGGCATGTCCGCAGAAGAAGGCAGCACAAGGAAGTCGTCGACGGAATTGGCGAGAAGGCTGTTGACGTGGATGTCGAATTTGTGGACGTCGACCTGAGCCATAGCTTCTGCGTACAGCCTGTTGCCCTCGTAGTAGTCGCCGTCGTGCACAGTTATTATGCTGGTGCCAATATACTCGTTTGCCGCCGGGGTAGCCGGCGTCAGCACCTTGCCCGGCCAGCCGACCCACGCGTAAGCCGTACTGTGGTTGCCGGTGATGCCGCTGCCGCGGGTCGGCAGCTCAAGGCCAAACACATGATAAGGCATGCCTGACCCGATGCCGATGCCAATGTTCGTGCCATAGTAGTTGTTGTAGGGTATGCAGGCGGAAGTCGTCCAGAACCAGTTGTTCCTTTGCTGCGCGTTTGTGTTGGGGGAATTGTAGTTGGCGTTCCCTTGAGTAAAGTTAGCAGCGCCGTTTATGCCCATCGTGTCAAACACAGGCATGACTGTGTCGCGGCCCCATGAAGTCGCTCCGCCTTGGAACGTCCAAAGGCCCCCGTCTACATTGCTTCCGTTGGGCCTGGCAGGCGTCACGTCCTCCATTTTGAAGTTGTTTTCCACGAACTTGGTGATGGTGATGCCTGCTGCATCCTCGCCAATGTACTTGTAGTAAGTTGATACGGCTACTGCGCCCGGCACAGCGTCCGACGTTTCGATGACGAGCCTGCGCTCCAGCGCGAGAGCAGAGTTGGTGCCTGTCACCGTAAGGCGGTTCCCTTTGCCAAAGTGGCCGGTCACGTTTGTTTCGATTGTCGTGCCTGTCGCCACGAATTCGTCCGTCAGCAGGGCCTCGTACTGGTCGTTGCCGCTTGCCATCCTAGAACCCGACCCCGTCCACGTAGTAACGTAACCTGACTTGTCAGACAGGAGCCGCGCCGAGTTGTTGTGAAGATCCGACGAACCGGTCCCTGTGCCAGTCGACCACGGCAAGCCGTTCTTCCAAGGGGCTGTGTTTACTGCGGTGGCGCCTGCCGCGCCGAGCCTTTCGATCGGCGTGGTCATTGGGACCTTTTCCCCTCTGTCGAGGCGGTACACTGTCATTTGCATCGCATCGTCTACCTCGACTCTGATTTTCCCGTCCTCGATGGCAGCAAAGTCAGCTGCGGCGCTGTCGAAACCTATGTCCGCATACGTAAAAACGCCAAACGAAAAAACCATGCCGATAGCCAGTGCCCAGCACAAAATTTTTTTAGTACCTCTGTAATGCATGTTCTCTTAAACCTCCTTTGTTTTGAATAATTAAACCTGCGCCTCATTTGTTCTGGAGTTGGGGCTCCTCCCTTTGCAAAGCCTCCCTTCTGATGAAAATAGTCCGCATTTATTTATATAATTACATAATCACAATACGAGGTGTTTGTCAATGGGAAACGTGCGCATTCAAAAAAATTATTGTCTGTTTGCTCTGCGCCATTGATTTTGTTGCAATTTTTCTCTATAATATTCTTATTAGTATCACACGGCAGAAAGGGTACCTGATGAAAAATGAAATAACGGAAGTGTTGAAAAAACTCATAGCCATTGACTCCGCGAACGCCTTTTTGGTGGCCGGGGGGCAAGGCGAATCCGAAATGCTGAGTTGCATAAAGGACTACCTGCAGAAGCTAGGCATAAATGCCAGCTTTGAGGAGACTGGGGATGGGCACAACAATCTGTTTGCTACGATTCCCGGGTCGGGCGGCGGAAAACCCATAACGTTGTGCGCCCACGTCGATACGGTTGGGTATTCCACTTGGAGGGACAGTGCACTGAACGCCGTTGTTTCGGGGAGCAAACTCACCGGGCTAGGCGCGTGCGACGACAAAGGCCACTGCGCCGCCATGATGCTCGTGGCAAAGGAGCTGGCTAAGGGGAAAAACCGTCTGCAGGGCGATGTCCACCTTGCGTTCGTAGCCGACGAAGAGGGGGAATCCAGAGGCAGCTTCGCCTATGTGAAAGCGCACATGCCTGAAGCTGTTTTGATCTTGGCGCCCGCACCCCTCCATCGCATCAAGGTTTCCCACCAAGGATTCGGGTGGCTGAAGATAAGGGTGAACGGGCAAGCCGCGCACGGCTCTTCGGACGCGATAGCAAGGATGGGCGAGGTAATCGTCCGCCTGCAAAGGAACCAACAAGAAGTGTTTGCGAAAAATCCGCACCCGCTGAACGGCGAGACGCTGTACCACACTGGAACAATCAATGGCGGCAGCGATTTTGCCACGTACCCGGACTTTTGCGAGCTGGGGATCGAGGTCGGCATGCAGCCTGGTGAAACCATAGGCAATCGGATTCAGGAGATAAAAGAGATTTTCAAAGAAGTGAAAGCCATGTACCCTGATTTTGAAGGCAGCGTCGATACTGTTGTAGCGAGAAACCCCTTTGAAACAAAAGGCGCAGAAGAGCTGTACCAGGTTTTGTCGGAAGAGGTTGAAAAGGTACTGGGGGTCAAGGCTGAAGCTGTCGGTGAAAATTCCTGGTGCGACGCCCAGATTTTCCAAGACGCCGGGTTTCCGACGCTGGGCACAGGCGCACTCGGTGGAAACATTCACGCCTTTGGCGAATGGGTTTCACTGCCACAGTTGGAACGCTTGATCAACGTGCTAATGGGAACGTTGAAACGGTACTGCGCGTCGTAACACCCTTTTGTCTGTTCAGCGCAGGGCAAAGGATTTGCTCATACCTGACCTTAATGGCTTGTTTGAGGTATTTTTTTCGGGTATCGGAGATACATACGCCCGGTGCTTTATTGTGAAAAACAATTCGCGACCCTGCCTTTCAAGCGCAAACAGATTGTCTTGCGTCCTATTCTCGCTGTACGTTTCAAACAACTCGTAAAAAAGAGTCAAGTCCTCTGCCATGCTAAGCATATCTCTATAATCCTCTGGGGAGTATTTGTAATTGCCGATCATTGTCTAATCCTCTCAGGCATTCCGCCATGCCTCCCGCATGTCTCGTTTAGCGGGCACCCCTCGCACACCGGTTTCTTACGGCAGTGCTCTTTGGCGTTTCTTACGATAAGTGCGTGAAAGTTATTGTAGGTCTCTGCGCTCTGCGGCAAATTGCCTTCGAAGCAAGCTTTTATCTCAGCATAGCCTTTGCCAGCGTCAATCGGGTAACGCTCGCAGAGCCGAACAGTGTATGCGTCCACCACAAAAGCAGGAAAACCGAATGCGTACAGCAATATCGAATCAGCAGTTTCCGGACCGACTCCCTTAACCTTAAGCAGTTCAGCTCGCAGCTTGTCTAGGGGCTCGCGCTGCACAGCCTGCACGTCGTAATTGTATCTTGCGAACCACTCGGTCACTGCTTTCAAGTAGCTCGCCTTTTGGTTAAAGAACCCCGCCGGCCGGATTGTTTCAGCCAATTTTGCATGGCTTGCGTCCGCAACAGCCTCTGGCGTCAGATTCCTTCCGAAGTTGCCGATTGCTTTCTCAACGTTGGACCAAGCCGTGTTCTGCGTCAGCACCGCGCCGACCATCACCTCGTAGGGCGTTTCCGCAGGCCACCAGTTCAAATCGCCGTAGCGGGCGAAGAGTGTTTCGTACATGAATAGCAGGTTTTCGCCCATGTCGGCCTCCTGTGCGCCAATATTGCTACGGCTATAGTATCACTGTTTTGTGAAAAACTCAATAACAAAAATTTTTTCACGGTACCTGTAAAAAAACGCTTGACAAAGCTAACGGTACCTGCTAGAGTATATCTGACGGTACCGTTAATATTTCTTGGAGGGTGCGCACATGACAAGCGAACTTTACGAAAAGCTGACACAGCTTCAATGGCTGCTCAACAAGCAGCAGATACGCGCTTGGGCCGTTAACGGCCCGATGGCAGACACAACGCGGGGGCAGGGGCGGATTCTCGCCGTTCTCAAGCTGAAGGACGGCATTAGCACCAAAGACCTGTCCTATCTTTTGGGGCTCCGCATCTCGTCGCTTAACGAACTGCTTTCAAAGATGGAGAAAGGCGGCTACGTTACTCGCGAGCCGTCCGAGCAGGACAAACGGGTGATGCTCGTGAAACTTACTGAAAAAGGCAGAAACAAACAGCAGCAGGAAACTTTTGGCATAAGCGACGTCTTCTCTTGCCTGTCAGAGGAGGAGCAAGAGTTGTTGGGCGAATACCTTGACAGGATTATCGCAGCACTACATGAAAGGTTTGGCGCCCAAGGCGATGAAATGCTGGAAAAGATGGAGGCCCTCAGAGAGCGGTTCGGCAACATGGGCGGATTCTTTGGCGGGCGCGAGCGATGATCGTATTCAAGTTCGTTTTGATAATGCTTGCGGCGGTGCTCGTGTCAAACCTGATAAGCCGCATAGTCCCCGCACTTTCTGCGCCGCTTGTGCAGATCGCCCTCGGCGTGGCCATTGCTTTGATCTCTTTCGGCGCGTTTAGTTTTGAATTTAAGCTTGACCCCGACCTGTTCTTCGTGCTGTTCATCGCCCCGCTTATTTTTTACGCAGGCTACACTGCTGACAAAAGAACATTGTGGGGGATGAAGAGGCCGATTTTGGGGGCAGCTGTTGGATTGGTGATAACCACAGTAATCGCAGTAGGGCTTTTTGCCCACTGGCTCGTTCCTGCTGTCCCGCTTGCGGCTGCGTTTGCCCTGATTGGCGCACTGGGCCCTACTGACGACGTCGCCGTCATCGCAATTTCAAAACGCGTAGCCGTACCGCCTAAAATCATGGGCATATTGAGCGGCGAGTCGATCATCAACGACGCTTCAGGCATCGTGTGCTTCCAGTTCGCCATCGCTGCCATGGTGACGGGAAATTTCTCCTTAAAGCTGGCGTCGCTCCAATTTGTCCTGCTTGGCATCGGCGGCTTGCTTGCCGGCGCCCTCATGACTTCGATAAAGTCTTTGGCAATCAAAAAACTGCGCTCCCTTGGAATGAGGAACGTCACTTTGCGCATTTTGATCGAGGTGCTGACCCCGTTCATTGTCTACATGGTTGCCGAAACCTTGTGCGTCAGTGGCATCCTCGCTGTTTTCGCAGCGGGCATAACCCATTCCTTCATGCGGGACAAGTTCAACCCCGAAACAGTGCAGCTGCACATAGCACTGGACAGCGTGTGGGAGTTCCTGACGTTCACGCTGGAAGGGCTTGTGTTTGTGATGCTCGGCACTCAGCTTCCGGGAATACTAATGACAGCCGGCAGCGGCGCATTCCCAATAGGCGGCCTCGCAATAGCCGGCCTCGTGCTTTTGCTCACGCTTGTTTTCGCAGTTTTGAGATTCCTCTGGTGGCTTGTTTTCGTTCGTGAGGAGACATACCAGGAAACCGGCAGCCACATTGGCGCTATAAAGGCGGCTCTTGTCTTTGGCCTTGCCGGGCCTCGCGGCACTGTCACAATGGCCAGCGTGATGTCGATCCCCCTTTTGCTCGAAAGCGGGGCGGCGTTTCCCCAGAGGGACCTGATTGTCCTGCTGGCAAGCGGTGTCATCGTCGTTTCCATGCTCGTCACGAACTTCGTTTTGCCGCTGATGGTGGGGAATAAGGCCGGCGAAGCCAGGAGTGCAGAGGAGCAGGCAGCTTGCTCAGAAATAATCCAGGGCGTAATTTCACGCCTCCGAAGCGAAGCTACGGAAGAGAACAGCTACGCCACTGATGTTGTGGTGCGCAGCTACTTAAGGCGAAACACGACGGTGCGCGACATCGGGCCGCGCTGGGCGGAAACGCCCATTGAGAAAGAGTTACGGACAAAAGTCCTGCTTTGGGAGAAGGAAAACACCGCTGCGTTTCTTGAAAGCGGATTCGTCGACAGAACTGCCGCTGAGCATTTTTTGAACGTTCTCGACGAACGGGTCGAGTCCGTGGGGCGCAGGAGAAAAACAAGCTATGGCAAGCGGGCTATCTGGGCACTGACGCATCTGGTGAAGCTGAACCATAAAAACAGAACATTGCCTCAGCGAAGCGATTTTGAGGCGATCATATCTTCAAACGCCCAGTATGTGATTGAAAAGCTGGGCGAGGCCAAGAACGAAGAAAATGCGCAGATTGTGGACAAACTGGCGGCTGAGTTCGAGCTGCTGTCTGTGATAAGCCGGGGCAGGAACCACGCGAGGGATGGCGCCTCCGGCAGCAGGGAGGAGCCCGCTGTCCTTGAAGTGGTGTCGCGGGGCTTTTCCATTGAGCGCGAGCTGATACAGGAAATGTTCGAAGCGGGCCAGATTTCAAGGGAAACCGCCAAAGGGATGCGGGCAGACATCCTGACGCTGGAAACTCAGTTGCAGAGCGACGGTTGACAATTGGTAAGTGGTTGTGATGTGGGAAGTTTACGTCGGTGCCTTCTTGTTTTTTTCCATTTTAAATGGCATAATTAGCACAAGAGCACTGCGGCAATTGAGGAAGGCGACATTGAGCTGTTGGAAAGTGTTTGGCAGACATATGGATACCAAACAGGGAATGCGCTAGAAGCACTGGTGGGGAGGGCGTTATGTCGTTGTGCGCCTTGACCCAAACCATATAGTGCACAGATAAGGAGATTTATATGGGAGAACTTACCACCCTGCCAAACATTGCTGAAAAACTGGAAAAACAGCTTGTTGAAGTTGGCATTACCACAATCGAGCAGCTTAATGAAGTCGGAAGCCGTGAGGCCTGGCTTCGCATCCTCGCCAAAGACCCTTCTGCTTGTATCATGAGGCTTTCCTCCTTGGAAGGTGCAATTCAAGGTGTTAGGTGGCACTATCTTGATGATGACACAAAAAAATCTTTGCGGGCCTTCTATAAAGAGCACAAAGGCTGATAGAGCATGTCTTCTACCATTCTATGTGTCAATTATTCATGATTTGGCATAAAAATTACCAAATAATTACAAAAGCAGTTGCTCTTTTTGGTTTTCTTCTGATATAATGGTTTCATGGGAAAGAAAAAAGACAAACAACTCAATCCCGGTCAGGTCATAATCCCTGCAAGTCATCCAAATCTGCCTGAACCGCACGAGATACGCGCCGGACAAAACTCAAGTTTGAAGATATTGAGAAAAAGGTGCTAATCGAGATGAAAAAGCGTACTGCTATTAAAAAGGTCATCATAATCGACAAATCTGAAAAAGTTCTTGAAAGCTTCCGAATATCCGTCACAAACACCGTAACCATCAAAGATAACCTGATTAGCAAAATGAGGCGACATGGACATTTTTCCCTCAGCCGCACGGTCATATTCGGTGTTCAAAACTAAGTAAATATTATACCCTGTTTTTATGAGTAATTGACGTCGATGCCCTCTTGTTTTTTTCTCATTGGAGGTGCAATTCAAGGTGTTAGGTGGCACTATCTTGATGATACAAAAATCTTTCGGGTCTTCTACAAAGAGCACAAAGGCTAATAGCGGACAACGTAGCTTATATCAGACGCTCCCGAATTTTGTTTAACTCGTCTACAAATGCAGGCTTGCGTCTGTACTTTTGCTTAAAATCGTTCAACATCTCAATTGATTCAGATATAAATCCCGCTTCCGCAAAAGATAAAATGTTTGAACACACTTTGCTGTATGAGTCCCTGCCGTATGCGGCTTCAGCACTTCTGCCGATTTGTTCGGTAAATACAGCACATGTGTCGGCCGGATATTTTTCCGCGAGCATCTTGCCGTATCTATACACCTGCTCACTGTGTTTTTTTACTTGCTCCAGCAATAATGCATGCTCTTCTTCTTTCGCTAAAATCTCCATATATTTCGAATAAGGCAAGTTTAGTTCGCAATTTTTAATCAATTCAGAATACAAATTGTTCCAATCAGACTGCTTTTTAAGCAGTGGCGTCAACTTGCTGTAATACTCCAAGTCCCCGCAAAAAAGTATTTTTTCTGCCGTTGCGGCCATTTTGGATTCATTCCCCATCATTTCATATATGGAATACAGTTTGTATAGCCAAGGCGAAACGCCATAATTCTGTGTGTATTCAGCTATTGCGTCAATGCAAAGCCGCTCGCATTCTTCGAATCTTTTATTTGACATCGCTTTGTCAAAAGCAATATCCCTAATTTTCGGAAACCGCAAATTCTCAGCAATAAAATTGACAACTGCGTCCTCATTTTCGATTTTTCGGATAATATCCAACCTGATCAGCTTGAACGCTTCCTCGCGCCATTTGAAGTCAAACCTCGCTAAAACACCCTCCAATTCTGCCCGGTTCTCGAGCGTAACAAACTTCGCTGCAATACTTAACAGCTTATCTTCGTAATCTGCACCATAGTCTTTGCCATCGTCAAGTTCTGCAAGTGCAATACAATTCTTGAATATATACTTTTTGTCTACAGTTTCAACAGCTTTGTCAGCAATTGCAGACATAATTTCAAGGCAATACTCTGCCTTGTCGCTGATTTCGCACTCACCTTGGTATTCGAAGTTTTCAAGCAGCTTACGATAAAGCATTTCCGTTTCTGCGAAGGCAAGCCGGACATGCCCCTGTTCGGTACGTTGCTTGATTTCTGCGATAATGCAGCTCGTGTCAAGATTTACATAGCCCCACCTGTCACGAGCATAGTAATAATCAGAAATACCATCAAGTAAATCGTCGATTGAGCCTTCAATCTTTTTCAGCTCTTCCTCAAATTCAGGCTTGCCAAAATGCACATTTACAGCATTCGCAAATTTCGTATCTTTTTTTGCGTATTCTTCGAGAAAATTTAAAAGTTTCTCTTTGCTCGATTTTTCAAGAAGTTTCCTCATTTTTTCTCCCTTGCCATTTTTATATATAATCGTACTTGGGCGGCACTATTACTTTGCCTGTTTTGTCTACGAATCCCCACTTGCCGTCCATGTTGACTGCTGCCATGCCTTTTTCATTGATATTTTATCATTACAAGGTGAAAAATTCAACATGCACAATACTATAATTGAGGTTAAGCCGTCTCTTGCGTTCAACACGGAAATATGATAAAGTTAGTCATACTTCAGATAGAAGGAAGAGTGTCGCATTATCTTGTGAAAGGACGTGATAACACCGGTGCCGCTCATCCCGGACACAAGAGCCGTTTATCAGCGCTGAACGAAATCAGCGAGACAAATAGGAGGGAAACGAAAGGAAAGGAGTTAGTGATGAAAAAACGAATTCTATTAGTGCTGCTGTCCGTTGTCCTAGTGGTTGGCTTAATGCCGACGGCAACGTTCGCTTCAATGTCTGCTTCAGCCGCCAATGCGATCCCGAAAGATGCGCAGACATGCGCAGATATTGGTATTCTCAAGGGTGAAGACGCCGGCGTAACAGAAGAGTATCTAAATCTGGCAACCGTGCGATATCAGTTGGTTGTTATACTGGCGCGGCTCACGGGAATAGAAGACCAGATTGACGAAGCAGATCCGGGCGCCCCCAGCTTCGCTGATGCAGCAGGACAAAGCGAATACGTGCGAAAAGTCATGGTATTTGCGAAAAACAACCCGCAATTGGGTTTTATCGGCTTCGAAGACGGCACATTCCGGCCACAGGAGCAAGCGACGACGCAACAACTCTACAAGGTATTCTTGGTCATTCTAGGCTACACTGAAGGCAGCGATTTTACATGGGGCCAAGTATTCTCAAAAGCCGAGCAGTCCGGTATGACAAGGCTTGCGAATTTCGGCAATATTACGAATACGAATTTGGCAACCGGACTCTGCGAAATCCTCAGGGCCAAGATGCAGGACGGTTCTGGCACGCTTGCCGCGAGCCTGAGTGAAAACGGCGTGTTAAGCCAAGACGCTGTTGAAAAAAGCGGCGTCCTAAAGTCAGATTATTTTGCCGCACAAATCACGGAAGGCGAAACGCCTCTCGCGCCAACCCCAACCAGCACCGGCGGCAGTGGCGGCGGTGGCGGTGGCGGTGGCTACACTGTCAACCACAAAATCCAAGATGCATTTATTGAAACAACGGCAAGAAGCGAACTGGTGTACAGCCGCTACGGCTACGGAACCATGTATTACGAGGACATGACTTGGGAAGACTATCTGTTCAACGTGTTCGCTGTCCTTTATGGAAAAGGCTATGACACTCCGGAAACAAAACCTTATCCTACGCCGCCAAATACCTATGGCCCTACCCCGCTAGAGCTGGGGTACGAAGGCAATGACGACTACCTGTGGCTCACCAAATATGCAGACAACATGTTTCTCCTAAAGCCCGACAAGGATTCCGTTTCATTGACCTTGGAGATCGATGATTGGCAGGCCTTGGAAGCAACTTACTATTTCAACGACGACGACAAGGGTTCCGCCAAAACGCCCGGCAACATGGATTACAACGTAAAGCTTGAAGTTAAAAAAGTGGGCAAAGACCTGATTGCAGGGGAAGCTGCGCCAACAGTCAATCAAAACCGCATAGGCTACTACACTTATGCAAAATACCTCAACATGAAAAACAAACGCACCCTCAATCCAGCCATCCCAAGAATGCTTGGGGATGTGGAGCAGCAGTCCAACGAGGAGGTCTTTACGAGCCTTGATTACGACACCGGGGAAACTGACTGGATTCATTACAATTATACCTACACATGGGAGCAATTCATGTGGTACACAGCGCTCATGAAATCCAAACACTACAAAGTCATCCAGGACATAGAAGACCTCGCTTTTGGCGACGAAGCCGATGAAGACATTCCTGAGTTTCTTCAAAATTATTATGACGACCATCCGGGGAACTGGAGAATTTCAGATGCGTTCGGGGAAGACGTACCGGATACCGTGACCTTGTACGTATACAAAGACTACTGGCAATTGACCAAGATAACGTACTACTTCAGCGGCAAACAGGTAAGCCCAGGTGGAAACAAGTACAAAATGACGCTAGAGGTCCTTTGGATGTCTGAAGACAACCGCACCGGCGTGGGTGGGCAATCAGCCGACGTTGCCGTCTTCCCGCCGTACGGGACTATTGGAACCCACCGGTCACAGAATCAGACCAATGCCCTTGCCGATGTGTTGTGGGTTGAAAGCATAGTGGATAACCAGCCATTTGAATTCCAAGATGCATTTATTGAAACAACTGCAAGAAGCGAACTGGCATACGACAGCTACGGCTACGGAACCATGTACTACGAGGACATGACTTGGGAAGACTATCTGTTCAACGTGTTCGCTGTCCTCTATGGAAAAGGCTATGACACTCCGGAGACAAAACCCTATCCCACGCCGCCGAATACCCGTAGCCCTACCCCTCTAGAGCTGGGGTACGAAGGCAATGCTGATTATCTGTGGCTCACCAAATACGCAGACAACATGTACCTCTTGAAGCCTGGCAAGGATTCCGTAACATTGTCTTTGGCGATCGATGATTGGCAGACTCTGGAAGCAACTTACTATTTCAACGACAACGACAAGGCTTCCGCCAAAACGCCTGGCGACATGGATTACAACGTAAAGCTTGAAGCCAAAATATTGGGCAGAGACCTGATTGTCGGGAAAGCTGCGCCAACAGTCGATCAAAACCGCATAGGCTACTACACTTATGCAAAATACCTCAACATGAAAAACAAACGCACCGTCAATCCGGCCATCCCGAGAATGCTTGGGGATGTTGAGCAGCAGTCCAACGAGGAAATCTTCACGAGCCTCGATTACGCCACCGGGGAAACTGACTGGATCCATTACAACTACACCTACACATGGGAGCAATTCATGTGGTACACAGCGCTCATGAAATCCAAACACTACAAAGTCATCCAGGATATTGAAGACCTCGCTTTTGGTGACGAAGCCGATGAAGACATTCCTGAGTTTCTTCAAAATTATTATGACGACCATCCAGGGAACTGGAGAATTTCAGATGCATTCGGGGAAGACATACCAGATACCGTGACACTGTACGTATACAAAGACTACTGGCAATTGACCAAAATAACGTACTACTTTAGCGGTAAAAAGTTAAGCCCAGATGGAAACAAATACAAAATGACGCTAGAGGTCCTTTGGATGTCTGAGGAAAATCGCACCGGAGTGGGCGGGCAATCAGCCGACGTTACTGTTTTTCCGCCATACGAAACAATCGGAACCCACCGGTCACAAAATCAAGCAAATGCCCTTGCCGACATGGTGTTGGCTGAAAGCATAGTGGATGGTGATGCACGACAGTAAATCTGCTTTTTCTTCAGCAATTTTTTCAAACAGTGCCTTGACAACTGCCTATAGCAGGTATATGATAGTTGAGGTTAAGCCGTTTCGGTAGGTGAGGCTACCACAGGGATACGGGTTGCTGCCGCGGAGTCGTGGAGACACGATGAGAAGGTTGAACAGTCCATGTCGAAACCAAGGCATGGAATAACGCAACAACATCGCCCTGTGAAGCCAAAGCTTGAACGATGACGAGTTTGCGCTTCGCTGTGGCGAGGCGCTGTTTGCGGGATTTTATCCCCTGTCATTGTTCGCAACCGATGGCAGGGGATTTCTATTGATATTTTAGGGAAAAGCGAGGTGAAAAAGGAATGGAATCTGGAAGTAAATGCAGCCCTGAACCTGACGGGCGGCACGGTCACAAAGCGGCGGCATGCGATATTTTTCCATTCCGTCACCACAAACCGTAGATAAAGGCTGCTTGCCAGCGTTTGGACTGTACACCAGGCAATTGTTAACGCTTAAGAAATGGAGGTACAGACCAATGAACAACGCAAAAGAAAGAATGAATTTTGCCGCACTTGCGGAAACAGAAGAATTGTTTGCAAAGCTAGAGACGTCGCTTGAGGGTTTGAGCGAGGCTTTGGCAGAAAACTCCAGGGACGAATACGGCGACAACACGGTAACTCATGGGAAAAAAGCATCGCTGCCGGAGCGCGTCGCAAAAGCTTTCATCAACCCCTTTACCGCAATACTGTTCGGACTTGCAGTGGTGTCGGCTTTTACAGACATCATCTGGGCAAAGCCCTGGGAGGCAGACCCAATGGCGGTCATCATCATCACCACGATGGTGCTCTTTTCAGGCATACTGCGGTTCGTGCAGGAGACAAGGAGCGGCCATGCCGCAGAAAACCTGCTGAAGATGATAACGACCACTACCAATGTACGAAGGCGGGAAACTGGAAATCAAGAAATCCCACTTGAAGACGTAGTAGTCGGCGACATCGTACACCTTTCAGCTGGCGACATGATCCCGGCAGACATGAGGGTCGTCCATGCGAAGGACCTGTTTGTCAGCCAATCAGCCCTGACAGGCGAAAGCGTTGCCGTAGAAAAAACCCCGGAAGCAGCAAAAGGCGATCTTGACGCTTTGACGGAGCTCCCAAACCTCGCGTTCATGGGCACAAACGTCATTAGCGGCAGCGCAGTGGGCGTTGTTGTTGCAACTGGCAACGACACCATATTTGGCGAAATGGCGAAGGGGGTCAGCATAAAGCCGGTGCAGACCAGCTTTGAAAAAGGCGTCAACACAGTTTCATGGCTGCTGATCCGCTTCATGCTCATCATGGTTCCCATCGTGCTGTTCGTCAACGGGTTTACAAAAGGCGACTGGATGGAAGCGTCTCTGTTCGCGCTGTCGATAGCTGTGGGGCTCACGCCCGAAATGCTCCCGATGATTGTCACCACATGCCTCGCCAAGGGCGCAGTGGCAATGTCAAGAGAGAAAACTGTTATCAAAAATCTGAACTCTATACAAAACCTAGGCTCGATGGACGTCCTCTGCACAGACAAAACGGGGACGCTGACGCTGGACAAGGTGGTTTTGATGTACCACCTCAACATCCACGGGCAGGAAGACACGCGGGTATTGCGCCACGCATTCCTAAACAGCTATTACCAGACAGGCTTAAAAAACCTGATGGACATCGCCATCATACAAAGAGCCGGGGAGCTTCAGGAAGAAATAGACGAATTGCACGGGCTGGCTGAAAAATTCACGAAAGTGGATGAGATACCCTTTGATTTCGAGCGCCGCCGCATGAGCGTCGTGGTGGCAAACGGCAAAACGCAGATGATCACAAAGGGCGCGGTTGAAGAAATGCTGGCAGTTTGCAGCTTCGCCGAGTACAAAGGAAACGTAGAACCGCTGACCGAAGACATCAAGGAGTACATCCTCAAGAAAGTGGACGAACTGAACGAAGACGGCATGCGCGTTATCGCAGTGGCGCAAAAAACTGACCCCTCCCCAGTTGGCGCGTTTTCAGTGGCAGACGAATCCGACATGGTGCTGATGGGCTACCTTGCGTTCCTCGATCCCCCGAAAGAATCCACCGCTGACGCCATCAACGCTTTGCGGTCATATGGTGTGGGCGTGAAAGTCCTGACCGGCGACAACGACAAGGTGACGCGCTGCGTCTGTAAGCAAGTGGGCCTTCCGGTTGACCGCATCCTGCTTGGGTCCGACTTGGACGACATGAGCGACAGCGCGCTTAGCAAAGTGGCCGAAGAAGTGAGCGTGTTCGCCAAACTGTCGCCGCAGCAGAAAGCAAGGGTCATAACAGCACTTAGGGACAACGGCCACAGCGTCGGCTACATGGGCGACGGCATAAACGACGCAGCGGCAATGAAGGCCTCCGACGTGGGCATCTCGGTGGATACCGCTGTTGACATCGCAAAGGAGTCAGCCGACGTTATCCTGCTTGAAAAGGATTTAATGGTACTGGAGAAGGGCATCGTCGAAGGGCGAAAAACTTACGCAAACATGATCAAATACATCAAGATGACGGCAAGCTCGAATTTCGGGAACATGTTCTCAGTGCTTGCAGCCAGTGCTTTCCTGCCCTTTATCCCGATGCTGCCGATTCATTTGATACTGCTCAACCTGATATACGATTTGTCCTGTTCGGCAATCCCTTGGGACAACGTGGACAGGGAATTCCTCGCTGTTCCGAGGAAATGGGACGCTTCTTCTATCGGCAAATTCATGCTGTGGATCGGCCCCACGAGCTCTGTGTTTGACATTACGACGTACCTGCTCATGTACTTCGTCGTCTGCCCCGCTGCGGCAGGGGGGCTGATGTTCCACCAGATTGCTGATCCAGAAGTGCTAGCGCTGTTTATCGCAGTTTTCCATGCCGGGTGGTTCGTGGAGTCCATGTGGACCCAGACCCTAGTCATTCATCTGATACGGACGCCAAAAATCCCGTTTGTCCAAAGCCGGGCATCCACCCCGCTCACCCTGCTCACTTTTGTTGGCATCGTTTTCCTGACTGCCATTCCGTTTACTGGGTTTGGCGCGTCAATCGGCCTTGCCGCCCTGCCTGCTTCGTTCTTCGCGTGGATGGCGCTGACCGTAGCCCTTTACATGGTGCTTGTGACATTTTTCAAGTGGATTTTCGTCAGGAGGTACGGGGAGCTGCTGTGATTGTGTTGTGTTCGTATGGTGAAAGTGTTATAATAAACAACAAATGTAAAAACAGGAAAGTGCCGCTATGCAAAACGAACTGCAATACACCTCGTCGATAAAAGACATGCCCCTCATGTTCTCTGAAATGAAAAGAACGGCGCTGCTGCTGTGCGAAGGCAAGACAGGCTGCGAGATAGTAGGCTTGTCTTTGGAAGGGAACATATATCAGCTTGAAAAAGCGAAGCGCCGCCGCGACGTGCCGATCAGGATGGTTAAGCGGCTCTCCACGCTCAGCATGCCTCTCGTGGAAGTAATTGCACACGGGCAAGACGCCGAAGCCAAGCTGATAGCTTTCCTTGCGCTGGTAAAAGCGGATCGGCTGCTTTTTGAATACATGCACGAAATCTACGAAGACAAGAACCATGCGGGGCATGTCGAGATAACGGATCATGATTTCATTAACTTTATAGAGCGCAAGGCGCAAAGCAGCGAAACTGTGGCGAGGTGGTCTGCGGGAAACCTCGCAGGCATCCGCAGCAAAATCAAGAGCGCCTTGTGCGACGCAGGGCTGGCAAAACGAGACGGCAACAGTTTGCTGATTCAAAGGCCTATTGTTGACTGCGAGCTTCGCAAGTTGCTTGACAAAGCAGACGGCATGTACTTGAAAGCGATGCTTATGGAGGCATAACTTATGATGAGTTTGAACGAAAGGCTTGACCTCATTGAGCCCAAGATACTTGACAGCAGTTTCCGCACGGGGCGCGGCACTGCCAACGAGGTCAACTTTTGGATTTTTGACTACAACTCGGAAGATGAAATGGCTGTGCGAGCGCATGTTGATTTTTTAGTGAACCGCATCAACGGAAAGCGCGACGACGTTCACATTGCGCACTTTGACTTGTACGACATGATGATCGAGGCTCTGCGGTCGAAAAACTACCTAGACAAAGTCAAGCAAAGGGAAGAATCCCAAGGCAGCGACGCAATTGTCAACCCGATCAAGCGGACGCTCCGGCTGACGGAGGACGGCGATTTGATAATAAACAAAATCGCAGGAAACCTGACACCGGGAAAAGACATAGTCTTTATAACGGGCGTAGGGAAAGCGTGGCCAATAATCCGCTCTCACACCATACTCAACAACCTGCACAGCAAGATAGATCGTAACCCGCTAGTCATGTTCTTCCCCGGCAATTACACCAGCGAGCTGCGCTTGTTCGGAGAAATAACAGACGACAACTACTACAGGGCGTTCAGGTTTGACTCTGTACAAGCCTGAACAACGGAAAGGCAAAGGGAGGCATCATGAAAATTAAGGGCATGTTTCAAAAGGACATAGGAAGGCCGATTCAGGGCGTTGTGAAAATTGGGCAGGATTCTGTGGACACGATAACGGTGGAGCTTGACGAATACGTGGTCACCAAAGAACTGAACCGCCATTTCGACAAGTTCTTTGCCGGCTACCGCAGGGGGACGCAGCACCGCACCGACAAGATGGGCGTGTGGATATCTGGCTTCTTTGGGAGCGGCAAGTCCCACTTCCTGAAAATCCTCTCCTATCTGCTTGGCGACAATGTTTACGACGGTGCTAAGGCGATAGACTTTTTCAGCAGCAAGATAGAAGGCAGCCGCATCATGGCAGACATGCAAACCGCAGCAGGTACAAACGCGGATGTCATCCTCTTCAACATAGACGCTGAAGCGGATTCCGATTCAAAAGCCAACAAAGACCCTATTGTAAAAGTTTTCATGAAAGTCTTCAACAAGATGCAGGGCTTTTGCAGCACAATGCCATGGATTGCCGATTTGGAGCGGCAGATGGAAAAAGACGGAAAATACGATGCTTTCAGGGCACGCTTCAAGGAATTAGCCGGCAGCGACTGGGAATACGCCCGCAACGACTTCTACTTCGAGCAAGACAATGTCGTCAATGCGCTGTCAGACGCCACAAAAATGAGCATTGACGCCGCCCTCGCTTGGTACAACAAAGCGGAAGAGCACTACGCCCTCGACATCAACTCTTTCGCCCGCAAGGTGCGCGAGTACATAGAAGCAAAAGAGCAAAAAACAGGCAAAAAGCATTTTGTCGTTTTCCTGTGCGACGAAGTTGGGCAGTACGTGGGCAGTTCCGGCGCTCTCATGCTCAACCTCCAGAACATCGTTGAAGGGCTTGGAAACGAATGCGGCGGGCAGGCATGGGTCATATGCACCGGGCAGGAGGACATAGACTCCTTGACAAATGTAAACCGGGACGCTTTTTCAAAGATTATCGGACGGTTCGACACCAGGCTCTCCTTGTCTTCTGCGAACGTGGACGAAGTCATCAAAAAGAGGCTGCTTGCCAAGACGGAAACGGCAGCAGAAATGCTTCGCCTTGTCTACAGCGAAAAAGAGGCTGTGCTGAAAAACCTCATCACGTTTTCGCAGGACACGCCAGAAAAACGGCTTTATGATTCGGCAGGCGACTTTGCAGACATATACCCTTTTGTCCCATATCAGTTCAATTTGCTCCAAGCCGTGTTCAACGGCATCAGGACGCACGGCGCTTCGGGCAAGCACCTGTCCGAAGGCGAGCGCTCCCTGCTCAGCGCATTTCAGGAAGCTGCAATGCAATACTCAAATTCGGCAGACAGCATTCTTATTCCCTTCGAAGCATTTTATCCGACGGTAGAAACATTCCTAGACCACAATATACGCAAGGTGATATTGGATGCAGAAGACAGCGCCCATCGCGGCGGTGCACTGCGCACCTATGACGTCGAAGTCCTCAAAGTGTTGTTCATGGTCAAGTACATACCAAACGTGCTTCCTGCCAACCTTGAAAACATCACCACCGTTATGCTCCAATACATTGACGAGGACAAGATCGAAGCCAAGAAAAAAGTGGACGCTTCACTGCGCCGCCTTGAGGAGCAGAAACTGATCATAAAGAACGGCGACCAGTTCATCTTCCTTACGAACGAAGAGCAGGACATCAACAGGGAAATTAGGGAAATCCGCATAGACCAGTCTGAAATAGTTGACAAGGTGGGCAGTGAAATATTCTCCGTCCTGTTTGGCGTAAACAAGAAGTTCCGCTATAGCGAGCGGCACGACTTTGGCTTCAACACCATCATAGACGACCGCCCGCTCGGAGCGCAGAAAGAAGAAATCGGCTTGCGGGTAATAACCCCGGTGTACGCCCACGGCGGCGCAGACGACATGGAAATGAAAGGCATGTCTTTGCGTGAGCGCAACGTCATCGCCTGCTTGCCGCCGGACACGGGATTTTTGGACGAAATGGAGCAGTCGCTGCAAATCGAAACTTTCATCAGGCGAAATTCGGGCAGGGCAGCATCCGACACGATTGAGGACATCAAAACCACAAAAATCCGCGAAGGCAAGCAAAGAGCAATGCGCTGCCGCGACTTGATTGCAGAGGCATTAAAAAAAGCAGCACTCTATGTGAACGGCAACAGGCTAGGCATAAAAGAGAAGCCGCCGGAGCAGCGCATAAACGACGCGTTCAGGACGCTTGTCGAGAGCATATACACAAAACAGAACTACATAAACCAGCCATACCCTACGGTGGACAGCCTGCGGGCGGTTTTGGCAGAAAAAGACAGCCAATTGATTATAGACGGCACGGAGCAGGCTTTGCCGAACCATCTTGCGCTGACCGAAATGATTGAGGTAATCGAGAGGATACACTTTAAAAACCTGCCTGCCACCATGCGGAGCTTGTCTGAGCAATTTGGAAAAATCCCCTATGGATGGAAAGACATGGACATAGCCGGGACAATCCTGACCCTGTTAAAAAAACAGAAAATCCGCTTTGAAATGAACGGCGAAAACATCACTGCTGACGATGTAAACGCCATCAACTACGTCACGAAACGGGAATACTTGGACAGGCTTGTAGTGAAGTGGCGCGACATAGTCAACCCGGCGCTTATTGCAAACGCAAAGGACATCGCCAAAGAAGTGTTTTGCAGAAGCGACATACCCAGCGACGAGGATGGCTTGATGAGCCGCATAAAGGGCTTTGCTGCTGCGGAGCTTTCCGGCAACAACGACAGCATTAAGGACTTGCTCCACGAATACAGCAACAGCAAGCGGTACCCGGGCAGATCCGTCTTGGAGAGCGGCAAAAAGCTGCTGGAGCAAATTGAAAAGACTAAGGAGACAAGAGCGTTCTACGAGTATTTGCACAACGAAAAAGAAGCAATGCTTGATTACGCGGAGGATGTCCAAGACGTAAAGAAGTTCTTCGAGAACCAGCGTACAATCTTCGACAAGGCGCTTAACATGCTCGACATATATGAAGGAAACCGTGCTTACGTACTTGATGCCGAAACAATAGGGCTGGTCGACGCCATTGAGAAAATCACACGTTCAAAGGAGCCCTACTCCGAAATACACAAGCTGCCCGAACTCACAGAAATGTTCATGCTTCGCTTTGTCGACCTGCTCGACGACGAATGCAAGCCCATCCGGGCAAACATAGAAGCAGACTACGAGGCTGTAAAAAGCGATCTGAGCAAGCGGCCTTTTGAGAAGAAATTCACTGAAAGCGCACGCTACGCCTTCAGTGCGCTGCTTGACAAGCTTTCCCACACCAACAACATCGTCGAGGCCCACGGGCTTCAGGCTACAAGCGACCGCGTGAAACAGCAGCTTATCCAGAGCTTCAACGACGAGGAAGCCCTGCGCTTCGCAGAATCCGCAAGTGCCGATGCCGGCAAACCTGCGCCCAGCGTCCGCAAAATGAAGACAGTGAGCATGAAATCATTGCTTGGCAGAACGTGTAACATATCAAACACTGACGACATAGACCGCCTGCTCAGCGAATTGCGAAAGAAGCTTGAAGCGCAGATTGAAGAGGATACGACGATACAGCTAGTGTGAGCTGCAACCCGCAACTTGGCTACATAACATAATAAAACCGTCGCGAACTATCGCAGTTTTATTGACGGAGCAATATATAAATGATAGAATAAAGCAACAATCAAATTAGAGGTGTATTTATATGGCAACGATTGTCTCGGGAGAGTTGTTAAAAAATAAAATAAAGAATTCCGAACTGATTGAGCAAGGGAAAGAAGAGAACTGCAGGGGTTTGAAATACGATGTGGTCTTTAGCGGAAGATACCTAAAAGCTAAAATTGGCGGTCCTGCAGAATACAATGAAATCCCGATTGACAAACGAAAAGACATGGCAGTGATAAGGCCCGGCGAGGTGATTTTTGTAATTACGGAAGAAATATTCAATCTGCCGCTAAACTATTTCGCACAATTAACGCCAAAGCGGAGCATGGGCGAATTAGGGATTAATGTTAACGGAGCGTTGTTTGTTGACCCCGGATACTATGGGCGGTTGGTTTTCGGGCTTTATAATTTTTCATCTGAGAATTTCCCCTTGCAGCCAAGGAAAACGTTTGCCTCAGCTGTAATTTATGAGCTTGATGCACAGGAAAAATTTGACTATGACTCTGGAAGAGAGCCAAAACAAATTTTGGATTTTTCGCCAGATTTGATAAATACAATATCAAAATGCGAACCCATTGGAATAACTGAATTGTCAAAGGTCGTCCAAGAAGCCCTAAAAGACATCGATACTCTCAAGCAAAAAGCAAATACCACTGACAATTGGAAAAAGGATGTTGAACGGCTGATTGAAAACACATCAATGGAAAACCGTCAAACCTCTCTTAATCTCGCCGAAACTCAAAGAATTCTTAGCAATATGACGAAAAACCTTGAAGCTGAAACAAAAACTAGGGAAGCCGCCATGCTCGAATTCGAAAAGAAAACGGATGCCGAAATTAAAGCCAGGGAAGCCGCCATGCTTGAAATCGACAAGAAAACGGATGCCGAAATTAAAGCCAGGGAAGCCGCCATACTCGAAATTGACAGGAAAACGGATGCCGAAATTAAAGCCAGGGAAGCCGCCATGCTTGAAATCGACAAGAAAACGGATGCCGAAATTAAAGCCAGGGAAGCCGCCATGCTTGAAATCGACAAGAAAACGGATGCCGAAATTAAAGCCAGGGAAGCCGCCATGCTCGAATTCGAAAAGAAAACGGATGCCGAAATTAAGGCCAGGGAAGCCGCCATGCTCGAATTCGAAAAGAAAGCGGATGCCGAAATTAAGGCCAGGGAAGCCGCCATACTCGAAATCGACAGGAAAATGGAAGCCGAGGCTAAAACTAGGGAATATGATGCATTAGAAATTAGTAAAAAAGTCGACAGAAAAATGATCACACTCCAAACGCTGGGTTATGTTGTTACAACTATCATCGTTGGCGGGGGTGGAACGCTGCTCATTGGCTGGCTGACGGGGCTGATTCACTTTAATTGAAGATGCGCTATCATACGAATTGACATCGATATCCTTTAGTGGGTATGCGCTTAGGCGCATGCTCGTCAATATTAAAATGGGAGCCGCCTTCGGGTGGCTTTCGCTGTTCAGCAAGTCGTTATTGCGATCTTTTTCATCCGCAACCCGCAACCCACAACTTGGGTAT
>WRJK01000020.1 GCA_009782285.1 Clostridiales bacterium
AAAGGACGCAATCATGATGGTGGAGGCCGGAGCAAACGAAGTTCCGGAGGATGTGGTGCTGGACGGGATATTGTTTGCCCACGAGGAGATAAAGAAGATCATCGACTTCATCGAGGAGATAGTCGCAGAAGTTGGAAAGCCAAAGAAAGAAGTAGAGCTGTACACGCCGCCTGAAGAGATAGAGACGGCTGTCAGGGACTACGCAACTGGCAAAATGCGCGAAGCTATTCAGACTGTTGACAAGATGGAGCGCCTTGAAAACATGGATGCGGTCGAGAAAGAAACCAAGGAGTACTTTGCAGAAACCTATCCCGACAATGGAAAGGACATCGGTTCTGTGCTTTACGACATTAAAAAAGAGCAAGTTAGGAGCCTCATACTGAACGACGGCATCAGGCCAGACAACAGGAAGATGGACGAAATCCGGCCCATATGGTGCGAGACAGGCGTTCTCCCCAGGACTCACGGGACGGGGCTTTTCACCAGGGGCCAGACACAGGTTCTTTCCGTTGTCACGTTGGGCCCGATGGGTGAAGCCCAGATGCTGGACGGGATATCTGAAGATGTGGAAAAGAGGTACATGCACCACTACAACTTCCCGCCTTATTCAGTAGGCGAGGCGAGGCCCATGAGAAGCCCGGGCAGGAGGGAAATAGGCCACGGCGCACTGGCTGAGCGCGCACTCATCCCGGTACTCCCGACAGTTGAGGACTTCCCCTACGCCATTAGGGTAGTGTCTGAGGTGTTGTCGTCCAACGGTTCCACGTCCCAAGCTTCGGTGTGCGGCAGCACTTTGGCTCTGATGGACGCCGGAGTGCCGATAACTTCGCCGGTGGCAGGGATCGCAATGGGGCTTATCGAGCAGGACGGAAAAATAGCGATACTTTCCGACATACAGGGCATGGAAGACTTTTTGGGCGACATGGACTTTAAAGTGGCAGGGACGGCAAAAGGCGTCACAGCCATACAGATGGACATCAAGATACACGGGCTTTCCAGGCAGATACTTGAGGACGCGCTCAAACAGGCTCACGACGGCAGGATGTTCATAATGGGCAAGATGATGGAAGAGATATCAGAGCCGAGGCCGGAGCTTTCGCCGTTTGCGCCGAGAATCATCTCCATGATGATAGACCCAGACAAGATAAGGACAGTTATCGGGCCGGGAGGCAAGACCATCAACAAGATCATCGCTGACACCGGAGTCAAGATCGACATCGACGACACAGGACTTGTCTACATAGCGTCAATCGACATGGAAAGCGCGGAGCAGGCTGTGAAAGCCATTGAGCTGCTCACAAAGGAGGTCGAAATCGGTGAAACTTACGAAGGCACTGTGACAAGGCTGATGCAGTTCGGGGCGTTCATCGAAATACTCCCGGGCAAGGAAGGGCTCCTCCACATATCAAAGATGGCCAAAAAGAGGGTTGAGAAGGTCGAAGACGTCATGAACGTGGGCGACGTCGTCATGGTGAAGGTCACAGAGATAGACAGCCAGAACAGGATCAACCTTTCGAGGAAGGAATTGCTTTAGTATGCCGTCACTTTGGAAGGGGGCGTGGAACCTGTGAACGAAAGCTTCAAAAACGAGCTGGTTAAAACTGCGCTGGACATGGGCGCGGCAGATGCCAAATTGTTTCATATCGACGACATTGCCTTTGATGAAAGGACGCTTTTAAAATGCCTGTTTGGCTGTACCGGCGGGATGCACTACTGCCCGGAACTCAGGGATGCATCATCGTTCATAGCGTATTCAGATTTGATAAAGAAATACAAATGGGGTGTGATCATCCGCACCGACGACCTTGAAAAAGGGCAGGAAATAACTTTGGCACTGGAAAGCAAGGCGTTTTTTGCCGGGTGCTATTTCGCGTTCGGCGCTACGGAGTGCGCCGTATGCGAGAAGTGCAGCCACGAGGAGGGCAAGCCCTGCGTGAACAAGAGGAAGCAGAGGCCGCCGCTGTACGCACTGGGGATAGACGTTTACAAAACGGTGAGGCAGCTCGGCTGGGAGCTCGCCGTGGTGCAGAAAAAAGGGGATCCGGTAGCGAACATCACGGCGGTTTTCGTCGAGTGAGCAAAACGGAACTCAGGAATCAAAAAACGAAAGAAGCAAGAAAATGAGCGTTTTGATCAATTTTCTGGAAGAGGACGCTTTCCCAATCGCGCTTGCGGATTTCATCAGCATATGCGGGTTTAAGCAGGAGTCTGAAAAGCACAAGAGAATGCTGGAAACCGGGATGGGTGTCAGGGAGCGTGGGCTTGGAAAGATCGAAGCCAAAGCGCTGGTTGCGGAGTACGGGCCTGAAGCGGTTCGTGAAAGCGCGGTGGCAGTAGACGGCATTGAGTTTCGCTGCGATTCCCTGTACCAGATGGACAGGGGCAAAATACGCAAGGCGCTCCTGTACATTGTTACCGCTGGCGAATGCGGTTGCGAAAGCGAAGACATCATGGACAGGCTGTACGCAGACTTCTGGGGCACAGCCTACGTTGACGCTGCGTACGAACTGTTAAGGCAGAAAGCCCGGTCTATTTACATTGAAAAAGAAGAGGCGGGCCTTGAGCTGTCCGACGCGTTTGGCCCCGGGTATTACGGCATGCCCACAGAGGAAATCAAGAATTTCTTTTCGGTCCTTGACGGCAACAGTATCGGAGTCAAATGCCTGCCGAGCTGCGTGATGGTACCGATCAAAAGCTGCGCAGGCATCCTGTTTGTCGTGGAAAAAGGGGCAAAATTGCCAGAAAGCAGCTGTTTGCACTGCGTGGGCAACCGCAGCGGGTGCCAGTTGTGCGGAAGGTTCGAAAAACGCAGCCTTGAGCCGGAGATATGAAGAGATGAAAAGCTTCAAGAGCGGCAAATGCGGCGATTGCGTCAGCTGCGGCAAGTGCGGGGCACCGAAGGATCAGGGCGCACTGAGGAGAAAAGAAGAAATATCCGCAACAATGCGGGGGTTTTGCGTAGACAACAAGTATGAGAAAAGGCTAGAAGGGGATGCTAGAGAAAAATGCTTCGGCCTTTCTTTTGACGTTGGCACTACTACAGTCGTGGGAATGCTTTGGAACATGGTTTCAGGTGAGCTTTTGGGAGTGAAAGCAGAAGCCAACCCACAGGCGGCGCACGGGGCTGACGTGATTTCGAGGATAGTGTTTGCTGGCGAAAGGGACGGCAACCTGCATGTGCTTCAAAGCGAGATCACAGGATGCATGAACAGGATAGCGGGCATACTGACGGAAAATCTGGAGATAAGGCGGGAGGACGTGTTCGATGCAGTTGCCTGCGGAAACACAACCATGTCGCACTTGCTTCTTGGCTCCTGTCCCAGCGGGCTTGCAAGGGCGCCTTTTGCGCCGGCTTTTCGCGGGGCGGTGAGCAGAAGGGCAATGGACTTGGGGCTTGAAATAAACCCTGAGGCGAATATGGCACTGCTGCCAAACATAGCGGGGCATGTAGGATCCGACGTTACGTCTGGGTTGATTGCATCAGGAATCATGCATAAAGACGGTGTGCACCTGCTGATCGATATAGGCACAAACGGGGAAATAGTCCTCTGTGCAGACGGCAAGGCAGCAGCCTGCTCAACGGCGGCTGGCCCGGCTTTTGAAGGGGCGTCGGTTCGTCAAGGCATGCGGGCCGCAACAGGTGCCATCGAACGGGTGGACATCGGCACAGGCAGTGTGGATGTAGGCGTCATCGGAGGATGCAAGCCTTTGGGCATCTGCGGGTCTGGGCTGATGGACGCAGTCTCGGAGCTGTTTAGGGCAGGGCTGATGGACAGGACAGGGCGCTTGCTTACCGCCGAAGCGGCACTAGGCAAAGGAGTTGCCCCAGCGGTTGCGTCTCGCTTGACGGAAAGAAAAACCAGCCGCGAGTTTTTGCTGGTGCATGACGGTGCTTTCGGCAGCGTTGCCGTGACGCAGAAAGACATAAGGGAAGTCCAGCTCGCGAAGGCGGCGATGAGGGCGGGGATTCAGCTCATGCTGAAAGATTTCGGGCTGACAGAGGCAGACATACAGCATATTTACATCGCCGGCGCTTTTGGAAGCCATATCCGCACGGAAAGCGCAGTCAGGATCGGACTGATCCCTGACATAGGCAAAGAGAGGGTTTTGCACATAGGCAATGCGGCTGGGGCCGGCGCCGGCAAGGCACTGCTTTCAGTGGCGGCAAGATATGAGGCTGAGCAAACGGCTGATGGCGTCAGGCACACAGAACTCGCGATGGATCCGCTTTTTCAGGAGGTTTACCTAGGGGCAATGGCTTTTTAATTGCGAGGCTGGGATAAGGGGGGGATAATTGGATGCCAGATATGACAAGGGAAGAGATTTCCAGTTGCTTGAGGGACGGAGCAAACAGCGACGAATTGTTTGCAGCTGCCAGAAAAAAGCGGGAGCAGGTTTTTGGCGACAGGATATTCATGTACGGGTTCGTGTATTTCTCTACATGGTGCAGGAACAACTGCAATTTTTGCTATTTCCGAAAGGACAACAAAATCGAGCGCTACAGGAAACCAAAAGACGAAGTGCTTGAGATAGCCATGGATTTGGCAGATTCCGGCGTGAATTTGATAGACTTGACCATGGGTGAGGACCCAGTTTACCATTCGGACGGTTTTGCGGACGCCGTTACAATTGTCCGAGAGATAAAAAAACTCGGGATACCGGTCATGGTGTCTCCCGGGGTTGTTGACGAAACGGTGATTGACAGGTTTTCTGAAGCGGGGGCAGACTGGTTCGCATTGTATCAGGAAACCCACAACAGGGAGCTTTTCGCGAAGCTCAGAGTTTGCCAGGATTTCGACAAACGCATGGAATGCAAGAAGTACGCTAGGCAAAGGGGCATGCTGATAGAAGAAGGGATACTTGCCGGAGTCGGCGAAAGCGAGGACGACATAGCAGAATCGCTGGTACAGATGGGAGACGCCGGAGCCGGACAAATCAGAGTCATGAGTTTTGTGCCGCAAGCCGGGAGCCCCATGGAAAACGCAGCTGAGCCGGACAGAAACAGGGAGTATGCAATAATTGCGATGATGCGGCTGCTCTACCCTCATGCGTTGATACCTGCATCCCTCGACGTGGACGGCATCGCAGGGCTTGAGAAGAGGGTCTGGGCTGGCGCCAACGTCGTAACGTCCATCATTCCGCCTAGATCGGGGCTGATGGGCGTCGCCCAGTGCACTAAGGACGTGGACGAAGGGGGCAGGACGTTTGCGGAGGCGGCGGCAATTCTTGAGGGCATGGGCTTGCATCCGGCAAGCACGGAGGATTACAAGGAATACATCGGAGGCTTGAAATGACCAGCATTGCTATCATTGGGGGCAGGCTTCAGGGGACCGAGGCAGCTTACCTAGCAAAAAAGGCCGGCTTGAGGAGCCTGCTTATCGATAAAAATCCAAAGGCGCCGGCTTTCGGGCTCAGCGACGAAAGGGCAGTCCTAGATGTGCGCGAGAAGGGAAAACAGCTTGTCGGCTTGTTGAAGGACGCGGATTTCATATTGCCGGCACTGGAAAACGCCGAAGCCCTTGCAGCACTCGTGGACATTGCAGCGGAGCATGGGCTTAAGATGGCATTTGACGCTAATGCCTACTCGGTTACTTCGTCAAAACTGAAGTCCGACCGCCTTATTAAAGAGCATCAGATACCTGCGCCGCAGTACTTCCCCGAATGCAGGGGCCCTTACATCGTCAAGCCTTCAGGTGAAAGCGGCAGTGACGGTGTTTTCAGGGCAGAGACGGCTATAGACGCAAGGCGTTTCCTCGCCGGCGTTCAAAACCCTGAAAACTGGGTGGTGCAGGAATTCTTGGACGGCCCTTCCTATTCCATCGAAGTAATAGGCTTCCCGGGGATGTACCGGACCTATGAAATTACGCAGATACATATGGACGAGAGCTACGACTGCAAAATGGTAACGGCGCCGTGCAGGCTGTCAGTGCCTGTACGAAAGGAATTCTCTGGGATTGCGATGACGCTGGCCGGGCTTGTGAAGCTCTCGGGCATCATGGACGTGGAGGTTATTGACCATGAAGGTGTGCTGAAAGTGCTGGAAATCGACGCCCGAATTCCAAGCCAGACACCGATTGCGGTGTACCACAGCACAGGCGTCAACCTGCTCTCGGAGTTGGCAGACGTCACGTTGAACGGCGGGTTCAATAAGGCAAAGCCGAAACAACGGAGGTTTGCTGCAGTAGAGCATTATCTCGTCAGCGATGGGGGCGCCGAATGGAAAGGGGAGCACATCATGTGTGAAGGAGGAACCCTTTTGCACATGAAGAATTTTTTTGGCGCTGACGAAGCCCTAACGGACTTTGCTGACGGGTGTTCGCAGTGGAGGGGCATGTTCATCAATTCTGGCGAAACCGAAGCAGAACTGGTTGAAAAACGCGCGTCTATGCTGCGCATGTTGGCAGACTGGAAAGGGGCGCACCTATGAGTGTCGGTTTTACGGCAACACAGAGAGGAAGGCTTGCCACGCTGGGCGTAGACGAACAGGCTGGGCAGGCGTTTGCCAGCGAAGGTGAGCGCAACCAAGCGTTTGCTGAAATTGAAAAAAAAATGTCACGGGAAAACCGCAGCAAGATTGAGCACCTCTTGGCTGACAAGCACACTTCGGACGCTTTTGACATCCAATGCGCATTGGAAAAATGGCTCACTGGGGAAATGGGTTTTACAAAAGTGTCGACGCCGTCGATTATTTCAGGCGAAATGCTTGACAAAATGTCAATCACTGAGGACAGCCGCCTGCGTGAACAGGTTTTCTGGGTTGGCAGAAACAAGTGCCTGAGGCCCATGCTGGCACCGAATTTATACGTGGTGATGCGGGAGCTTCACAGGATAACAAACGGGCCGGTGCGGATATTTGAATCGGGCTCGTGTTTTCGCAAGGAAACGCAAGGGGCGCAGCATTTGAACGAGTTCACGATGCTGAATTTTGTAGAGCTTGCCGCGTGCAGGCCAGGGGAACAGGCTGAGAGGCTGGAGTTTTTGTCGAAATCGGCGATGTCAGCCCTAGGGATGGAGCAATACGAGCTCAAACATGAAAAGTCAACAGTGTATGGGGAAACTCTGGACGTTGAAGCTTCGGGAGTTGAACTTGCATCAGGGTCGTTCGGACCCCACAAGCTGGATGCAGCGTGGGGGGTTTTCGAACCTTGGGTAGGGGTCGGGTTTGGAATAGAGAGGATTACGCTTGTCAAGGGGAACCACAAAACAATAAAAAGGATAGGAAAGAGCATAACATTTTTGGACGGTGTGCCTCTTTCAGTTTAAGGAGCGAGAATGACAAGATTGGTTACCGAATGGATCGGCGAGCCGGAGAACGATCTGGAAAAATACAACGCGAAGCTGATTAAAACTACCGGCATGGATATTTCTCGGCTGGCTTTCCGCGCTGCGGGCATTCCAGAGATGTCCAAAGGCGCTATGGGCAGCCACAAGGTGGCAGTGATCCGCGTCACGGCAGGGGAGGGGGTAATCGGTTCCTTTGCGGAGTCGGTGGCGGCTGTCCTTTTGCACATGGGGGCAGAAGTTTTCATTCCCAGTGCCTGCGACGTGGCGGGTATGTACGAGGCGGCATCCAAAGGTGCGGATATTCTGTTCATGGCTGACGACAACCGCTTCGTGGCGCTCAACACAAGATCCGGGGCGATTGCTGAAAACGACTACGCCACAGCCTGCGGTTACGTGGCTGCGCTCTCTGCCATGGCTGGCGGGCTGGCAGGCAGGGAGGTGCTGCTGCTGGGGTTCGGGCGTTTAGGGAAAAGAGCCCTTAAATGCTTGCTGGCCGAGGGCGCCGTTGTGAGCCTGTATGACTGCAACACCGAACAAACAACGTCTTTGCGCGACGGGAGGGTCAAACTGCTGCCGCAGATGCCCTTGCCGCTTTCCGGGCTGGTGATCGATGCGACGAATACGGGAGGCTACCTGACCGTGCACGATTTGACAGACGGAGTAATGATTGCTGCGCCGGGGGTTCCTTTGTCGCTGGACGATGAAGCGTATGCAATTCATCAGGGAAGCGTAGTCCACGACCCGCTTCATACGGGGGTTGCGGTGATGCTCGCCTTGGCGCTAAAAAACAAGCTGGCTGAAATATGACGCAGGGGGCGAATTGGGTGAAGGGAGTTATATTAATGAAAAAGACAATTGTTTTGCTGTGCGCGGCAATCATCTTGGCTGGGCTTTGTACAGCTTGCGGCAAAGCACCGGAAGCCGGCGGCCCGCTTGGGGGCGCCTATTGGAAAGCGGTGGAGTTTGAGGGCGAGGACGCCTCGGGCGAATTTTGGTCGGACTTGTTTCTTTGGGATGACGGTTCCGGTTATTTCCGTTTCAGCCAGGAATCCTCGGCAGATAGCGGTTTTTGGGGCATGCGGGACGTGGCTGACTGCGGCTGGATTCAGAAAGACGGGACGCTGACCCTGACCAAGTCGGATTCTCCCGGTACCGTGTTTTGCACCGGAAACCTGAATCAAGACCGCCTGACGCTCACTTATGAAGGCGTTTTGAACTTAACGATTATCATGGAACAAGCTGAAATGCCCCCCTATGGCACGCAATGGGAAATCCCTGATTTGTACGGCACATGGCAGATGGTCAGCTATGCCGACACAAAGGGCAGAAGCCATGCTCTTGATGAGCCGGGCAGGTACTTTGCTTCGGAAATCACGTTTCATCCGGTCGGTGGCACCGATTACTGGCTGGTCGAGCGTATTTTTGACAATAATTATCATTATACCGAAATGGAATACAATTTGGGAATCGCACAATACATGGATGGCTCCATCTGGGACGGCTGCAAAAACGAAGCGTGGTATATAGAGCTTGGGGACACAAACGATCCGGCTCAGCGCTTTTACGCCACCTACGCTGACGGCAGGCTTTTATTGAAGAAAGACAATGCGAATAATCCGGGGTCCCCGTTTCACTTGTCGTTTACTGCTGAATACCGGTTTTTGAGGGATTACGGCTATGAGTTCAATCCGGACCCCACCGAATGGGAGGGTGACTGGGCCGCAGAAGGCGAAAAGGAAACGTATATCAGCATCGCGAACTTAAATCCGCGATCATCTTCCTTTGATTTCTCGTTTGTGGGCTACTACGAGGACGAGGACGGCAGGCTTGACACGGGAAATCTTGCGGGGACAGCGTACTTCACAGAGGAAAACAGAGCCGTCTTTGATTATACAGGCGGAGGCGGAGAGGAAATTCATGTCGGGTTTGTGCTACATGACGGTTTGCTGCTGGTTTCCATGAGCGATTATTACGAAGAATACTTCGGGCTTGGGGTAGAAATGGACGGCGTATACTCAAAAACAGGAGGCCCGGCAAGCGGTATTGAGCAATATGAGAAAGATGACAAAGATAATAATTACATGGCGATCATAGAGTTTTATCAGAAATTTGTCGACGCAGGAGGAACGGAAGGGGCGGCGGACAGCCTTTTGAACAATCTCGCCCTCGAACTGGGCTACAGGTACGAGGAGCAGCTATACGGGCTGGGCGCTTCCATCGCTGAATTGCGCTACAGCTACGGCGATATGGGTTATGCGATCCGGGACGTCAACGGCGACGGCATACCCGATTTGTTTATCCTCGCCGGCGAACCTCCGGAAATCGCCGCAATCTATACTTTACGCGACGGCAATCCGGTCCTGGTTGGCGCGTATTGGTCCAGAAACAGAATTTCATTAGTTAAAAACGGCATGCTTTACAATAGCGGCAGCAGCGGCGCCGCGAACAGCTCCGACACCGTTTATTCCATTAACACGTGGCAGGACGGGGAACTCTTGGTCTTGATCGAAATGTTGGGAGTCGAGGATTACGACGACGAAGAGATGATAGAACTGCCCGAGCCGCGATACTATCGCATAAAGGACGGGGAAAAGACGATCCTCAGCGAGGAAGAAGCGGACGCGGCGTGGAGAAATTTCGATAATGCATATCTCGGCGGCGTTTATAACTCCGACCTTTCGATCGTCCCGATTATGTAGGAGGAATGGAAGAGGGCACTGAAATGAAAACTCAATTACGCGGGGGGCGGATCGGATGGATCACATGGACCCTAAATCCATGCAGCCGGGTGAAACTCCCGGGCTCCTCGCCATTTTTTAATGCCGCCTGAGAGCTTTCCTTTGGAGGCGAGGGGGAAAGATGGAGAAAAAGTATTACCGTAAAAACGTGGAATTGTTTTTGCTTCTGGACAAAATCAAACTTTGGCCTGCCAGAAGTGGAGTTTTGCATGGGATACGCGAAGTGGAAAAGCTCGGAAATTACGCGGTGATTACAACCCATTGCGGGAAGACATTTAAAGTGTACAATTCAAGAACTTCCAGGGCGGCAAGGTGGCTGCGTAATAAGTGGGTAGCGGAGCCGTGTAAGGATTGCAGGGTGCCGCAGTGGAAGCTGGACAAGTATTCAAAGACGTTTTTCACTCAGCACTATGGAAGCGACCTTCGAAAAACCAATGATTAGGGGAGAACAATTCGAACTTGAAATAACTGATATGGGCACGGACGGGCAGGGCGTCGGGAAAAAAGACGGCATGGCGGTTTTTGTTGCACGGGAGGGCAACGGCCCTATTTTCGGCGACACAGTCCTTGCTGAAACCGTCGAAATCAAAAAAAGGTTCGCGAAAGCGAGACTAATAGAAACAGTGAGGCCTTCGGTTTTCCGCTGCGCCCCTTTTTGCAGGTGTTCGGAAGAATGCGGCGGCTGCATGCTTCAAAACATGGCTTACGAAGGCCAGCTTGCGCTGAAAGAAAAACAGGCACGGGACAAATATGCAAGAATCGCAGGCATCGACAGCCCTGACGTCAAGGGCATTGCGGGCATGGACAGCCCTTACCGCTTCAGGAACAAATCGAAAATGGCAATTGGCAACGGGAACGTGGGGTTTTTCAGTGCAAGAAGCCACAAAGTTGTTGACTGTGCAACATGCAAAATAAGCGCAAAGCCTGCTGAGGCGGTTGCGGCGGCAGTAAGGGAGTTTATCGGCATGCGGGGCGCTGTTGTCGGCGGCAGGCTGATTGAGCCGGGTATTCTGCGCAATGTTACGGTAAGGACTGCTTTCGGGACAGGCGAAGTGATGGCTGTAGTCGCTGTCAACGGCAATGAGCTGCCTCGTTGCGAGTTGTTGATTCAGATGATGGACGAAGCTGTGCATGCAATAGGAGAGGGCAGGTATTCATTGGAGAGCGTCGCCCTGCAGACGGGTTTCGGCAATGTACCTGAAAAGTGCGAAATCATAGCGGGCAGACGTACCATAGCCGACGTTGTGGGTGGCATGAAGTTTGAAATGTCCCCGCAGTCGTTCTACCAAGTGAACCCTGCGCAGGCGGTGCGGCTGTACGGCAAAGTCTCGGATTATGCCGGCCTTGCCGGCGGCGAAACGGTTTTGGACGCCTATTGCGGCGTGGGGACGATTGGGCTGTGGTGCGCTTCAAGGGCCGGCATGGTTCTGGGGATAGAGAGCAACAAGGGGGCAGTGCTGGACGCGAACAGGAACGCAGTCGTCAACGGCATAGTCAACGCGCAGTATATTTGCGGACAGGCAGAAAAAGAGCTGCCAAAGCTTGCGGAAAAAGGGTTTTCAGCTGATGTTGCAATACTGGATCCGCCGCGGGCAGGCTGCGAGCGTGAACTGCTGGAGTCGGTTTCCAGAGTGGGAGCAAAGCGGATCGTGTACGTTTCGTGCGACATTGCGACGCAGGCAAGAGACATCAAAACCCTTAAAGAGTTCGGGTACGAGTTTGTGGAAGCGAGCCTCATCGACATGTTCCCTTGGAGCCTTAACACCGAATCGGTTGCCCTTCTATCTGCTGCGGATGTAGCTCTCAAGTGATTCGGACACATACCTTGCAAGGCCTTCCTGGTCTTTGTCAATGGATTCAGCGTTTTTCAAATACAGGTAAGAAAGCTCGGACATCACTTCCGTTTCACAGGAAAAGAGCTGGCTTCCAACGTACTCCTTGAAATCAGACACGGCTTCCAACGCCGGCTGGCTGTCCGGGCTGCAGCCGTCCTGCATTAGGGACACAAAAGAAGCTCCAATTTCTTCACCCTTCAAGCGGATGGTGTCCCAATCCATATTGGAGGAATTCCTTATGTTTCTTATCATAGACGACAAGCCGATCCGGCTTGTAAGCTTGAATTCGATCAGCGGGCGGAAAAAATCGTAGAAGGGGTCGCCTTCCCTCAGTTTGCGGATCGTAATTTTCTGGTTCTCGCCACGTTCCTCCTCAAAAGACCTCATGTCGAAATCTTTCAGCATGCTTGCATCGAAAGTGCCTTCGAGTATGCAGCTAATCGACCGGAGCATCTGGGCAAGCCGCTCCTGTTTGTTGACGAGCAGGGCTTGGTGCTTTTTCATCAGCTTTTTTTCCATTTCGGGGGCGTTGTCAAGGATTTTCTTTATCTCTTCAAGGGTAAAGCCCAGTTCTTTGTAGAACAGTATGCGCCACAAGCGCTCAAGGCACTCGTCGTCGTAAAGGCGGTAACCGGAGGGTTTGGTTGCGGCAGGCTTCAAGAGGCCTATTTCATCATAATACTGGAGAGTGCGCCTGCTCAACCCGGAAATAATGCTTACGTCACGAACAGCTTTCATGTTCAGGCCTCCTTATTTTTTTTGTCTCTATTAATACTAAACTATAACAGTTTGGCTACGTCAAGTCTTTTTTGAAAATTTGCGCATAATTATTCGGGCAATTCTTAACTTGATTTGAATTTGCGACAGCATTGCTGTATAATTAAAGTAGACTTTCAGCGGTCTTGGAGGGGATATGGAGCAGATTGCACAAAACAAAAAGCATTTGCATGACAGTGTGCCGGTCATTTTTTTCAACTCTGACAGCCAGGAATGGGAGCCAGTGAACAGGGAGGACAGGCAGTCGGTTGCTGCGGCTAAGCACAAGAACCAGCTTGACGAACACGAAAGGCTGAAGCTTTACGGCTCAAACGCATCTGAGGAGGGCGACTTGATGGCGGCCCGGCGCAGGCGCCTTCTTGCTGAAGCGGAGGCTGAGCGGAAAAAAAAGAGCGGGCTGCCAAAAGGCCTTTCGTTTTTTTTGCTGATCGCAGCGGTTTTATATGCGCTGTGGCTGTTTTTGCAGCGATAAAATCCCTAGCAATTGCCAGTGTAGACGTGGCGCAGGCGTTTTCGCGCAACGGCGGCCAGATCGTAGACCGCGTCCACCTTGGCAGGAGGCCTGCCGGCGTATTTGTAGCACGGAAAAGACCTAGAAACGTGCAGCGGGATTTCATCGCTTATTTCCGACAGCCATGTGGACAGCGCAGCCATTTCGTCAGGGCTGTCGTTTTCGTCCGGTATTATCAGGTTTGTCACTTCCACGTGGGTTTTCCCCGCAGCCAGCGAAATAGCCCTCTTAACGGTCTCGAGGCACCCTCCGAGCTTTTCATAGTATTTCGAAGAAAAGCTTTTAAGGTCAATGTTCATTGCGTCAATGTAAGGCAGGAGCTCGGCTAGGGGCCCCTCCTCGACGTTCCCGTTTGTGACAGCGATGTTTTTCAGCCCGTTTGAGTGAGCCAGCCGTGCGCAGTCCATGACGTATTCATAACCGACTAGGGGCTCGTTGTACGTGTATGCGATTCCGATGTTGCCTTTGGGTTTGAGCCTCAGAGCTTCTTCAACCAACGTGGCCGGCGGTACATGCATGAGGGCCAGCGGCTCCTTTGGCATGGATATGCTGTGGTTTTGGCAGAATGGGCAGCGCATGTTGCAGCCGTAGCTGCCGGCAGACAGCACGAAAGCACCTGGGTAAAACATCTTGAGAGGTTTTTTCTCAATGGGGTCCAAGGCAAGCGACGTCACCTTCCCGTAATTGTCGCAGGCTACAGTGCCGCCAATATTCTTCCGGGCGCCGCAGAAGCCCGTTTGGCCGTCGCCGAGCAGGCAGCGGCGTGGGCATATCATGCATTCGACTTTCATTTGTGGCGCACCACCTCAAACCGTTCAAGGCTGCAGGGTTCGAGTTTCGAAATTCCTGCCTTCTGTTTCGCTATTTCTATCTGCTGCTTTACCGTGTCCACGCCTTCCAGGTTGGGGAGCAGAAGCCCCCTCTTGCAGCCGCTGCTCACTATTACCCCGTACTTTGTAGCGTCAAGCTCACTGGGTGAAGTTATGGGTTCAGGCTCTGCAAGCACGTCTACGCTGTAGGTCAGGTCGTCCAGTTCAGAGGGCTGCACTGAGTCGAAACGCGGATCTTCCGAAGCGGCACTGACCGCGTTCCTGCATATCTCCTCGGCTATGTTTTTTTTAACAGGGCTTATCGTCCCTATGCACCCTCGTAGGGCACCGTGTTTCTTGATGGAGACGAACACTCCTGCCCGATTTGAAAGCATCTCTGCAGGGAGCCCCGCAGGCATGCCCGGCCTTTTTCCGGTTTTTGCAAAATGCTCAACTACCTGCCTGGCTAAGCTGACGTATTCGTCCTCGCTTTCCTTAACAGAATCCAGCCGTTTCCGTTCGCCCTCAAGGTACTGACCGAGGAAGTCGCGGCTGTCGCCCTTGCCGTCCGGCAAAAACGAAGCTATGCCGTAACCTACCCCGAAAGGCCCCTCGTATGAAAGGAGCTCAGACTTGACGTTCATCCGGTCTAGGGCGCCTGCCATCATGATGCATGAGCGGAGGCCGCATTCCCCGGCTTTTTCACTGAATTCGTACGGGAAGCTCAAGAATTGCAGGAAATCGCCTTTTGACATAGCCTCAGTTATCTGGCTATCAAACAGTGGACCCTCGGGCGAAAGGCCGTAGGGACCGTTTGCGTCAAGCCGGTGGGACAAGTCCGCGCTGGCAATGAATACAACGTTGCGTTTGAGTTTCTCTGATACTTCAGCGATGCAGCGGCCCAGTCTGTAGTGGTCCTGAAAAGGCAAGCCGGAAATGCCGATGCGTACCAGCTTGTAGCTCTTGTATTCCTTGTTCACGAAATAGAGGGGGATGTATGTGGCGTGGTCGAGGGCGGGGCTCCTTTCGCCCTGCGTCCCGGCAGATAGGCCTGCGTCTGCTGCTTTGCGTTCGAGTTCGGATACAAAACCGCAATCGTATTCGACATGTATTTTCGGTGTGCCCGGCGCAAATTGCCCGAGGTTCCCAGTGGCGGAAAGGCCTGGGGAAATATGGAAATAATCCGAATACATCACGCTGTGGGGCGTGGCGACAATTACCGTCTCCGGCTTCAAGGCAGCGATGCGGCGCGCCGCCTCCTCATAAGAATCAATGGTCCTTTGGATTTTTCGTTCCTGCCCTTTTCCGACTTGGGGTACGATGAGGGGAGGGTGTGGAAGGATAAAAGCACCGTTTATTGGCATACGATCACCTGCTTTCTCTAACAGCTAACCGTATTATACCATATTCTGAATCAAAACAAACTGTGAAATTCAATTGCAAAGCAAGAAATTCCTTTCGCTCAGCAGGCGGCTGATGAGCGCATGGCCCTTTTCGTTTGGGTGCATGCCGTCACGGCACAGGTAGTCAGAATAGGGGTTTTCTTTCATGAAGGCGGCCCTGATGTCCACAAAGCGGACTCCGTGCAGCTGGGCAAGCTTTTTCACGGCGTTGCTGTAGCCCTCCTGCCATTTGTATATAGCGTTCACGTCACCCAGGAATTTCAGGATGTTTTCGCGGCTGTTGCCCGTTGAGACCCACTTATAAAACCTCTCGGGGTCAAGGGGGGGGAGGTTGAGCATCACTGGCACACTCCCTGCCCGGTTGATAATGTCAACCATTTTGAGGTATTTTTCTTCGAATTGGGGCAGTGGCACGTTTGGGAGGTGCTCGCCGTCAGGCGAATCTGAAATCTCGTTCCATTTGAGGTCGCAGTCGTTCCCACCGAACTCTAGGAACGTATGTGAAAACGAAGAGAGTTCGTTCTTGTGTTTGTTCAAGATTTCCATCCCTTTTAAGACAGTGCACCCGAAACGGGCGTAGTTTTCAACGTTGAGGTTAAATTTTTGGGAAATGACGTTGACGAAGCTGTTTTTGAGGTGTATGTACTTGTTTCTTGCCTCGTCAAAGATGATCCCTTTGGCGACGGAATCGCCGAATACACAGATAGACATATGGAACACTCCTTTGCTGTAATTGAAACCGCCAAATGTGGTTATGAATATCATATCACGTAGTTTCAATAACGTCAAGCGGATGTGCGAAATAGTTTTGAGTTTCATTTACTCGCAAAGCCAGTCTGTCGTGTTTCTAACTTTTATGCCTTCGTAGCTTTCCACAAAGGTCTTATCATTGGTAATTATGAATTTATCGTAGTTATTACGTATTGCTAAAAGCGGCGCCAGCTCGCGCTCCAATGTTTTTGCATCTCCCAAAGTTTCGCAAACTTGAACATACATCTTGTGGCTTGCTTTTTCCGCGATGAAATCAACCTCTTTTTCTTCAACTTTACCGATAAATACATTGTATCCACGCCGTTTTAACTCCAAAAACACGATATTTTCTAAAATATGCCCTCTGTCAACATCTCGATAGCCCAATAGCATATTACGCAAACCCACATCAACAATAAAGAATTTTCCGAGCGTCTTTAACAAGTTTTTGCCTTTAACGTCATAACGCTTGGCCTCATAGAAAACAAACGCTTTTTCCAATGCTCTGATATAATTCTCAACGGTACTCGTCGCGGGGTTTTTTCTTGTGTTTTCTATACGCTTTTCGCTGACCAAGCTGTTTGCGACTGAGTTTGAGGATGTGGAATTTCCCACGTTGTCAGCCAAAAACATAACTATTTTTTGCAGAAGCTCCTCGTCTTTAATCTTATTTTTTGCGATAACATCTTTTACTATCACAGTGTTGTAAATTCCGTCCAACACATTGTTGACCCTATCGACATTATCTTCAAGCTCTACAATAGAAGGAAAACCGCCATATTTCAGATAGTCTTGAAAGGTTATATCGCTTTTTTCTAGGCTGTGAAATTCCAAATACTCTTTATAGGATAGCGGATAGAGGTCGATTTTTACATACCGCCCCGCTATCAGCGTCGAAAGCTCACTTGACAAAAGCCTTGCGTTTGAGCCTGTAATATAAATGTCGCAGTCAAAGTCAACCTTGAATGAGTTTACAGCCTTTTCCCAACCAATAACGTTCTGCGGTTCGTCTATTAACAGGTATGTTTTGCCGTTTTCGGGGATGCGCTCCATAACATAGTCATAAAAATGATTATAGTCGGTTATATCTCGATACTTCATACTTTCAAAATTGATATAGATGATATTGTTACTCGGTATCTCCCGTTTTCTCAATTCTGCCCAAAAGAGCTTCAACAAGGTTGATTTGCCACATCTCCGAACGCCTACAATAACTTTAATAACTTCTTTATCAAGAAACTCTAATAATGTGTTAAGATAGCTTTGACGATTTTTCATCTCTCAATCACCTCAACAGTATAATAGCACAACAGCAAACAGGCGTCAATAGTTTTGAGTTTTCAACTTTAAAACATTTCGTTATTTTGTGGTTATTGATTTCAAATTGAAAATTTCTGCTTGCATTGTTCGCGTTTTCGATATATAAATAATTTATCACTCGCATTTCAACGAACAGGAGTAGCCTAATGGGTAAATTGATTGAATTGAAAGAAAAGCTGGCGCACGAACGGCCAAACAAATGGGAAAACATCCCCGACATCGACCTATACATGGATCAGGTCCTGAACTACATGAAACGGCAGCACATAGGGCTTGGCAGCGAAGAAGCACTGACTTCGTCAATGGTCAACAACTATATGAAAAAGGACTTGCTGCCACGGGCAAGGGGCAAGAAGTACAGTAGGGCGCATATTGCCTACCTGACTTCGATTTGCCTGCTCAAGCAGATTTTGCCGGTGGCGGAGACGGGCTTTTTTCTTGGAAAGCAGACGGAAAAGCAGTCGATAGAACAGTTCTACGAAAAATACTGCGGCTTGCTTGACGAGTCACTGAACAGGCTTTCAGAGGAAATCGTCGAGGACATGGACGAGGACGCAGTCCTCGACCTTATTTTGAAGCTGGCTGTGTCGAGCTACACCCAGAAGCTCGTCTGCGGCAGGCTCCTTGGCAGCATCAGCTCCGCAGGCTTTCCCAGCGCTTGAGGGACTGAGCCATGTACCGCGCCACGTCGATCTCGTACACTTTTTCCAGCAGGTTTCCGGTTACGACTTCGGACGTTTTGCCGTAAGCCTGCGTTTCGCCGTTTTTCATGACCAAGATGTTTTCGCTAAGCTGCATTGCCAGGTTGATGTCGTGAAGCACGCCAATGACGGCGCAGTTGTTTTCGGGAGCCCATTTCTTCAGATAGTCGATGAGCTCCACTTGGTATTTCAAGTCGAGGTGGTTTGTGGGCTCGTCCAGGAGTATTATTTCCGGCTGTTGGGCGAGTGCCCTCGCCAGAAAGACCCTTTGAAGCTGCCCCCCCGAGAGTTTTGTTATTTCCTTGTCCTTTTCAGCAACAAGGTTTACTGCTTCAAGGCACCGCGTTACGTGCTTTGCATCTTCCGTAGACGGCAAGCCAAAGAAGCCGCTGTCCATGCGCAGGTATCGGCCCATCATCACAGTGTCAAAGACAGAGTACGCGAAGTATATCCCCGATGTCTGGGCAAGCATGGCCACTTTGGACGAAATTTCCCTGCTTTTCATTTTCCTGACGGGCCTCCCGTCTATTTCCACGTCGCCCCTAAAAGGCAGAAGGTTTGCGATTACCTTCAGCAGCGTAGTCTTTCCGCAGCCGTTGGGCCCGATGATCGAAAGGTTTTTACAGCTTTTCACGTCGAGCGATATGTTTTTGACAACATCGGTGCCGTCATAGCCGGCAGATACGTTTTTCAGCGTCAGCATCTCATCTACACCACCTTTGCCTTCTTTTTCCGGCCGCCGAAGTAGAGCCAAGCGAAAAAAGGCGCACCTATTATAGCCGTTACCGTACCGACAGGCAGTTCGCTGGGGGAAACTACGGTTCTTGCGATCAGGTCGCAAACTACCATGAACCCGCCGCCAAACACCGCAGACATGGGAACAACGTACCTGTGCGCTGATCCGAACAGCTTTCGGATGATGTGCGGAGCGACTAGATCCACAAACCCTATCACCCCAACAAATGCAACGGCGCTTCCGGTCAGCGCAGCTGCGGTGACAAGCAGTATCCACTTCACTTTTTTAAGGTCAACTCCCATCGTCTTAGCCTGTTCTTCACCAAAGGTCATGATGTCCAGCTCCCTGTTGAAGTGTGCCACGAACATAGTGCCCAAAACAGCAGCGGGCGCCAGTATGAATACCGCTTGCCAGTCCTTCATCGAAAAGCTGCCCATCTGCCAGAAGATCAGGCGCTGAAGGTGCTCTCTGGACAGTGCTGACATGAGCATCGTGACGGCGTTGATAAATAGCGTGAACACCATGCCTGTCAATATGATCGTGATGTTTTCCATCTGCCAGTCCAGACGTGTGACAATCGCCATTATCAGGATAATTGTCCCGAGCCCGAACAAAAAGCCCAAGAAGGGGAGGGTGAACGCCGGCATGAACGGGATCGACACCCCATAGAGGATGACAAGCCCTGCGCCAAGAGACGCCCCGGATGACACGCCGAGCGTATAGGACGACGCAAGCGGGTTTCGGAGCACAGACTGCATCACGGCGCCGCTGACAGAAAGCGCGGCACCGACGAAAAAAGCAAGCAGGGCGCGGGGCAGGCGCAGGTTCCACACGATGGCTACCAACGCCGGCTCGATGTGGGCGGGCAGCGGGCTGCCGGCCGCCTTGTGGCTTATGATGCTGAAAATATCGCCGGGCGGTATGGAAACGCTGCCCAGCGCAGCGCCAAGCATAACAACGATCAAACTGGCGCATGCTGCGGTGGCGGCTTTAGTCTTCATAGGTCTGTGTATTCGCTGGGGTAGACGGCTTTCGCCATTTCCAGCAAGGCTTTTACTATGTTGTGGCTGGGGCGGTTGCTGGAGTCTGCGTCGATGATGTACACCTCGCCGTTTTTCACTGCAGCCACTTCGCTCCAGCCGGGCCTTGTTTTTATGTCTTCAATTGGGTTGTCGACATAGTTCACGCTTGTGAGGATGACGTCGGGGTTTGCGTGCAGGACCGCCTCGTCGGTGAGGGAAATCCAGCTATCCTGATCCCTGAAAATGTTTTCCGCGCCGATGAGTTCAAGCATTTCGTTCAAAAAGACACCTCTGCCGAAGCTGACTTGGTACGGGGGGGCGTCGACTTCAAAGTAGACTGCCTTTTTTTCGGTTATGGCGCTTCCGATCGCTGCGACCTTGGCGATCTCATCCTCCATTTTGGCCACCAAGGCTTCGCCCTCAGCCTGCGCCCCGAGAACCTTAGCAATGTACCTGATGTCCTCCTTAATGTCGGTGATGCTTGTGCAGGAGGGCAAGTACATGATGCAGATTCCGGTGTCGGAGACGCTTTTAAGCAGGTCGCCGCCGTCGACTTTAGTCATGCCAGTCACGAAGATTACATCGGGCTGCAGGTTTATTATCTGCTCTCCGTCGGGGCTCATCATGTTGAACATGGGAAGGCCTTGGTTGATGCCTTCAATGTCGCTTGAATACGAGTCTATCGCAATGATCTTGTCACCGTAGCCCAGAGCGGTGATGATTTCAGTGTTTGACGGGCCCATTGAAATTATTCTTTCCATGTTTTGAGGCAGAGCAACAGGGTTGCCTTCCCTGTCAGTGCCGGTCAGCGTTTTTTCAGCTGATACGTTTCCGCACGATGCTGCAGTTGCCAGAACAGCCAGCATCAGGAGAAACGCTGATAATTTTGTTTTCATTTGAGCCTCCTTACTTAACCCTTGACGGTATCCCGCAGAACAGGCGCACTGTTTCGTCGGAAGCCCGCGACAGTTCCGCAAGGGACTTCCCCACAGCCTCGCGCCATTTTCTCAACAAGCTGTCGGCAGGGACGACGCCACAAGATATGTCGTTGCATATCACGGTTGCGTCTCTGTTGCTGCTGATGAACTGCTTCATGGATTCACTTACATCAATGTCTGCTTTTACAAGCGCCAGTATCCACTTGTCGATTTCGTAAACCGTCTTTTTACCGACGGGCATGCCAGCCTCGCCCGAGCTGCATCTGTAGACGTCTGCTGCAGTCAGGCCGAACCTTTCTTTGGCATACGCCAGTTTCCCTTGGTATGCCCCGCCAAATACTAAAACCATTTGCTTTGTCACCTCGTTTTCATATTGCAGCGAGCGCGAAGAGCCCGCAAATCTCACTAATTACCAAGGCAAACCCTGCAAGGTCGCCTGATATGCCCTTGAATTCCCTATAGGTGAACGCAGCCGCAGCCGCATACCCTAATACTGCAGAGGACGCGACGACAAGCCCCCAAACACCAGCGTAAAGAACAGCCGCAGTCACCGCTAAGGCAGCCAAAGCCGCAACGAACACTTTATGCCGAAGGCCAGTGCCCTGTTTGAACATGCTGGCGTAGCCGCTGCCCAGCATGGCTTTGAGGCACAGGACCGACAGGGAGCAGCAGCACCTTGAAACGACTGCTATAACCGCCAGCAGCGCAAGGAGCTCCCCCTTTTCGGCTATGGCCCAGCAAGCTGCGAACTGCAGGGTGAACAGTGCGGCGAGCATTATGACGGCAAAGGCGCCTGCATGCGGGTCCTTGAGTATGCGCAGCTTCTCCTCGAAAGGCTGCCTTGAAAGAGCTGCGTCGCTGGTGTCCATATAGCCGTCGAGGTGCAGGAAGCCTGTAGCGGCGAACGGGGCAAGGGCAATGGCAGCAGCAGCCAAGGCTGTATGCATGCCGCTTTCGCAGAGCAGTTCGGCTGCGCCCCACCACAGCGAGCCAACCAGCCCGCCCACGAGGGGGAGGCACGGCAGCGCAAGATCCCTGCAAGCGTCGTCCCATTGCCGGGTAGGCAGTGGGAAGGCGCTGAACATGCCGAGTGACATATAAAACCCTTTAAAGCATCTTATCATAGAGTTTACCAAGCAATTCTTTCCCCTTGTGCACCACTAAATTCGAGTATGCGGCTTCCAAGACTATGTCGCAGCGCTTCGCCAAGGCGCAGTCGATGCCGGCAAGCGCCTTCCTGTAGTTTTCAGTTAAATCGCCGTAAACCATGGCGTCGCTGTATATGTAGTCTGATACAATTACAATGTTTTCAATGCTGTCAATGACACGCAGAAGCCCAAGCTCTGTTTTTTCAGCAGGGCTTATGGCTCCGCAACCACTTGTGCCGCCCACAGGGAACATTTCATTGAAGAGCAGCGCAGTAACGCTGTCGATGAGGAAAGAACCGCCAGGGCTGCACTTGCCCAACACGCCTTCAATGCCTGTTGGCTGCTCTACTGTGGCAAACCCCCAGCCTTCCCGCTCGCGGCGGTGCCTGTCGATGCGCTCCCTGTCTTCTGCGTCGGTTGGTTTCATCGTGGCAACGTAGAAAAGGCCGCCTCCGTTGTGTTGCGCCTTTGCAAGGCGCAGCGCGTAGTACGATTTGCCGTTTTTGCACCCGCCCGATATGAAAACCCTCATTTGCCGGCACCTCCGGCAGCCGGATGCTTTGCTACCGTGAAATTGCCGCCGCCTTTTATTTCATTCAGGTATTCTTCCCCAATGTCTGCCTGTTCAAATGTGCCCATGCCGCGCATAGCAGCGCAGGCAGCGTCGATCACTGCAAACATGATAGGGCAGCCGCTGCCTTCGCCCAGCCTCATGTTCAAATTCAGGCAAGGCGTGACACCGAGTGCGGAGGCAGCATGGGCGAACCCCTGCTCTCCGGACGCATGGGAGGCGAACATGTACTCTTTTGCCAGGGGGCTGAGTTTGTACGCAGCCAATGCAGCCACCATGGAAATGAAACCGTCGATGACCACAGGCACTTTCATGTGCGCGCCGCCGATGAAGACGCCTGCCAAAGCGGCAATGTCAAACCCTCCAACCTTTGCCAGCACGTCGATAGGGTCTTCAGGGTCTGGCTTGCTGCGCTTCAATGCCGCTTGTATGACTTCTATCTTGTGCCGGTACGCTTCGTCTTTCAATCCGGCACCTTTCCCCGTGGCGTCTTCGGCCGGCAGTCCGGTCAAACCGCAGAGCACAGCAGACGACGTGGTGGTGTTGCCAATGCCCATCTCCCCGGCGCCAATCAGCCTGTATCCGTTTCTGACAGCGTTTTCTGCTGTTTCTATCCCAATTAGGATTGCCTGTACAGCTTCGTCATGGGTCATAGCGTCGCGCCTTGCTATGTTCCATGTGGATTTCCGGATTTTTTTGTTCAAAACAAGAGGGTGATCCACCTCGGCGTTTATCCCCACGTCCACAACGATCAAATCTGTATTGAATTGCTTCGCAATTGCTGCCACCCCGGTAATGCCCCTGGTGAAATTGACGGTCTGCGCATATGTGACCGCTTGAGGGGCTGATGCGACGCCTTCTTCCACGACGCCGTTGTCAGACGACATAATAATGACGCACCGTTTGCCTGCATCGTAAAACATCTCGCCACTGATGCCAGCCAGCGTTGCCGCGATGTCCTCCAGCCTGCCAAGGCTGCCCGGCGGTTTTGCCAAACCGTCAAGCCTGAACCTTGCTCTTTCAACCGCAGTTCTGTCAGGTGGGTTTATTTGCGAGACGTACCCTCGCAGCGTACTAATCGACATGGCCTTTTCTCCTGCAACAAAAAATCCCGCCTCGCGGCCGGCATCGCTTGGTTGCGGGATGAATACCAAAAACAAACGCACAGTCTTCATGCTCTGTGAAGCTGCTGCGACACGGCTAAGGCGCCTTAAGACGAGGCAGATTTTCCGGCTCAGGCTTGCGCCTACACGGTAGCAGGACTGCTCAGGATTCCAACCTGGTTGCTCACCATCGTCTTAAATGTGTATTGAATTAATTGAATTATATATGATTGCGTGGGTATGTGTCAAGGGCAATGCCCAGGTTTATTCAATTTTGTCCCCCGCGTCGCTTGCAGTTAGTGCTTCCGAAGCCGTAAAGCTGTAGGATGCCCCGTCGGTGCTCATGACAATAGTGCCTTCCTTAAATGTGCCGTACACGGTTGCGCCGATGCTGAAAAACCTTTCAAGCGCTTCAAGGTGGGGGTGTTTGTACCTATTGCCCACGCCTGCTGACACAATGACGTATTCTGGTTCTGCAATGCCCAAAAAACCTGCGCTTGACGAAGTTTTTGAACCGTGATGGGCAGCCTTAAGCACATCGACCTTGGAAAACCTGTCCAGCAGGTCCTTCTCTGACTTCGCCTCCATGTCGCCTGTCAGCAGTACGCTTACGTCGTTGTATCTGAGGATGGCAACAATGCTGTTGTCGTTAACGTCGGAGTAGTGTTTTACCGGCGTTATTATCTCTATCGAGGCGCCGCTGCCCATGTCATACACTGAGTCTGCCGCCGCCGAGAATTCGCAGTCCTGTTTTGCCCGGGCAGTCTCTGAGAACGACCGGTACGTGGCAGTGTCTTTCTCTTCGCCGTTGTAGAGGATTTTGCCGATGTCAAACGTGCTAATAACATCAGGCAAGCCGCCAATGTGGTCTGCGTCCGGATGCGTCGCTATTACCAGTTCAATCGGCGGGTCGACAAAGGGTGCGATGTATTCTGCCACTGTCTTGCCGTATTTCTGGATGCCGGCGTCAATCAATATTTCATAGTCTCCGAAATCGATGAATATCGAATCGCCTTGGCCAACGTCGATGAAATGGACTGTCATCGTTTGTGCATCGTCTGCAGCAGCACCGTCCAGCTCTGGTATATCAGCAGCCAGAGCCGTTTCGTCCTCTGCTATGGTTACGCAGCCCGTCAGCAACCCAAATGCCAGAAAGGCTGCCGCCAGCAGCGCAAAGAATCCAAAGTGTTTTTTCATTGCCGACACCTTCATTGTAATTCCGAAGTAAAAGCTTCAGCCTAATGATACAGGATTCTTGTATTTTATTCAATATTTTTTTCGCAAGGCTGAGATAATAGATATGGTATCAGCGCAAGATTTGTGATAGAATATGTAAAAATGAGAAAAAGGAGAAAAATGCAATGGGAAAAATCGATGAGCCGGAACAAAATGAAGCCATAGAGGCAGAGCATGTTGACGATTTCAATGAAAAGCTGGCTTATGTGACGGCAAGGGCAGCTGAAGAAGGCCGGATACCCGCATATTTGGCGAATGAGCTAAAAAACAAAATCACCTTGGACACGTTCATAGCCAGTATAATCAAAATGCACGACATGTATTTCGATGAAGAAGAGGATTATTTTTCGCTTGACGAAATAGACCATGTTACCATCGGGACAGGGTATTCCAAAGACATTGTGGAGCTTGCCATGTGGTTCGAAGAATGCTATTCAATGAGCATGGATCATATCAGCACCAGCTTTGACTGCCCAGAGTGCGGATGCGACACGATGTACATAAAAGAACTGTCAGGCGAGCTTTTCGCGCATGAGCTTGAATGTGCACAGTGCCGTAAAAAATATTCATTTGAGTTAGTGTTCAGCGATGTCGATTTCGACGACTTCGACGATGACGACGATGACGATTTCGATGACTTCGATTTCGATGATGATGATGATGATTTCGTCGACGGTTTTTTTGTAAGCCGGAGGAGGGAAACTGAAGATTCATATATATTCAATGTTTCGCACGGTAGGGGCGTTTGGCGCAAAATTCAGATCAGCAAAGGGGACACTTTAGACGATTTGAGCGAGGCTATCTTGCGGGCGTACGATTTCGACAACGACCACATCTACGCCTTTTACATGGACGCAAAAGGAAGGACGCGCAACGTGCCCGTTTTCTATCCACCAAGATGCCTAGAACGGCAGAACGCCGCTGAACAGGTGCTTGAGGATTTAGGTCTAATAAAAGGTTCAAAGTTCTTGTTCCTGTACGATTTCGGCGATCAATGGCGCTTCAACGTAAAGCTTGAATCGGAAATAAACGAGGAGACGCCGTTTGGGCACACAATCAAATCCCAAGGCGAAGGGCCAAAGCAGTACGATCTCGACGAGGACGACGATGAGGACTGGGATTTTGATTAACAATTCGCAGAACGAAATTGAAATCGGGCCCATCAGGCCTCCAAGCGAGGCGAACAGCCTCTTGCTCCGGGTCACGCGGAACTGCTCTTGGAACAGGTGCAGGTTTTGCGGCTTGTACAAGGGGCAGCGGTTCAGCATCCGGCCGGTGGAAGAAATAAAAGGAGACATAGACCGCATCGTCTCGCATAGGAGTGAAATTGCGAAATGGGCGGCAGGCGGCGGGGATTCCGTGTTTCTTCAGGATGCGAACACAATGGCGCTTTCGTATGGCAAGCTCAGGGAAATCCTGGAGTACTTGAGGGAAAAGCTCCCAAATGTGAAGCGGGTCACGTCCTACGGCAGGGCAGACTCCTTGGCCAGGTTTTCAGCTGAACAGATGTCCGGATTGAAAAAAGCTGGCCTTGACCGCATCCATTCGGGATTTGAGTCTGGGTCTGACAAAGTCTTGGCGCTGATCAACAAGGGCTTTACAAAAGAGCAGGAAATCGAGGCGGGGCAAAAGGTCAAGGCAGCCGGAATTGAATTCTCGATGTATTACATGCCCGGAGTCGGCGGTAAGGCTTTAGCGGACGACAGCGCAGTTGAAACTGCTGACGTGATCAACAAAGTCAACCCTGACTTCGTAAGGGTGAGGACTTTCGTCTCGATTCCGGGCACCGGGCTCATGGAAGACATACAAGGCGGCTTGATTGAAGAATGCACTGATGCTGAAAAAGCAGCAGAACTGAAGAAAATGATTGAGAATGTCAGGGCTGTCGACGGGCAGCTTTGCAGCGATCATATGGTAAACCTATTTGAAAGCGTTGACGGCAGCATGGAGACGGACATGGGAAAAATGCTGTCGGTGTTCGACGCATTCGAAAAACTCGACGCCTACGGGCGGCGCAGATACCAGTTGGCTCGCCGCTTTGGCATGGTAAGGGGCATGGATGACATGGGGCTGCTCGACTCTGATCAGCGGGCTATGGTCGACGCATGCATAACGCAACTTGACGGCGAAGACAGATTCGAGGAGTTCCTTTTGAAGCTGCTGCGCCTTTGCATATGAATCAGTCTTCGTATATCTCCTTTGCTCCCGAGATGACGACGGATATTGCCCTTTCGACAGCAGCTTTGGCAGCGTCCGCGTCTTTCGCTTCGACAGCTTCCATGACGGCAGAGGCGTTTTCAAGAGAGGCGTCCTTGCCGTATTTCTTTATGTACCTCTCCCACAGGTAGAGGATGGGTATGCGAAAAGACCAGTATATCAGCGGTAGCAGCGTATTGCCGCTGACCATTGAAAGCTCGTGGTAGAATTCGAAAGCAGCATTTGCCATTTCATCCACTTGAGATGCGTCCTTCATGGCGGCGAATTTGTCTTTAACCGCTTGAAGGCCGGATTCGTCCAGCGTTGGAATGGCCAGTTCCACGGCTAGCTTGTCAAGGATGATTTTTAGCTCGAGCATTGAGCGGATTTCAGCCCGGCGCAGGTGCCCCCCGTTTGAATTCAAGATTGAGAGCAGTATCTCCATCGTGCCGTAGCGCCGGTAGTCAGCCACATAGACGCCTGAGCGCGGCTTGACGTGCAGGAAACCCTTGCGCGCCAGCTCTGAAAGCCCCCCGTTCACTATCCCTCGGCTTACCTGCAAGCTTTCTGCGAGCTCCCGCTCGGTGGGTAGTTTTTCGCCCACTTCAAGCTTGCCGGACAGTATCATCGCTTCCATTTCGTTTATGAACAATTCCTTGAGTGAAGGTGCTGTGAGCCTGGAGAATTCCATTTCTGATCACTCCCTCTTCAATATAGTCTTGGTATGGCCAAGTGCTAGAGTTATTATAGCATATGGCAGCTGACAGTAGCAACCACTATTGTTGTAGCTGGGGGTTTGGGGTTTAAGGAGGGAGAGGTTTTTGGTATGACCAAAAAAAATATTTTCAAAAAAACGCTTGACAAGTAATGTACAGTGGCTTATTATAATAGATAAGCAGTTTCGATTGTTGGTATGACCACAATGACGTTCTGTGTTTGGAGAGAGGTTTGAAATTTGGCTTACATGGTTTTCTGCGGCATGCTCTCTCTTCATAGCAAGCAAGGGGTGGCTCGTTTCAATGAAAGAAACTGCTTGTAAAATACAATTGCCAAATCCGTAACGGCTTGGCAAGGGCAATGGAGAAGGTTTTGATGGATTTTCGTGTTATCGATATTAAACAGCAAGTTTATGAGGGTGTCGCAGACGACGCTCAAACCCTAAGAAAGCAGCTGTACAGCGCAGACACTTTTATGCTGAACTTGATGAGTTCGCCTGGAGCCGGAAAAACGAGCACGCTTGTGAAAACAATTGACGCGCTTAAGAGAAAATTCCGCATCGGTGTCATGGAAGCGGACATCGATTCCGATCTGGACGCGCGTATCATATCAAACACAGGGGTGGGTGTTGTCCAGCTGCACACGGGAGGCAAGTGCCACCTCAATGCTAACATGACGCACCGAGGCCTGATAGCGCTTGGGGCGAACAAGTTAGATCTTGTGATGCTCGAAAATGTGGGAAATTTGATCTGCCCTGCCGAATTCGACACTGGTGCGACCCGGAACGCAATGATCCTGTCAGTACCGGAAGGTGACGACAAGCCTTTGAAATATCCGCTTATGTTTGCCATTTGCGATGTGCTGCTGATTAACAAGATTGACGCCATGCAGTGTTTCGACTTTGACATCGGACAATGCACAAAGCGGGCAAAAAAACTCAACCCCAACATCAAAGTCATCCCAGTTTCGGCAAAGACCGGCGAGGGTATGGACGAATGGATTAAATGGTTACGTTGTGAAATTAGAAGGTTCCGTTCTAAAAAATAGGAACGCTCATCCCCCTATTCATTGGCAATTATCATTGCCGTATCATGCTAATTTAGCACAAAAAGCGAGGATGATTGCAAGCACCCTCGCTTTTTGCCTTGCGGTTTATTTAGTGTAATGGATGAAAAGGTCTAGCAGGTCCAGCATGTCGATCATTCCGTCCCCGTTGACGTCGCACATGCTTGCCGTTACCGGGTTGCCCCACGCGTCGTTGACCTTGACCACGGAGCCCCAGCTAGGGGAGTCGGCATCGAAGCCGCAGTACAGCAGCATGATGCCAAGGTCAAGTGCGTCAACGGTGCCATCCCTGTTCAGGTCGTATTTCGACTTGGCGATTACCGTGGTGGCAGTGCCGTTTTTTATAATTGACGGAATGTACATCGTCGTGTCGTCAAGCCCGACAGCCTCGGCAGAAGTCAAGGTCATGGCTGCGTTGCCGAACCCCTTTGGCGCAAATATGAATTTTGCGATGTCCACCGGAGCTTCGGTCGTCAAGCCGGTGGTGGCGCCGGAAGGCAAAGCTAGCGTGACTGTGCCGCTCCATTTGCCATCGCCTGAATAAACCCAGAGGATGCCGTTCATGGATTCGAAGCCGTTAAGACCCAAAAGGCCCTTGCCTGAAAGCATGTCGCCGTCTATTTCGAACGTCAGGTTCACCGTCAGCAGGTTGTTCACGTTTTCAACAGACAGAATGAACTCGGCATCACCGTCAATGAAGCTTACAGGCGCCCCGTGGATGCTGAAGAAGGCTGCGGAATCGTAGATTGCAGCATTCAGGGCATTGTATGCGGCATCCACTTCCTCTGGAAGTGGCAGTTCGTCCGCATTTACAGAGGCGGCATTGTCAAGCAGGGCCAGAAAACCTTCTTTGACTGAAGGGTCGAGGTAGTCAGGGTTGACTTGAGCCGCAAATCCGACTGCTTCGTTCAGCTGTGCTTTATCTGCCGGGTATACAGCCAGGAAAGCGCCGCGCAATGCAACGTCGGCTTTGTCGATGTCCATCTGGGGCAGGAAATTGTCTTGATACACGCTCAATGATGAATTGTAGGTGCCTAGGAACGGTGCGCGCTCGCTTGAAGTAAGCCTTTGCGCGGCGCCAATTGCCACCTGCAGGCTGGCTTTGTCTGCCATGCCCGGGGGCACGCGGTACTTGGTGGCCTGTTCGACCACGTAGGCGAACTCGAGCAGCTGTGCTTCAGTGAAGGCGGTGCCGGTAAAGATGATGTTGGTCGAGGAACCCGTTCCGCCGGAATACTGGAGGGGGACTGACACCGTGGGGTAGCCGGCCCTTGCGCCTATGCTAGAGGTGCCTGTCGTAATGAGGCCGTCGAGGTTGTATTCTTTTAGGACGTAGTCTATCCCGTTGGTTCGCGAATAAGCTATTTCTCTCAAGATGTCTGCCTCGTACCTAGCCTTGTCAGCCTCAAGGTCATAGTTGGCGGCGGCTATCAGCCACCTCTGCCTGTACGGTATAGCGCCGCCCGGGTGGTCTATTTCATAAGCTAAATTGAAATCGATGATGTCCTGAATCGTCTTGAAGGGGTAGCTTGGATCAAGCGTCTCCAGATACGCAGCCAAGTCTCTTTTGAATTCATAGTCGAGGACAACAGTGCTTGGCGACGACGGGTTGCTGTTGGGGTTTGAGGGGTTGTAGTATGTCAACGCTGTGCCGGCTGGTTTTGTCACGATTTCGGCGCCTGCGTCCCTGAGAGCCTGCAGCGCAGCCTGGAACGGCGCATAAGCTGCGCTGGTCGTTCCGGGAATGCCTGTGAGCCCGAGCCGCTTGCCCTCAAGGTCGCCCAGCTTCAGGCTTTTGGTGTAGTCCACGCCGGTAACGCCGGCGGCGGCAATGCCTTCTGTGAACGGGTCGTTGGGGTCGTAGCCCGCCATTGCGTTGAGCAGGACGGCTAGGTCAGACACGTTGCGGCCCATCGGTCCCGGCGTGTCCTGAGTGGCGGAAATGGGTATGACCCCGTATCGGCTGATCAGGCCTACGGTGGGTTTGACTGCTGCTATGAAGTTTCTTGCAGCAGGGCTTAAGATGGAACCGTCGGTCTCTGTTCCGACTGTGATTGCAGCCAGTGCGGCGGCAGCTGCGGCGCCGGAGCCTGCGGAGGAGCCGCTGGGGCCTACGGTCGAGCTGTCTCCCAGCAGACGGTTTGGCCTGTATGGGTTCTTGACTTGGCCGCCCAAGGCAGAAAAGCCGGCGGGCATGCTAGAGTCGACTGAGTGGGCGAATTCCGTCAGGTTGAGCTTGCCAAGGATGACAGCGCCCGCCGCCTTCAAGTTCGTGACAAGGGGCGCGTCGTATGGCGGGTAGTTGTTTGCCAAGGCGATGGAGCCAGCCGTATTTGGCATGCCCACAACGTTGATGTTGTCTTTCAGAAGCACGGGTATACCGAACATACCGTTTGCAACTGCGGGGTCTTCCGCGAACGCAACGTCGCACTTTGCAGCGTCAGACAGGGCACTCGGATTGAGGGTGCGCACTGAATTGAGCTTGAAGGTGTTGAACTCGTACATTTCGATTCGGGTGAGGTACATCCGCGTAAGCTGCTCGTAGGTAAGCTTTCCCGCTCGGACTAATTTTTGCATGTCGTCAATTGTTGTGTTTTGAAGGTCAACGGTGACCGCATCCAATGCGATCCGCAATTCTAATGCAGCCAGTTTCATTCTGTCTGCTGACCCGACGGGGCCTAGAGCCAGCTTTGCTGCCTTTTCCGTCGAGTAGGCGAGCTGGCTTGCGATGATGGCGGGGCAACTGTCCAATTCGCCCTGAGGGATCCCTTTTGATTCGGTGACCAAAGCTTGCAGCTCAAGCCGGATGGATTCTTTGGCAGAGACAGCCCCCGTGTCGGCCGACGCTATGGCAGCAGACGGGAAAACCATCACCAACGCCATAAGAAGCGGCAGAATTCTGAGTTTTTGCTTTCTTTTTCTTTCCATAAATCTAACCTCCTGTTTTTTGCCGCCTTGCGGGGCAATGTGTTTAAATTACATCTCAATTAAACCAAAACAGATGCAAAAAGTCAAGTATGATGGGAACACATGCTTGTGGCAATTGCCCAAAGATGATATAATACGCTATGGAGGCAAAGCATGGTCAATATAGGCAACAGCTGGGACAAGGCCCTTGAAGGCGAGTTCGACAAGGGCTACTACCAAGAACTGAGGAGCTTTTTAATCAGCGAGTACAAGGGCAGGGCAATATACCCAAGTATGCATGACATTTTCAACGCGCTGAAGAGCACGGCATATGAGGACGTCAAAGCAGTCATACTGGGGCAGGACCCATACCATGAGCCAGGGCAGGCGCACGGGCTCTGTTTTTCGGTGCAGAAGGGGCTCCCGCAACCTCCGTCGCTGGTTAACATATTTAAAGAGCTGGAAAGCGACCTCGGAATAAAGCCGCCCTCCCACGGCTGCCTCACCGACTGGGCAAAGCACGGGGTACTGCTGCTCAACTCAGTATTGACCGTGCGGCGTGGGCAGGCGAATTCCCACAAAGGAAAGGGCTGGGAAACCTTTACTGACAGGGTGATCAAAATTTTGAACGAAAGGGAGAAACCCATAGTTTTCATTTTGTGGGGGGCAAACGCAAAGGCGAAATCCGTGCTCCTGACGAATCCGGTCCACCTGATAATTGCGGGGACCCACCCGAGCCCGCTTTCCGCATACAACGGGTTTTGGGGCGGGAAGTACTTCTCGCGCACGAACGAGTTTTTGAAGCAGAAAGGCGAAGAGCCAATTGATTGGAGAATTATCGATTAACCGGAATGGAGGTAAGAGAATGAAGATTATACTGGCAGTCATCGCGTTAGCAGCAATTATAGCCGTTTGGTTAGCGGCAGGCTACAATAGTTTTGTCAAGCTGAAGAACATGATCGAGGAAGCTTTTTCAACCATGGACGTCTACTTGAAGAAGAGGTACGACCTGATACCGAACTTGGTGGAAACCGTGAAAGGGTATGCCAAGCACGAGTCGGGCACCCTTGAGAAGGTGGTGCAGGCGCGGAACATGGCGCAGGGCGCCGCAACGATTGAAGACAAAATCGCCGGCGAGAACATGCTTTCCGGGACGCTGAAAACCCTGTTCGCCGTAGCGGAAGCCTATCCCGACTTGAAAGCGAACGAGAATTTCATGGATCTGCAGAAACAGCTGATGAGGATAGAGGACGAAATTGCGAACTCAAGGAAGTATTTCAACGGAGTCGTGAAGGATTTCAACACAAAAGTGGAATCGTTCCCAAGCAACATCATCGCAGGGATATTTCATTTCACAAGGAAACCCATGTTCGAAGTGGAGTCTAGGGAGGAAAGGCAAAATGTCAAAGTGCAGTTCTGACGCTTCAAAGACGCTGGCATTTTTTTTACTGGCGTGTTTTGTGCTGTGCTTTTTCCCCGTCCAAGCCCATGCAGCCTCGTACGTTACGAATGAATTTGACATTGCCATGGACGTGAGGGAGGACAATTCCTTTTACATGACATACAAGGTATCGGTCGACTTCAATTATGCAAGCCATGGCATCTTTGCCTACATCCCATTAGGCAGGGAGTACAAGATAGACAAAGTGAGGGCGACGGGGGACAGGTACGAGACCTATAGGGAAAATGGCAACATCATAGTAAAGATCGGCGACCCAGATGTCTTCGTTCGGGGTGAAAAGGAGTATACTATCGAGTACCGGTGCAGGTTTTACAAGGACACGAACCCGGATAACGACTTCCTGTACTGGAACTTGCTTTCGCCCAAGGGATGGGACACTGACATCGAGAGTTTCCGCGTTAGGATCAACATGCCGAAGCCCTTTGACGAAGAATACGTGAGGATTACGGGCGGCAGGGCAGGCTCAACCGAGCTTGCTGACATGGACGTCAGTTTTAAAGGGCGCATGATAACGGCAGAAAGCCGGAGCCCCGTGAAATACGGGGATGGGCTGACATTGGCAATCCAGCTCCCAGAGGGTTATTTTGAAGGCGTTATGACAGACACTTGGATGTTCGCCGTCGCATACCTGCTTTCGGCGCTCGCTGCAATCCTTGCGTTTGCCTTGTGGTTTTTGTTCGGAAGGGCGCCTAGGATCGTCAAGACGGTGGAATTTTACCCTCCTGAAGGGATAACGCCGGCAGAAGCTGGGTACGTAATCGACGGCTACATTGACAGCAAAGACATGGCGGCGATGATCATATATTTCGCAGACCAAGGTTGCCTGGCAATTGAAGAGAGCGGACAGAAGAAGGAGATAATCCTGAAGAAAGTCAAGAGCCTGCCGGCAGGCGCCCGCAACTATGAGCGTATGCTGTTCAATGGATTGTTTGCTGACGGCGATTCAGTTAACCTTGCTGAGCTTAAGGGCAGCTTTTACCCGCGCTACAAAGCGGCAGTGAGCCAGCTGAGGTCGTTTTTCAGGAAGCCTGAAAACAAGGTTTTTAAATTGAGTTTGATTCTCGCACGTTTGGTAGGCGTATTATTGGCAATCGTTCCATTGTCGCTATTCGCGCTGATCGCCTTGCATGTTAAAGGCTTGGAGGCCATACTTCTGTTGCAAGTCATAGTATTCGTGTTTTTGGGCGGCATTGCCTTTGTCCATTTTCGCAGCAGTAAGTACAGCTCGAGTACGGCAAAGCGCCGCGTCTCGACAGTTCTTCACATATTGTTTCTTGCGATTATGTATGCGGAGTTTATAGCTTTGGGCACGTTGTTCTTCAAACTCGGCGCCTTTTCAATCGGGGCTGCAATTTGCTCTGCCGCGCCGTTGCTTTTCACAGAAGCGTCTAACTTTAGGACGAAAAAGGGTGTTGAAATTCTAGGCAAGCTTTTGGGTTTCAAGGAGTTCATACAGAGAGCGGAGCTTGACAGGCTGAAAAGGCTCGTGGACGAAAACCCGTCTTACTTCTACAGTATACTCCCTTACGCCTACGTGTTCGGGCTCTCCAGCAAATGGGCTGATAACTTCAAGGGTATTGCAATTAAAGCCCCCGAATGGTATTCGCCTGCTGATCCGGCGGGCTTTGGAACGTTCAACTCGGTGGTGTTCATGAGGTCTTTCAACAAGGCGGCAACTTCGATAAAAAGCGGAATTGCAGTTCCTCCAAACAGCGGCGGCTCCAGCGACAGCGGCTTCGGCGGCGGTGGTTTCAGCAGCAGCTCGACTGGGGGTGGATCCGGCGGCTTCGGCGGAGGAAGGTGGTAAGCAGCATGAAACTGGTGTCATGGAATGTGAACGGCCTGCGGGCGTGCCTGAAAAAAGGCTTCGAAGAGGCGTTTGGCAGAATCGATGCTGACGTGTTTTGCCTGCAGGAAACGAAAATGGAGCAAGGGCAAGCGGAGATAGACTTGCAAGGATACTATGAATTTTGGAACAGTGCAGACAAAAAGGGCTATTCCGGAACTGCCGTGTTCACAAAAGCGGAGCCAATCACTGTTTTGTATGGCATGGGCATAGACGAGCACGACCGAGAAGGCCGCATAATAAATCTTGAATTCGAAGAGTTTTACTTAGTGAACGTGTACACACCGAATTCGAAGAGGGAACTTCTGCGCTTGTCGTACCGCATGGGCTGGGAGGACGATTTCCGGGAATACGTGTGCGGTTTGGATAAGAAAAAGCCTGTAGTAATCTGCGGCGATTTGAACTGCGCACACGAGGAAATCGACATAAAAAATGCAAAGTCGAACGTAAGGAACGCCGGATTCACGCAAGAAGAGCGGGACAAGATGACGGAGCTGCTGGCTGCGGGGTTCACGGATTTTTACCGCCATCTCAACCCGGACAAGCACGACGCCTATACGTGGTGGTCGATGATGCCGGGCGTCAGGGAGCGGAACGTTGGGTGGCGCATCGACTACTTCCTAGGCTCGAACCGCATGACAAGCAGAGTAAAAAGCGCAACGATCTACGACGACGTCCACGGCAGCGATCATTGCCCTGTGGGGATTGAAGTTTTTTAGAGTTTATTTTTGTTTGATTATTTGCTACAATAACAATAAAGACAATCAATAGGAGGTAGGAGAAATGGCAGAAATCAAATACGAAATAACAAAGCACAT